>JBIOTP010000060.1:0-9921 GCA_044865965.1 Solirubrobacteraceae bacterium
GACCCGAAGCGTCTGACACCTCAAGCCGCCCTCGACGCTCGAGCGGCGGCGGCCCAGCTCCCCCTCGACGATCGCGGACCAGTTCGCGCCCCCGAGGCGGCGGCGAGCGCGGCCGCTCGTTCCACACCGCGACTCCCCAGTGGGTGGCTGCGGCGGTGGCTGCGTTGGTTGACGCGCTTGACCGGGCCGGCGGCGGCGCCAGGGGTGCTGGCGCCGCCGTTTGTGATTAGAGCCTGCCGTGGGCTTGGCGGCGCTGGCGGCCGATGGCGTCGAGCGCGACGGCGGCCAGCAGGACGCCGCCGGTGACCATGAACTTCACGGAGGACTCGAGCGCCAGGAGGTCCATCCCGTTGGAGATCGAGCCGATGACCAGCGCGCCGAGCAGCGCGCCCCAGACCGAGCCGCGGCCGCCGAACAGGCTGACGCCGGCGATCACCGGGCCGGCGATCGCCAGCAGCAGCAGGTCGCCCGAGCCCGAGGATTGGTTGACCGCCAGCAGCCGCGAAGCGGCGAGGATGCCGCCGAACGCGGCCAGCGTCGAGCAGAGCACGAACACGATGGTTCGCACGCGCGCAACGTTGATGCCGGCGCGCCGGGCCGCCTCGGCGTTGCCGCCGACGGCGAACACGTGCTTGCCGTAGGTGGTGCGGGTGATGAGTCCCTGGACGAGCACGACGAGGCCGACGAGGATGACGAGCGCCAGCGGCAGGCCGCGGTCGGCGTTGACGATCGCGACCGCCGCGAGGATGCCTGCGGCGGCCGCCCCGACGCGCAGCGCGACCACCGGCACGGGTTCGACCTCCAGTCCGGCGGCCAGCCGCCGGCGGCGGCTCCCGAGGCTCGAGAGCGCGATGGCCGCGATGCACACGGCCGCCACCAGCCAGCCGGCGATGTCGGAGAAGAACGTCCCGGCCAGGTTGGTGATGCCGGGATCGGTGATGTTGACCGTGCCTTCGCTGCCGAGCACCGCCAGCAGCGCGCCCTGCCAGCCGAGCAGTCCCGCCAGCGTGACGACGAACGACGGGATCCCGAGCCGGGTGGCCACCGTGCCCTGCAGCAGGCCGATGGCCGCGCCGACGGCGAGTCCCGCGAGGATCGCGGGCCAGGCGCCCCAGCCCGACTTGACCGACAGGGTGGCGGTGACGGCGGCCGCGAGGCCGCTGACGGCGCCGACGGAGAGGTCGATCTCGCCGAGCAGCAGGACGAGCACCACGCCGACCGAGATCGTCCCGACGGCGGCGATCTGCAGGGCGAGGTTGGTGAGGTTGACCGCGGTGAGGAAGCGGTCGTTGGCGATCGTGAAGATCGTCCAGATGATGGCGAGCACGATCAGGACCCGTAGCGAGCCCAGCTCGCCCTCGGCGAGCCGGCGGGCGGCGTCGCGCAGGCTGACGCGCTCGGCGGCGAGCCCGGCGCCGGGGCCGGCCGGGATGGCGTCGGGGGTGTCGGGGGTCGCGGCCCCAGCGGCGGTCGCGCTCACGGGGTCGCCTCCTTATCGGTCGAGGCGGGACTGATGTCGCCGGCCGCGCCGGTGATGGCGGCGACGACGGCTTGGTGGTAGCGGGATTCGGCGGGGTACTCCCCGCCGTTGCGTCCGAGCCGCAGCACGACGATGCGGTCGGCGACCGCGAACACGTCGGCGAGGTTGTGGGAGATCAGGATGACGCCGAGCCCGCGCTCGCGCAGGCGGCCGACGAGGCTGAGCACCTGCGCGGTCTGCGCCACCCCGAGCGCGGCGGTGGGTTCGTCGAGGATCACGAGCCGGGGCTCGCCGAGCATCGCGCGGGCGATCGCGACCGTCTGGCGCTGGCCGCCGGAGAGCATGCCCACCTCGGCGCGCACCGAGCGCAGCGTGCGCACGGCGAGCGAGTCCAGCAGCTCGCGCGCGCGCTGCTCCATCGTGATCTCATCGAGCGGCACGCCGCGGACCGGGCCGCGTGTCCGCTCGCGCCCGAGGAACAGGTTGTCGACGACGTCGAGGTTGTCGCACAGCGCGAGGTCCTGATAGACGAACGCGATCCCGAGCTGGGCGGAGTCGTGCGGGCTGTGGACGCGCACCGGCTTGCCGTCGAAGTGGATCTCCCCCTCGTCGGCCGGGCCGACGCCGGCGACCGCCTTGATCAGCGTGGACTTGCCGGCGCCGTTATCGCCCACCAGCGCCACGACCTCGCCGGCGTGCACGTCCAGATCGACGTCGCTGAGCGCCTGCACGGCGCCGAAGCGCTTGGAGACTCCGCGCAGGCGCAGCAGCGCGCCGTTGGTGGCGGGCGCCCGGGTGGCGCCCGCCGGCGTCTGGGTGGTCATCTCGCTCACCGGATCCCCGCGGCCGCGCACGCCTTGGCGTAGCTGCTCGTGCAGATCTGGCCCGCCTTGAGGAAGCCGTCCGCGATCACCGTGTCCTTGATGTTGTCCTTGGTGATCACGAGCGTCGACACCAGCACGGAGGGAACCTGCTTCGCGCCGTTGTTGACGCGCGCCTTGGCGATGGCGGGGGGCGTCTTGCCCTGCGCGAGCGGCACGGCCAGCTCGGCGGCCGCCGAGGCGATCTTCTTGATCGGCTGATAGACGGTCATCAGCTGATCGCCCGCGAGGATCCGCTGGATCCCGGTGACCTCGGCATCCTGGCCGGTGACGGGCCGACTGGCGGGATCGATGCTCGCGCCCCTCAGCGCGGCGATCGCGCCGCCGGCCATGCCGTCATTGGCGACGTAGACGCCGTCGAAGCCGCTCTTGCCGACGCTGGTGATGGACTGCTCCATCTCGGTCTGCGCCTTGTCGGGACTCCAGTCCGGCGTGTCGTACTCCTTGACGACCTTGACACCAGCGGGGTCGAGGATGCTGTGCGCGCCCTTCTTGTAGGGCCCGGCGTTGCTGTCGGTCGGCGAGCCGTTGATCATCACGACCGACGGCGCCGCGATGCCCTTGCCCTTGAGCGCCTCGAGCAGCGACTGGCCCTGCTGCTGGCCGACCTTGAACGGGTCGATCGACACGTAGTAGTCCAAGTCGGCGTTCGAGACCAGCCTGCCGTAGCTGATCACGGGGATCTTGGACTGCTTGGCGCGCGTGACGATGGCCGCCGCGGACTTGACATCGACGGCGTCGAGGACGATGACCTTGGCGCCGTTGGTGATGGCCTGCTCGGCCTGCTGCTGCTGCCTGGCCGCATCCTGGTCGGCGTTCGCGTAGATGACCTCGCAGCTCGGGCACAGCTCCTTGACCCTGCGCTCGAAGTTCGGGCGGTCCTGCTGCTCATAGCGGGTGGTCTTGGACTCCGGCAGCAGCAGCGCGATCTTGGCGCCCTTCGCGCCGCCGCCGCCGCCGCCTCCGCCGCCGCACGCCGCTGCGCCCAGCGCGAGCGCCGCGGCGAGCACCACCGCCGCGCCCGTGCGCGTGATCGAGATCGACATTGCCTCTCCTCGTGCCCGGCTCGGTGATGTTGCGCCGCCGGGCCCGGGACATCCGGCGGCGCGCAGAACGTTAGCACTCTGGTCTATACCAGTCAAGCCCCCTTGGCCATCCGCCGGAGGCGGCTCTGCCGGAAGCTCCGAAAAGAATGCCTTGCATGGTCTATACCAGGCTGCTAGGGTTCCCGCGACGGTGGCCCGCCGTGCGGCGGCGAGCCGGGCGATGACGACGCGGAGGGCGTGCAGGGCCATCGTGGCCCCCGGCGATCTCCCGGACAGTGGAGGAGAGGTGGAGCACGAGCCACGGGAGCGCCCGCAGCCGCCCCCATTCGGGGCCGCGGCGCGCATCGGGCCGACGCTCGCCGCTGACGCCGGTCGGACGCGAGCGCGCGCGTCCGTCGTACGCGGCGGCGTGACCGGCCCGGCCGGGCCCGGCGTGCGCCACCTGCAGTCGCCGGGGGCCGTCGAGCACGCGGCGGCGGCCATGGACTTCGCCGGCGAGCGGGCGGGGCCGCCCGGCGGCGGCATCGGCGTGGTCTGCGTCGCACTTTCGCGCCTGGACGCGCTGCCCACCGCGATCTACGGCGGCGAGGGGCCGGCGCGAGGGGCGGCCGCCGTCGCCGAGGCGGTGGCCGACGCGGCACGCGCCGGCGACGAGACGGCGCGCACGATGTGGACGGCCGCGGCGGGTGAACCGGCCACCACAGCGCCGGCCGCGGCCGAGCGGACGCCGGGCGCCGGCGTGCCCGCGGATGTCTCCTGGGCCGGCGGCGTGTTCGCGGCCGAGGACCTGCTGCGCACGCCGTTTACCCGGCGGCTCGCCGCGCGGGCGCCGCGCCTGCGCGTCGTGCCGCCGGCCGGGACATCGCTGGACGGCGCCCGATTCCTGGCCGCGCCTGGACGCGAGCCGGATCCTTCGTGGGCTGATCTGGGCGTCGGAGCGGCGCGCGCGCGCATGACCCTCGAGCCGCTGCGCCACGGCCCGATCGTCTCCCCTCAGGCGCCGCCGGGCGGCCCGCCGCGCGCGCCCGCCCACATGGCGGCCATGGCACAGGCCGCCCTGGTCGGCGGCGCGCGCGGGATCCGCGCCGCGGGCCCGGCCGACATCGCGACGATCGCGCGCGCCGTCGAGCTCCCGGTGATCGGCCTGCCCAAGCTCGAGCCGCCCGGCACCGGCGTCCACCTCACGTCGACGCTCGAGAGCGCGCGCGCGGTGCCGGCGACCGCGGTCGACGGGACCCTGTGCGCGTGCCACGACGGCGCTCCGGCCGACGCCTTCACCCACCGGCTGGACCGCGAGCTGGGCGCGCCCGCGCTCCCGGACGTCCACACGCTGGAGACGGGCCGGGGCGCGCGACACGCGGGCGCCGCCGCCGTGGCCACGACGCTGTCGGCCTCCACCGGGCCTCACTCCCCGCCCGACGGTCCCGACCTCTGGCTCGTCGCCGACCCGGCGGGACGGGAGGTTGCCCTATGAGCGCGCCACCCGACGGGGGGCTGCCGCGGCGGCTGGTTGGCTCGCGCCCGAAGGGCGAGCAGCTCCGCCAGCTGCTCGAGGAACTGATCGCCGAGCTCGGGGCCGGCTCCCTGCTGCCGTCCGAGCGCATGCTGGCCGACCGGTACGGCGTCGCGCGCATGACCGTGCGCAAGGAGCTCGACCAGCTCGTGGCCGCGGGCGCGGCCTACCGCATCCAGGGCCGCGGGACGTTCGTGGCCGAACCGCGCCTCGTCTACGCCGACGCGCTCAAGGGCTTCAGTGAGGACATCCTGGCGCGCGGCATGGTGCCCGGCGGCCGCGTTCTCGCCCAGGAACTCGTCATCGCCGACGCGGCGCTCGCCGCCGCGCTCGAGCGCCCGCCGGGGACGCCACTGGTCCTGATCCAGCGCGTGCGCACGGCCGACGACGACCCGATCGCGCTCGAGTGGTCGCACCTGCCGAGCGAGGACTTCCCGGGCCTCGAGCGCGCCCGGCTGAACGACGGGTCACTGTACGCGCTGCTGCGCGAGCGGTACGGCGTCACCCTCGCCACCGCGAGCCAGCGCGTCAGCGCGGTCGCCCTCTCGGCCGAGGAGGCCGCCCAGCTGCACGCCACCGAGGGGCAGCCCGCGTTCCTGTTCCGGCGCATCGCCCGCCGACCCAGCGGGCGCGTGATCGAGTCCGCGCGCTCGCTGTACCGCGGCGATCGCTACGAGCTCGAGATCCAGCAAGCGCGTCACCCCGCCGCGCCCGACCACGGAGGTGCAACGTGACCGGCCTGCACATGGCCACCGAGATGCGCGAGCAGCCAGGCGTCCTGGCGGCGCTTGCGGCGCGACGCGGCGAGATCGCAGCGCATGCCCGCGCCGTCCGCCCGGACCCGCTGCACGGGACGGTGCTCGTCGCGCGCGGCTCCTCCGACCACGCCGCGATCTACGGGCGCTACCTGCTCGAGCCGGCGACCGGCCGCCCGGTGGCGCTCGCGGCGCCCAGCCTGCACACGCTCTACGGCGCGCCGGTGGACTACAGCGGCTTCCTCGTCGTGGCGGTCAGCCAGTCCGGGCGCACGCCCGAGATCGCCACCATGGTGGAGCGGCTGGCCGCGGCGGGCGCGCGCACCCTCGCCGTCACCAACGAGGCCGACAGCCCGCTGGCGGCCGCGGCCGACGCCGCCGTGGAGCTGCGCGCGGGGCCCGAACGGGCCGTCCCGGCGACCAAGACCTTCACCGCCCAGGCGCTCGCCTTCGCGATCCTGGCCCACGCGCTCGGCCCGGTGCCCTGGGGCGAGGACGACTGGGCGCGGCTGCCCGAGGCGCTTGAGGCCGTGCTCGCCGACCCCGAGCCGGCCGAGCGCGTCGCGGGCGCCATCGGGGACGCCGCCGGGCTGATCACCGTCGCGCGCGGTTACTGCTACCCGATGGCGCTCGAGGCTGCGCTCAAGCTCAAGGAGACTGCCGAGCTGCTCGCCGAGGGCTACTCCGCCGCCGACCTCCGCCACGGGCCGGCGGCGGTCGTCTCCGCCGGCTTTCCCGTGCTCGCCATGAGCACCGCCGGGCCGGCGGCCAGCGACCTCGCCGACCTCGCCGCGAACCTGCGCGAGCGCGGCGCGGTCGTCCACGAGATCGCCGACCGCGCCGACGCCGAGCTGCCGATCCCGGCCGGGCTCGCCGAGCCGCTCGCCGCGATCGTCGCCGTCGTACGCGCCCAGCAGGTCGCGCTCGCCCTCGCACGCCATCGCGGCCTGGATCCCGACGCGCCGCGCGGGCTCTCCAAGGTCACCCTGACCACCTGAGGGGCCGTCGTGCTGCTGGGAGTGCGCCACGCCCTGGTCGGCGACACCCTGATCCGAGGCGACGTGCGCGTCGAGGACAGCCGCATCGCCGCCGTCGGCGTCGTCCCCGCCGGACCGACCGGCCTGGCCGCGCCCGGATTCGTCGACCTGCAGGTCAACGGATTCGGCGGCATCGACTTTCTCGCCGCCGAGCCGCCCGACTACCGCACCGCCGGAGAGGCGCTCGCGGCCACCGGGGTGACGGCCTACCTGCCCACGTTCATCACCTCCCCCCGCGAGGCGTACGACCGCGCGGTCGCGTCCGCGGCGGCGGCCGCCAGCGGCGACGGGCCGCGCATCCTCGGCGTGCACCTGGAGGGCCCCTTCCTGTCGCCGCGTTGGCCCGGCGCGCACGATCCCCGTCACCTGCAGGCACCAAGCCCGACGCTGATCGAGCGGCTCGCGCGCGCCGGACCCATCGCGCTCGTCACCCTGGCGCCCGAGCTCCCCGGCGCGCTGGAGCTGATCGAGGCGCTGATCGCGCGCGGCATCGTCGTCTCCTGCGGGCACTCCGACGCCAACGCGGACCTCGCCCACGCGGCATTCGACGCCGGCGCGCGAGCGATCACCCACCTGCACAACGCCCACCGCCGGTTCGGGCACCGCGACCCGGGCCTCGGCGGGGTGGCGCTCGTCAGGCCGGAGGTCACCGTGCAGGTGATCCTCGACGGCGTCCATCTCGCGCCCGAGGTCGCCTACGCCGCCTTCCTGGCGGCCCGGGAGCGGTACTGCCTGGTGACCGACGCGATGGCGGCGGCCAGCCTCGGCGACGGCCGCTACCGACTCGGATCGCGCGACGTCGAGGTCGAGGGCATGACCGCCCGCCTAGCCGACGGCACCTTCGCCGGCAGCGTGCTCACCATGGACGCCGCCGTGCGCAACCTCGTGACGCTCGGCGCCTCGGAAGTCCACGCGCTGCTCGCCGCCACGCGCGCACCCGCCCGCCTGCTCGCCCGCCCCAGCCTCGGCGTGCTCGCGCCCGGCGCGCCCGCCGACGTCGTCGTGCTCGACGACCGCCTCGACGTGCGCGCGACCTTCGTCGACGGCCACGCGCTCCACCGCGCCTAACGGCCTCCTCATCAACATCGGCCACGAAGATTGCGCGCCCCGGGCGAGGCGGTCCCCGACCACGTCGCTTCTCCGCTCGCCGTGGGCCCTACCGCGTCATCTACGAGCTCGATGAAAGCGCGAGGCTCGTCACCGTGGTCGCCATCGGCCATCGACGCGACGTCTACCGGCCCCGGTAAACACGGGTTCTGTCAGATCAGAGCCAGCGGCGGACGACCACGAACCGTGCTGAGTTCCCATAACGCCTTCCGCCCTGGTAAGCGATCCTTAGCGCTGGAGTGCCGTTTCAGCACGCTTACGCGTCATAAGATGTCATGCAGCCCGAGATCGATGGAGGCGCTCTGGAACGCGATCGTTGGCAGCCGCGGCTCGAAGATGAGGCGTCCGGCGTCGACCTCGGCGCGCAGCTCGATGTCTGAGAGCAGCACTGCTACGAGGTGATGGGTGTGGCGAGCAGCCCTCGTGAGACGGGGATCTTGGGCCCGTAGGACACGGCTTCGCCGGGGATCTGAACGAGCACGGTGCCGTTCTGCTCCTCGAGCAAGATCGCTTGAACCTCGCCGTCGACCTGCTCTCCGCGAGGGGGGTCGCTGGGACGTACAAAGCTGGTGTCGACGAAGAAGTCCAGTGGCTGGTCGATGTCCTGTGCAGTCACCGAGATGATCGCCTCGTTGGGCTTGAAGCTGGCGGCGAGGCGACACCGCACCCAGACGGCGTCGTACTCGAGTCCGCCGCTGCGCATGCGCTCAGGCTCAGCGGCCATCCGCTGCTCCGCTCGCCGTCCCCGACATTCTGGCGCTCGTCGGATCCTCGATGCTCGAGACAGTAGAGCAGCTGTCAGACGCGATCGCGTGCGGCGATGCGGGCGGTTACGTCTCGAGGGTGAGGCAGCACGTGTCGTCGTTGCGCGGGTCGGTGCGGCTGCTGGCTGGCCATGGTCGCGGGTGGGGCTCGATCAGAACCAGCCGTGCATCGGGACGTAGCCGAGTCGCTGGGCCCTCTCGAGGTAGTCGTCGACGAGCGCGTCGAGAGCGGGCTTGGACTCGATCCACGGCTCGATCAGGAAGCCACGGGCGGTACCGGTCGCGGGCTCGTCGGTGAGTGAGGCGCACGCGGCCGGCGACGCGCTGGCCGATCAGGACGCGCTCGCGGACGTCGGCCGGGTAGGAGCGCCGCGTCTGCGCGCTCAGGGCGCGTTGGGAGAAGGAACGCGCGACCGCCGCGCCGAGCTCGTCGTCGGGCTTGTCGCGGGGAGTGCCGCGTTTGGCGCACGACCGACATCGGGCATTGCCGCATGATCGCTGGGGCGACGGACGCTGTTGTCGCGGGGAATGGGCCATTCCCCGCGGGATCTTATGAGCCGCCCCGGACGTCCCGGCGTGACCCGGCAGCCCGGTGGCCACCCCTCCGTGGGGCCGGCGCGACGCTCCGGGCTTGACAAGCCGGTGGGGTGCCTGTAGAACGTAATCGAATACGCAATCGATTACGTCATGGATCGTCCGACCTACGCAGACATCGCTCGCCACGCCGGGGTTTCGACCGCCTCGGTGTCCCGCGCGCTCGCCAACGAGAAGGGTGTCGGCCCCGAGGTGACGGAGCGGGTGCGCCGGAGCGCCGCGGCGCTGGGCTACCGCCCCAACCGGGCCGCACGCGCGTTGCGGCGCCAGCGGGCGGACGCGATCGGCCTCGTGGTCTCAGACGTCGAGAACCCGTTCTTCGCGTCGGTCGCGCGCGCCGTCGAGGGGGTGGCCACCGCGCGTGGTCACGCGGTCCTGCTCTGCAACACCGACGAGGACCCCGAGATCGAGCGCCGCCACATCAACCTGATGATGGGCGAGAGCGTCGCCGGGGTGATCGCGGTGCCGTCGCGCGAGGAGCCCGGCCCGCTACTGGAGCTGCGCGACGCCGGGATCCCGACGGTGGTCATCGACCGCCGGGTCCAGGGCGATCTCTTCGACACGGTGCAGGTCGATCACCGCGCGGGCGCGCGCGCGCTGGTCGAACACCTGCTCGGGCACGGTCACGACCACGTCGGGGCGATCTCGGTGGCGACGCCGGCGACCTCCGGCCGCGACCGCATGCGCGGCTGCCGGGACGCGATCGACGATCATCTCGGGCGCGGCCCCCGACTACCCTCCAAG
>JBIOTP010000061.1:0-6082 GCA_044865965.1 Solirubrobacteraceae bacterium
CCTGCGCGCAGATGCGCCGCCCCCCGAGGCGCTCGATGAGCACCTCGTCGGGGACGTCGAGCAGGATCGCCCGCGGGAGCGGCAGCCCGAGCCGGTCGAGCTCGCAGTCGAGCGCGCTCGCCTGCGCGGTCGTGCGCGGAAAGCCGTCGAGGATGAAGCCGCCGTCCGGGATCGCCTCGCCCAGCAGCGCGAAGACGAGGTCGTCGGGCACCAGCTCGCCGGCGTCCATGTAGCGCTTGGCCGTGCGGCCGGCCTCCGAGCCGCTCGTCGCGGCGCTGCGCAGCAGGTCGCCGGTCGAGAGGTACGCGAGCCCGTGGTCGGCGGCCAAGGGCTTGGCCTGCGTCCCCTTGCCCGCTCCCGGCGGGCCGAACAGCACCAGGTTGAGGTCAGACATGCAGCGACTCCGGCACTTTGATCTCGCGCTTGAGGATCTTGCCAGTCGGGCCCTTGGGAAGCTCGTCGACGAGCCAGACGTGGCGCGGGTACTTGTACGCGGCGACGCGCTGCTTGACGAAGTCCCGCAGCTCCCCGGGGCCGGCCTGGGCGCCCTCGGTCAGCGCGACGGCGGCGCCGACCTCCTCGCCGAGCGTCGCGTGCGGGATCCCGATGACCGCCACCTCGCGCACGTCGGGGTGCCCGTACAGGACCTCCTCGATCTCACGCGGGTAGACGTTGAAGCCGCCGCGGATGACGACCTCCTTCTTGCGATCGACGATGAAGAAGTATCCGTCCTCGTCGATCCTGGCGATGTCTCCGGTCTTGAACCACCCGTCGGCGTCGATCGCCTCGGCGGTCGCCGCGGGGCGGTTCCAGTAGGCCTTCATGACGTTGTGGCCGCGGATCGCGACCTCGCCCGGCTCGCCGGGCGGCACGTCGGCGCCGCGCTCGTCGATCACGCGCATCTCGACGCCGTCGACCGGCAGGCCGATCGAGCCGGGCTTGCGCTCGCGGTCGCGGCGGTTGAAGGACGCCACCGGCGAGGTCTCGGAGAGCCCGTAGCCCTCGAGGATCTGGCAGCCGAAGCGCTCCTCGAACGCGCGCATGACCTCCACCGGCATCGCGGCGCCGCCGGACAAGCACACCTCCAGCGCGGACGTGTCCGTCTCGGCGGCGCGCCGGTGGTGGAGCATCGCGGCGTACATCGTCGGCACGCCCTCGAACACTGTCACGCGGTCGCGCTCGATGATCTCCAGCGCCCTGCCGCCGTCGAAGCGCGGGATCAGCGTGAGGCAGCCGCCCACGGCGATCGTCGCGTTCAGCGCGCAGGTCTGGCCGAACGCGTGGAAGAAGGGCAGCGCCCCGAGCGTGACGGCGCGCTCGCCGAGGCCGAAGATGCCGACGCTGACCTCGACGTTGCGCAGGAGGTTGCCGTGGGTGAGCTCGGCGCCCTTCGGCGTGCCGGTGGTGCCCGAGGTGTAGAGGATCACCGCGGTGTCGTGGTCGCGGCGGTCGGCGACCTCGGCGACGGGCTCGCAGCGCCCCAGCAGCGTCTCGAGCTCGCCCGGCTCCACCAGCAGGCACTCGGCGCCGGCCTGCTCGGCGCCGGCGTGGGCGGCGTCGGCGAACTCGTGCCAGGCGAGCAGGACCTTCGCCTCCGAGTCGCCGAGGTAGAAGGCGACCTCGCGCTCCTTGAGCAGGACGTTCATCGGCACGACGGCCGCTCCGGCGCGCAGCGCGCCGTAGTAGCAGACGGCGAAGTACGGGACGTTCGGCAGCATGACGCCGACGCGGTCGCCGGGTTCAACGCCCTTGGCGCGCAGGAGACCGGCCACGCGGGCGGCGGCGGCGTCGAGCGCGGCATAGGAGAGCTCGCGGTCGTCGAGCTTGATCGCGGTCCGGTCGGGGCGCCGGGCGGCGCTGCGAGTGAGGAGATCGGCGAGGTTGGGCATGGGCGACAAGCTATGGGGGCCGCCGCGCAGGGTCACGGGGCGCAGGACCCGAAACTGCGCGCCCGCCATTGTGAGCGGAATACAATTGTCGCCATGGCCACCGCCGTCGGCGCGGATCTGGTCGCGAGCGCGCTCGCGTCCAGGCGCGAGGAGATCGTCACCGGGGCGTTCGACACGATCCTGGCGCGGATGCCGGCCTACCGGGGCGCCGATCCGGCGCTCTTGGAGGACGTGCGCGGGCACATCGCGATCCATCACGACCTGCTGTGCGAGGTGCTGCGCCGCGGCCGCCTCCCGCGGCCGCGGGAGCTCGACTTCGTGGAGCGGCACGCGGCGCTGCGGGCGCGCCGGGGGCTCTCGCTCCCCGACTTCCTGGAGGCCTTCCGCATCTACCACAACGTCGTGTGGGACGCCGTGCTGGAGGCGTCGAGGGACGACCGCGCGGCGAAGGATCAGGCGCTGGAGGCGACGCGCACGGTGATCGGCTACGTCGACCTCGCCACCACGCGGGCGAGCGCCGCCTATCTCGACGCCCAGCAGCTCCTGCTGGCCGACAGCGACCGGGTGCGCCGCGACCTGCTCGAGGACCTGCTCGGCGCGGGCGCCCCGGAGACGGCGGCGGGACTGGCCGCGGCCCGCGCCGCGGGGCTCGAGGCCGAGGCTCGCTGCGTGCTGGTCGCCGCCGTGGCCGACGACGAGGAGGCGCTGCCGCGCGCGGCGAGCGCGCTCGCCGCCGCGATCCGGGGCCGCCACGAGCCGCTGGCGGTGACGCGGCACGGGGAGATCGTGCTCGTGCGCGCGCTCGCGCCGGGCGAGCGGCCGGCGCTGCGGGAGCCGCTCGAGCGGGTGTGCGAGCGGGCTGCGTCCGAGGGCGTCGTGCTCGCGGTCGGCGCGAGCTCCGTCCAGGACGGGACGGCGGCGCTGGGCGAGGCGTACCGCGAGGCGTCGCTGGCGCTCCGGCACGTCGGCGAGTCCGGCGGCGTGCTCTCGCTGCCCGACCTGAGCGCGTTCGAGTACCTGACGCTCCGCGACGACCCGGTGGCGCAGCGGCTGATCGCCCCGCAGATCGAGCGCTTCGTCGTCGAGGATCGCGCGCACGGCGGCCAGCTCACGGACACCCTGCTCGCCTACGCGGAGGAGGATCTCAACGCCAAGGCGGCCGCCGAGCGGCTGCTGATCCACGTCAACACGGCGCACTACCGCCTGGGCCGGATCGCCGAGAAGACCGGCTGCGACCTGCGCCGGCTGTCGGACGTCATCGAGCTGCTGATCGCCATCCGTCTCGTCCCGTGAAGCCCGAGCTCGTCACCGCCGCCGGTCTGCGCCTGCGCGTCGCGCGCCAGGGCGCGGGGCGCCCGCTCCTGCTCATCACCGGCATCGGGGCGAACCTGGACATGTGGGCGCCGTACGCGCGGGTCGCGGGCGACCGCGAGCTGATCGCGTTCGACGCGCCCGGCACCGGCCTCTCGCAGCGTCCGCGCCGGCCGCTGCGGATGCGCGAGCTCGCGGACGTCGTGCGCGAGCTGATGGACGTGCTCGGACTCGACCGCCCGGACGTGCTCGGCTACTCGTTCGGCGGCGCGCTCGCCCAGGAGCTCGCGCGGCGCGCGCCGGAGCGGGTCCGGCGGCTCGTGCTGTGCGCGACCGGGCCCGGCCTGGGCGGGATCCCACCGCGCCCGCTGGCCGCGCTGGCGCTGGCCACGCCCGCCCGGTACTACCACCCGGCGCTGCTGTCGCTCACCGTCCCGTACATCGCGGGCGGGCGGACCGCGCGCGAGCCGGGCGTGCTCGCCGAGCAGGCCGCCGCGCGGCTGGGGCGGCCGCCCGACCCGCTCGGCTACGCCTACCAGCTCTACGCGGCGGCGGGGTGGTCGAGCCTCCCCTGGCTGCACCGGGTGCGCCGGCCGACGCTGATCGTCGCCGGCGACGACGATCCGAGCGTGCCGCTGCGCAACGCCCGGCTGCTGGCAGCCCGCCTGCCGGACGCGCGCGTGCACGTGGTCAAGGGCGGCGGGCACCTCTTCCTGCTCGACGAGCCGGAGAGCGCCGCCGGGGCGATCGCCGCTTTCCTGGACGGCGACCTGTGAGCGGCTCACAACCGCCGGGCTGAAACTTCGAGACCCGAGCGGAATGACGTCGCGGCTCCGGTGCGCGAAAGTCAAGTTCCTCAAGTGGAACCCGGAGAGGTGATCGAATGACCAAGGCCCCCGAGGCGGCCCAGGCCGCACTCGACGTGATGCTCACCGACGCGACCGAGAGCGGGGCGTCTCGGTTCGTGCGCCCCGGCGCGGCGGTCGGCGTCGCCGCCGGCCTGGCGCGCCGGCCCGACCGCGCGGCGCGCCGCGTCGGGCACCTCGGCGCCGAGCTGGCGCGCGTCGCGGGCGGGCGCTCGGACGTGCGCCCGGGCAAGCGCGACCGCCGCTTCGCCGATCCGGCGTGGCAGTCGAGCTGGCTGTTCCGGCGGCTGCTGCAGACCCATCTCGCGGTGGGCGAGGCGGTCGACGGCCTGATCTCGGACGCCGATCTCGACTGGCGCCACGAGCGCCAGGCGCGCTTCGCCGCCGGCAACCTGCTCGACGCGCTCGCGCCGAGCAACTTCCCGTGGTCGAACCCGGCCGTGATCAAGGAGAGCGTGGACCAGGGCGGCCTGAACCTGCTCAGGGGCGCGCGCAACTTCCTGCGCGACTTCCCGCGGCTGCCCTCCACCGTCGACACCAGCCGGTTCGCGGTCGGCGAGAACCTCGCGCTCACCCCCGGCTCGGTCGTGCTCCGCACCGAGGTCTTCGAGCTCATCCAGTACAAGCCGCAGACCGAGCAGGTCCGCGAGGTGCCGCTCCTGTTCGCGCCGCCGACGATCAACAAGTACTACGTCCTCGACCTCGCCCCCGGCCGCAGCATGGTCGAGTGGCTCGTCCAGCAGGGCCAGCAGGTGTTCGTCATCTCCTGGCGCAACCCGGACGCCGAGCAGGGCCACTTCGACCTCGACACCTACGCGGCCGCGGTGCTCGAGGCGCGCGACGCGGTCGCCGCGATCACCAAGCAGCCGGCCGTCCACCTCAACGGCGCGTGCTCGGGCGGGATCATCGGCGCCGCCGCCCTCGGCCACCTCGCCGCCGAGGGGCGCCTGGGCGAGATCGCGAGCCTGACCCTGCTCGTGGCCGCGCTCGACAACGAGCGCGCCGGCACCGCCTCGGCGTTCACCGGCCGCGAGATCGCCGCCGCCGCGGTCGCCGAGTCCGCCCGCCGCGGCTACCTCGACGGCCGCGCGCTCAGCGGCGTCTTCACCTGGCTGCGGCCGAACGACCTCGTGTGGAGCTACGTCGTCAACAACTACCTGCTCGGCAAGCAGCCGCCGGCGTTCGACGTCCTGTTCTGGAACCAGGACACCGTACGGCTCGCGGCCGGCCTGCACCGCGACTTCATCCACCTCTCGCTGCAGAACTCGCTCGCCCGCCCCGGCGCGCTGGAGGTGCTCGGCAGCGCCGTGGATCTCGGCGCGGTGGACGTCGACAGCTACGTCGTCGCCGGGCTGACGGACCACATCATCCCGTGGGAGAACGCCTACCGCAGCACCCAGATGCTCGGCGGCGCCCCGCGCTTCGTGCTGTCCACCAGCGGCCACATCCAGGCGCTCGTCAACCCGCCCGCAGAGGGCAGCCGCGCGAGCTACCAGGTCGCCGGCGAGCACCCGGCCGCGCCCGAGGCGTGGGCCGAGCGGGCGGCCACGATGCCCGGGAGCTGGTGGGGCGACTACGACGGCTGGCTCGCCGAGCGCTCCGGCGCGCTGAAGCCCGCCCCCAAGCGTCTCGGCAACACGAAGTACAAGGCGACGGCGAAGGCGCCCGGCAGCTACGTCCACGCAGCTTGAGAGAGGAGAACCCCGATGTCCGCCACCGCCCTGCCCTACGCACACCTCGGCGACGCGCTCGCCACCGACTACTTCCACGTGCGCGAGCAGTTCACCGACGAGCAGTGGGAGCATTTCATCGCCACGCGCCGGTTCGTCGACCGCGAGGTGCTGCCCGCGATCAACGAGTACTGGGAGGCCGCCGAGCTGCCCTGGCCGCTGATGCGCCGCCTCGCCGACCTCGGCCTGTACGGCGAGGACATCGAGGGCTACGGCTGCCCGGGCATGAGCCCGCTCGCCCGCGGCCTGGTCAACATGGAGCTGCACCGCGGCGACGGCAGCCTCG
>JBIOTP010000062.1:0-5400 GCA_044865965.1 Solirubrobacteraceae bacterium
GCGACGTCCGCATCTCGGTCACCGACCGCTGCAACTTCCGCTGCCAGTACTGCATGCCCGCCGAGGGGCTGCCGTGGCTGGACCGCGACGAGCTGCTGACCTACGAGGAGCTGTCGCGCCTGGTGTCACTTCTGGCCTCGATGGGCGTGCACGACGTGCGGCTGACCGGCGGCGAGCCGCTCGCCCGGCGCGAGCTGTGGCGGCTCGTCGAGATGATCGCCGCCGACCCGAACGTGCACGACCTGTCGCTGACCACCAACGGCTACCTGCTCGAGCGCCAGGTGGAGAAGCTGGTCGCCGCCGGGCTCCGGCGCGTGAACGTGTCGCTGGACTCGCTGGCGCCCGACCGCTTCTTCCAGCTCACGCGCCGCAACGCCCTCGCCCAGGTGCTGAGCGCGCTCGAGGCCGCCGAGCGCTATCCCGAGCTGCGCCCGATCAAGGTCAACGTGGTCGCGCTGCGGGACTTCACCGAGGACGAGGTCGTGCGCTTCGCCGAGTTCGCCCGCCGCCATCCCTACGAGGTGCGGTTCATCGAGTTCATGCCGCTGGACGCCGACCGCAAGTGGTCGCGCGACCGGGTGCTGCCGAACGCCGAGGTGCGGGAGCTGATCCACGCCGCCTATCCGCTCGAGCCGATCGGGCGCGAGCGCCACGGCACGGCGCGGCGCTGGCGCTTCGCCGACGGGCAGGGCGAGATCGGCTTCATCTCACCGGTCACGGAGCCGTTCTGCGGCGACTGCAACCGGATCCGGATCACCGCCGAGGGCCACCTGCGCACCTGCCTGTTCTCGATGACCGAGACCGACCTGCGCGGGCCGCTGCGGGCGGGCGCCTCCGACGGCGAGCTCGAGGCGGTCGTGCGCGACGCGGTGTGGCGCAAGGAGCTCAAGCACCACGTCAACGATCCGGGGTTCGTGCAGCCGGAGCGCACGATGTCGCAGATCGGCGGATGACGACCGCCGCCGGATCGTCGCTGCTCGACCTCCCCCAGGCGCTGGCGGCGGTGCTCGACGGGCTCGCGCCGCTCGGCGCCGAGCGCGCCGCGCTGGCCGACGCCGCCGGCCGCGTGATAGCCGAGGAGGCGCGCGCGGTGGTCGACCTGCCCCCGTTCGACCGCTCGGCGATGGACGGCTACGCCGTGCGCGCCGCCGACGTCGCGGCCGGCGTGGCGCTCCCGCTCGCGGGCGACGTGGCGGCGGGGGCGTCCGCCGAGGCTCCGCTGGAGCCCGGCACCGCCGCCCGCATCTCGACCGGCGCGGCGATCCCGCCGGGCGCCGACGCGGTGCTGCGCGGCGAGTCGGCAACCGAGCGCGGCGGCGCGGTCGTCCCCACCGAGGCGGTCCCGCCCGGCTGCCACGTGCGCGTGCGCGGCGAGGACCTGCGGGCGGGCGACGTGCTCGCGCGGCCGGGCGACGCGCTGACGCTGCCGCGGGTGTCCGCGCTCGCCTCGGCCGGGATCGGAGCGGTGAGCGTGCACCGGCGCCCGCGGCTGCACCTGGTCGTGACCGGCAGCGAGCTGCTTCCCGCGGGCGCGCCGCCCGAGCCCGGCAAGATCCACGAGTCCAACGGCCTGATGGTGCGCCTGCTCGCGAGCGCCGCCGGCGCGGAGGTGACCGACCACGGCGTGGTCGGCGACGACGCCGCCGCCACCCGCGCAGCGGTGGCCGCCGGGCTGGAGGGCGACGTCCTGGTCGTCTCCGGCGGCGTGTCGGTTGGCCCGCACGACCACGTCAAGCCGGCCTTCGAGGCGTGCGGCGTCGAGGAGGTCTTCTGGCGCGTGCGGATCAAGCCCGGCAAGCCGCTGTGGTTCGGCCGCCGCGGCGACACGCTCGTGTTCGGGCTCCCGGGCAACCCGCTGTCCTCGATCGTCTGCACCGCGGTGTTCATCGTGCCCGCGCTGCGGCGGCTGCAGGGCGTCGCGGACGCGCGGCCGCGGCTCGAGCGCGGCCGCCTCGGCGGGCCCGCGGGCCCGTCGGACGGCCGCACCACGTTCCTCACCTCCCGCCTCGTGCCGGCCGCCGACGGCGTGCTCGAGGCGTTCCCGACCGAGCGCCAGGGCTCGCACATGACCGGCGCGCTGGGCGAGAGCGACGGCTTCGCGGTCGCCCCGCACGGCTCCGGGCCGCTGCCCGCGGGCGCCGAGGTCGACCTGCTGCGGCTCTGACACGCTGTCAAGAGCGCCCTCGGGCTGCCGATCCAGGAGGAGATGAGTTCTCTACCCTGCGCGGGCGTGACCGCGCCCCGACGCCGTCTCGCCGCCGTCGTCGCGGCCGCCGCCCTGCTCGCAGGCTGCGGAGGCGGCAGCGACAAGCCGTCGACCGTACCCGCGCACGCCAAGCGGGGCGGGACCCTGCACGTGCTGTCGCAGTCCGACGTCGACAGCATCGACCCCGGCATCACGTACTACACCGGCGGCTATCTCGTCAGCAACTCGACGCAGCGCCCGCTGGTCAACTACCGGCCCGACGCCCCCGAGAGGCCGGTGCCGGACCTCGCCGAGACGCTGCCGCAGGTCTCCGCCGACGGCCGCACCGTCACGGTGAAGATCCGCTCCGGCGTGCGGTTCTCGCCGCCCGTCGACCGCGAGGTCACCTCGAAGGACGTCAGGTACGCGATCGAGCGCGGGTTCTTCAACACGGTCAACAACGCCTACGTCGGGACGTACTTCGGCGACGTCGTGGGCGCCCGGGCCGGCGCGAAGCCCGGGAAGAAGATCCGCGGCATCGAGACGCCCGACGACCGCACGATCGTCTTCCACCTCCGCCGCGCCACCGGCGGCGCGCTGGCCGGCGCGCTGTCGCTGCCGATCTCGGCCCCGGTGCCGGCCGGGTACGCCGCCCGCTTCGACCGCCGCAACCCCTCCACCTACGGCAAGAACCAGGTCGCCACCGGGCCGTACATGCTCGCCGGCTACAAGGCCGGCCGCAGCATCAAGCTCGTCCGCAACCCGAGCTGGGACGCGCGCACGGACTACAAGCCCGCCTACCTGGACGCGATCGAGATCGCCGAGGGCAACGACGACACGACGGTCGCCGCGCGGCGGATCCTCGCCGGCAGCCACATGGTCAGCGGGGACTTCCCGGCGCCGCCGCCGGTCATCGCGCAGGCCGTCAAGCGCCAGCGCGACCAGCTCGCGCTGGTGCCCAGCGGGCAGCTCGACTACACGCCGCTCAACACGGCGATCCCGCCGTTCGATGACGTCAACGTCCGCCGCGCCGTGGTCGCCGGGATCGACCGCGAGGCGATCCGGCTGGCCGCCGGCGGAAAGATCCGCGGCGACCTCTCCACGCACTTCCTGCCGCCCAGCATCCCGGGCTTCGACCAGGCGGGCGGCGTGAAGGGACCGTCCCTCGACTTCCTCGCGCACCCGAAGGGCAACCGGGAGCTCGCGGCCGACTACTTCCGCAAGGCGGGCTACGCCTCCGGCCGCTACGAGGGCCAGGACGAGGTCTTCGTCGTCGGGATCAACGACCCGCGCAGCCAGCGCGCCTCCGAGATCATCCAGCGCGCGCTGACCGACATGGGCTTCAAGGTCCGCCTCAAGATGGTGGCCGCCGACGCGTTCTTCACGAAGTACTGCACCGTGCCCAAGGCCGAGGTCAACATGTGCACCGGCTGGGGCTGGGTGCGCGACTTCCCGGATGGCCAGACGATCCTCGACCCGACCTTCAACGGCGAGCAGATCAAGCCGCAGGGCAACAGCAACGTCTCGCAGCTCAACGTGCCGGCGATCAACCGGGCGATGGCGCACGCCGAGTCGCTCAGCGATCCGGCCGAGCGCGCCAGGGCATGGGGCGAGATCGACCGTCAGGTCACCGCCCAGGCCCCGGCGATCCCCGGGATCTGGTCCAACCAGCCGGTCGTGCGCTCCAAGGACGTCGCGGCCGTGGCGAACCCCAACCTCGCCGGCTGGGACTTCACCTTCACGTCACTTCGCTGAGCGCCCGCCGCCGAACAGGCGCTTGATCCGCTCCCACAGGACGGAGAAGAACAGCGAGATCGCGTTGACCCGCTGGGCCTCCGCGCCGGTCGGCGCGGCCGGCGCCGGCGCGCCCTCGGCCAGGCGGGTCTGCAGGCAGGTCGCGAAGTCGCGCAGCAGCCGGTTGGAGACGTCCTCGATCATCCCGCCGCGGCCGAAGCGCGCGAGCCGGCCGGTGATCGAGAAGTCGGTGACCGCGTCCACGCGCGTGCCGCCGTCGCTCTCCGAGAGCGTGTTGACGATCGTGGCGCTCGCACCGCCCTGGCCGCGCTTGTCGGTGCCCTTGGCGGCCAGCGTCGCCCTGTGCGAGGCCTCGTCGGCGTCCTGGATCTTGATCGTGCCGCGGTAGGCGGCGGTCGTCGGGCCGATCTTGACCTTGAACTCGCCGTGGTAGGTGCCGTCCTCGTCGTGGCCGGTGATCGACGCGCCCGGCAGGCACGGGGCGACCCGCTCGAGGTCGTTGAGCGTGCGCCACACGACGTCGATCGGCGCCTGCACCTCGAAGGACTGCTCCATCTTCATAGCCGCGCCAGCTCCTCTCGCGTGTCGATGTCGGCCGCGCTGCACAGGTGCCCGGCCTCGAACGTGCCTACCCGGAAGCGTGCCAGGAGGTCCCGCGCGCCGGTGTCGCCGCGCAGCTTGCCGATCGCGTCCATCACGCGCCGGCCGAGCACGACGGGGTGCCCGGGAACGCCGTCGTAGGTCGTGCGCACGGCGTCGCAGCCCTCGAGGCGGTCGAGCGCGCCGGCGATGACCTGGGGCGTGATCAGAGGCTGGTCGCCGAGCGTGACGACAACGGCGTCGGCGTCGCCGGCGGCCTCGACGCCGCGCCGCAGCGAGGCCGACTGCCCCTCCTCCCAGTCGTCGCAGACGACGGGCTCGGCGCCCTGGAGGTCGACCGCCGCGGCGATCTCGCCGGCCGCGTGGCCGAGCACGACGAGAACGGGGTCGAGCGCCGGCACGACGACCATCGCTTCGATCGCGTACTCGAGCAGCGGGCGCCCGCGCAGCGGCGCCAGCTGCTTGACGCCGCCGGCGAAGCGGCGGCTCGCGCCCGCGGCGAGGATGACGCCCGCGGGCACTTCCGTCACACGCCGACCTCGTGGATGCGCCCGCCCGTCTCCGACAGCCGCCCGCCGGTGCGGCCGTTGCGGGCCGCGACGATCTCGCCCATGATCGACAGCGCGGTCTCCTCGGCGGTCAGCGCGCCGAGGTCGAGCCCGATCGGCGCCGCGATGCGCGCCAGCTCGCTCTCTTCGATGCCCTTGGCGAGCAGCCGCTCGCGCCGGCGCGCCTGCGCGCGTCGCGAGCCCATGGCGCCGATGTAGCCGGCGTTGGAGCGCAGTGCGAGCACGAGCGCCGCGTCGTCGAGCTTCGGGTCGTGCGTGAGCACCGCGATGGCGGTCGCCCGGTCGATCCCG
>JBIOTP010000063.1:0-24044 GCA_044865965.1 Solirubrobacteraceae bacterium
GCGTCGTGCACCAGCCGCGCCACGCGCGCGCGAGCGCGCGCAGCGCGAACGTCTTGCCGGTGCCCGGCACGCCGTGCCACACGATCAGCCGGCCGCCGGCGGGGGCGCCGAGCCGCATGAGGGCGTCGAGCCGCGTCGCGCCGGCGCCCGCGTAGTTGTGGCGGATGTCGCTCCAGACGGGCACGTCGACGTCGCGGTAGCGCACGTCGCCACCGTCGCCGTCGCGCGGCTAGAACGCGAACGAGACGGTGGCCGGCGGCGGGGCCGGCCGCGCGAGCTGCCGGCGCAGGTCGGCGACCGCCTTCGCCACCCGCCGGTCACGCGTCCCGGCGACTTCGACGTACAGCTCGCCCCAGCCCAGGTCGAGCAGCACGAGCATGCCGTCGAGGCGCAGGAACGCCTCGAACTGCCTCCCTCCTGCGCTCACGCGCGCGAGCACGACCTCCCCGAGCCCGGCCACGGCGGCCGCGTCGACGCTGCCCGGGAACTTGTCGTGCACGACGTGCGGGCAGCCGCGCGCGGCCAGCTCGTCCAGGTAGCGGACGCGCGGCAGCTCGAACCCGCGGCGCGGGCCGATCGCCCGCGGGGCGGGCACGCTAGTGCTCGAGCGCGCGGACGCGCCCGGCGCGCGTCACCGAGCGCACGCGCTGCGGCGACGCCGGAGGCGCCGCCTCGGCGTGCGGCCCGCGGCGTGGCGGCCGGGGGCGCCGGGGCAGCGGGTGCGGGCGCGCGCGGCGGCCGGCGCCGCCGTCGCCGGCGTCCTGTGCTGGGTCCCCCGTCTGCCTGACCGCCCACCAGATGATGCAGATGGCGGCAACAATGGGCAGCTTGAGAAAGACGAAGAGATAGAGCATCGTCCAGCCCATCTATCGGGATGCTACCCCGCCGCCGGGCTACGCGCGCAGCGAAACCGGCGTCGCGTCGAAGCGGGTGGCGCGCTGGAGCTCGGAGACGCGATCGGTGACCTCGTCCGGCGTGAGCGTCTGCATCCGCTCGGTGCCGAACGCCTCGACGTTGAAGGATGCCAGCGCGGTCCCGTAGGCCATCGCCCGCCGCAGCAGCTCGTCGGTGATCTCCTCGTCCGCGTGCGCCGCCACATAGCCCATGAAGCCGCCCGCGAACGAGTCGCCGGCGCCGGTCGGGTCGATGACGTCCGCCGTCGGGTATGCGGGCAGCCCGAAGAAGCCCTCGGGCGTGTACATGCCCGAGCCGTGCTCGCCCTGCTTGACGACCACCACGCGCGGGCCGAGCTCCATCACGGCGCGGGCGGCCCGCACGAGGTTCGGCTCGTCGGTCAGCTCCTTGACCTCCGAGTCGTTGACGACCAGGCAGTCGACGGTCGCGATCGTCCTCACCAGCGACGTGTGCGCGATGTCGATCCACAGGTTCATCGTGTCCAGCGCCACGAAGCGCGCGCCCGGGCACTGCTCGCGCACCGCCCGCTGCAGGTCGGGCTGGATGTTGGCCAGGAACAGCACGTCCGCCGCCCGCGACGCCTCCGAGAGCTTCGGCTCGAAGCGCTCGAACACGTTGAGGTCGGTCTGCAGCGTGTGGCGGACGTTCGGGTCGCGCTCGTAGCGGCCGGCCCAGAAGAACGTCTTGCCGCCGGGGACGTGCTCGATGTCGTCGGTGACCACGCCGCGGGCGTGCAGGACCGCGTACTCCTCTTCCCCGAAGTCGTCGCCGACCGGGCCCACCACGCGGGTCTCGGCGAGGAACGAGGACGCGAGCGAGAAGTGCACGGCGGCGCCGCCGAGCAGGCGCTCGCGATTGCCGGCGGGGGTCTCGACGGCGTCGAACGCGATGGACCCGACCACGGTGAGCGACATGAGGCGCTTGAGGGTAGCCTCCCGCCTCCACATGCGCGCGATCCGGATCGACCGCTGGGGCGGCCCCGAGGTGCTGGAGCTCGTCGAGGACGCGCCGGTCCCCGAGCCCGGTGACGGCGAGGTGCTGATCGAGGTCAGCCGCGCCGGCATCAACTTCGCCGACACCCATGCCCGCGAGAACACCTACCTCGCTCGCTACGAGCTGCCGCTGATCCCCGGCGCCGAGGTCGCGGGGACGACGACGGACGGCCGTCGCGTCGCCGCGCTCGTCGGCACCGGCGGCTACGCCGAGTACGCGACCGCGCCCGAGGCGACGACGATCCCGATCCCCGACGGAATCAGCGACGGACAGGCGCTCGCGCTCCTGCTGCAGGGGCTGACCGCGTGGCACCTCTACCGCACCTCCGCGAAGCTCGCCGAGGGCGAGACCGTGGTCGTGCACGCCGCGGCGGGCGGCGTCGGCTCGCTGGCTGTGCAGCTCGGCAAGGCAATGGGCGCCGGGCGCGTCATCGCCACCGCCTCCAGCGAGGACAAGCGCGCGCTGGCGCTCGAGCTCGGGGCCGACGCGGCGGTCGACGTCACCGCCACCGACCTCGCCGACCGCCTGCGCGAGGCCAACGGCGGCCGGAAGGTCGACGTCGTGCTGGAGATGGCCGGCGGGCGCGTGTTCGACGCGTCGCTGGAGGCGCTCGCGCCGTTCGGGCGGCTCGTCGCCTACGGGATCGCCTCGCGCGAGGCCAACGAGGTCTCCAGCGGCGCGCTCATGCGCCGCTCGCAGGCGGTCGTCGGCTTCTGGCTGATGCACGCCGTGCGCGACCGCGCGATGGTCGAGCCGCCGCTGCGCGAGCTGTTCGGGCGGGTCGCGGACGGCTCGCTCCGGGTAGTGGAAGGGACGACGTACGGGCTCTCCGAAGTCCGCCGCGCGCACGAGGAGCTGCAGGCCCGGCGCACGACGGGCAAGCTGATGCTCGACCCCCGCCGCTAGCCTCTCTCTCGCGAAATGACCACGTTCGCCGAACTCGGTCTGTCCGAGCCCATCCTGCAGGCCCTGCACGACGTCGGCTACGAGTCCCCGAGCCCGATCCAGGAGCAGGCGATCCCGCCGCTGCTCGAGGGCCGCGACGTGATCGGCCAGGCCCAGACGGGCACCGGCAAGACCGCCGCCTTCGGCCTGCCGATGATCCAGCAGGTCGATCCGGCCGACGACGAGGTGCAGGCGCTCGTGCTCACGCCGACGCGCGAGCTGTGCATCCAGGTCACGCAGGCGCTGCGGGCCTACGCCGCCCGCAAGCGGATCGACCCGGTGGCCGTCTTCGGCGGCGCGCCGATCCGCACCCAGCAGGCGCAGCTCAAGCAGGGCGGCCAGATCGTGGTCGGCACCGTCGGCCGCGTGCTGGACCTGATCAGCCGCCGCTCGCTGATGCTGCACGGCTGCCGCTACATCGTGCTCGACGAGGCCGACGAGATGCTCGACCTCGGCTTCCTCGAGGACGTCGAGAAGATCCTGTCCTACGCGCCCGGCAGCCGCCAGACGTGCCTGTTCAGCGCCACCATGCCGGCCGAGATCCGCGGCCTCGCCGAGCGCCACCTGTACGACCCGGTGACGGTGAAGGTCAAGGCGGCGACGCTGACCATCGACACCGTCGAGCAGTTCTACCTGGAGACCAAGCCGAACGAGAAGAACGGCGCCTTTGTGCGCGTGATGGAGGCCGAGCGCCCGCGCCAGGCGATCGTCTTCGTGCGCACGAAGATCCGCTGCGAGCAGCTCTACCGCACGCTGCGCGACAAGGGCATGAACGTCAAGGCGCTGCACGGCGACATGTCGCAGGGCGCGCGCGACGGCGTGATGATCTCCTTCAAGGGCGGCCGCGTGCCGATCCTCGTGGCCACCGACGTCGCCGCGCGCGGCCTCGACATCGCGTCGGTCACCCACATCGTCAACTTCGACGTCCCGACCTCGCCGGACGTGTACGTGCACCGGATCGGCCGCACCGGCCGGGTCGGCCGCTCGGGCCGCGCGATCACGTTCGTCGAGCCGCGCCAGCGGCGCGAGCTGGAGGGGATCGAGCGCCACGCGTCCACGCGCATCTCGCCGTGGGCGGAGGGGGCGCACGTGGCGCCCGCCAAGGCGTCCGAGCCGCGCCGGCGCCACCGCAAGCCGCACGACGCCGCGACCGCCGACGGCTCCGGCTACACGAAGCTGATCGCCAACGCCGGGCGCGCCGAGGGCGTCGAGGCGGCGGACCTGATCGCGGCGATGGCGGCCGGTGGGCTGGACGGCGAGGCGATCCGCAACGTGCGCGTGCTCGAGCGTTTCGCGCTCGTGGAGGTGCCGACGGGCGAGGCCGCGCGCCTGGTGGAGACGGTCACGCGCGTGCACGGGCGCCCGGTCGCGCTCGAACCCGTGAGAACCTGAGGAGGCTCCCCATGTCCGAAGCGACCATGACGACGAACCACGGCACGATCACGTTCGACCTGTTCGACGGGGACGCGCCGAAGACCGTCGAGAACTTCCGCAAGCTCGCGGGCGACGGCTTCTACGACGGGCTCATCTTCCACCGCGTCATCCGCGACTTCATGATCCAGGGCGGCTGCCCGAAGGGCACGGGGACCGGCGGCCCGGGCTACACCTTCGAGGACGAGATCAACCCGCACAAGGTCGTGCGCGGAGCGCTCGCGATGGCCAACGCCGGGCCCAACACGAACGGCTCGCAGTTCTTCATCGTCACCGCCGACGCCTGCCCGTGGCTGGACGGCAAGCACACGGTGTTCGGCGAGGTGACCGCCGGCAAGGACGTCGTCGAGAAGATCGAGGCGCTGGAGACCGATTCCCGCGACCGCCCGCGCGACGAGGCCCGCATCGAGTCGCTGACTGTCGGGAACTGATGGCCACCGTCGCCGCCCACAGCACGATCGACGTCCACAACCCGGCGACCGGCGAGCTCATCCGCTCCGTGCCGCTCGTCACGCCGGACGACGTGGGCGAGATGGTGGCGCGAGCGCGGGCCGCGCAGCCCGCCTGGGAGGCGCTCGGCTACGAGGGGCGCGGCCGCGTGCTCCGCCGCGCTCAGAGGTGGCTGCTCGACAACGTCGACGAGGTCGTCGCGACGATCGTCGCCGAGACCGGCAAGACGCACGAGGACGCGCTGCTCGCCGAGGTCGGCTATGGCGCCAACGCGTTCGGGTTCTGGGCCAAGCGCGCGCCGAAGTACCTCGCCGACGAGAAGATCCGCACGGGCAACCCGTTCGTGCTGGGCCGCCGGCTCGCGGTGCGCTACCGGCCGGTCGGCGTCGTCGGCGTCATCGGTCCGTGGAACTACCCGCTGACGAACTCGTTCGGCGACTGCATCCCCGCGCTGGCGGCCGGCAACGCCGTCGTCCTGAAGCCCTCGCACGTCACGCCGCTCACCTCGCTGCTGATCGAGCGCTGCATGCGCGAGAGCGGGCTCGCGGAGGGCGTCTACCAGTGCGCGGTCGGCCGCGCGGACACCGGCGAGGCGCTGATCGACGCGGTCGACATGGTCATGTTCACCGGCTCCACCGCCACCGGGCACAAGGTCATGGAGCGGGCGGCGCGCACGCTGACGCCGGTGTCGCTCGAGCTCGGCGGCAAGGATCCGATGATCGTGCTGGCCGACGCCGACCTCGAGCGCGCGGCCAACGCCGCCGTCTACTACTCGATGCAGAACGCCGGCCAGACCTGCATCTCGATCGAGCGCGTGTACGCGGAGGCCCCGATCTACGACGAGTTCGTGGCCAAGGTGGCCGAGAAGGTGGGCAAGCTGCGTCAGGGCCCGCCCACCGGTCCGGGCAGCGTCGACGTCGGCGCGATCACGTCGCCCCCGCAGATCGACATCATCGAGCGCCACGTGCGCGAGGCGCGCGACGCCGGCGCGCGCGTGCTCACCGGCGGCCACGCGCGCGGGCGCTTCTACGAGCCGACCGTGCTGGCCGACGCCGACCACTCGATGGCGGCGATGACCGAGGAGACGTTCGGCCCCACGCTGCCGGTCATGAAGGTCGCCGACGCCGAGGAGGCGATCCGCGCCGCCAACGACTCGCCCTACGGCCTCGGCGCCTCCGTCTTCACCAAGGACATCGCGCGCGGCGAGCTCCTCGCCCGCCGGATCGAGGCGGGCGCGGTGTGCGTCAACGACGCCCAGCTCAGCTACCTCGCGCTCGAGCTGCCGATGGGCGGCTGGAAGGAGTCGGGGCTCGGGGTCCGCCACGGCGCCGCCGGCATCCGCAAGTACACGCGTCAGCAGGCGCTGCTCGTCACGCGCTTCGCCCCTCGCCGCGAGCCGCACTACTTCCCGTACGACTCGCGCGTCACGGGGCTGCTGCGCCGCGGCATGAAGCTGTTCTGGGGCCGCGGCCGCCGGGACTAAGCGGAGAACGCGGCGGGCGCCCAGCCGCGCCGCTCGAGGTCGCGGCACAGGCGCCGGCGGGCGCGGTGCTGCAGCGCGTGGACGGCGTCGACCGAGCGGCCCAGCCGCAGCGCGACCTCGCCGGGCGAGAGCCCGAGCACGAAGCGCAGCAGCATCACCCGGCGCTGGTCGGCCGGCAGCGCCTCGAACGCCGCGCGCAGATCGTCGAGCCGCTCGCTCGCGGTGAGCGCCGCGGCCTCGCCGGGCGGGTGGATGTCGGCGCGGGGGACGGAACGCTGCGCCCGGAGGTGATCGAGCGCAGCGTTGCGCGCCACTCGCAGCAGCCAGGCCGCGAAGGGGGTGGCGCCCGCCTCGTAGCGCCGGAGCGCCCGCGGCAGCCGCGTGAAGATGTCGCTGGTGATGTCCTCGGCGTCGTGCTCGTCGTGGACGATCGAGAGCACGTAGCCGTAGACGTTGTCCGCGTAGAGCAGGTAGAGCAGCCGCTGCGCGTCGCCGTCTCCCTCGCGCGCCCGCGCCACCGCCGCGGCCACGAGCCGGCCCGCGGCCGGCGGATGGGTGAGTTGACGGCGACGCCGGTATCCCGACCGCGCCGCCGTCGCCTCGAGACGGTCCGCCGCATGGCGAACCGCCGCCTGTCCCATTCCCTGAGAGATGAGCACTCCTGCCCTTTGTCCGAACCTCCGCCGTCCCTGACGGAGGCAGTCGGAAGCGTCCCACCGTCAACGCCCGGCGGAAAGTCGGATATGCGTCCAGACGGGACTGGACGCTTACAGTGCCGCGGTGCTCTCGGTCGCCCTCGCGCTCCTGTCGTCGGTGCTGTGGGGCACCGCGGACTTCGCCGGCGGGCTGCTCAGCCGCCGCCGCGCCGTGCTGACCGTGCTCGTCGTGTCGCAGGTCTCGGCCGTCCTCGGCGCCGCCGCCCTGGTCGTCCTGGTGGGCGGCCGCAGGCCGGATGCGGAGGCCGTGGCCTGGGCGGCCGGCGCCGGCATGCTTGGCGTCTCGGCGCTCGCCGCGTTCTATCGCGGACTCGCGATCGGCACGATGAGCATCGTGGCGCCGGTGTCGGCCACCGGCGCGGTGGTGCCGGTGCTCTTCGGCGTCGCCCGCGGCGAGCGGCCGGGAGGGATCCAGGCCGTGGGCATCGCCCTCGCGCTCGTCGGCATCGTGCTCGCCGCCCGCGAGCCCGGGGAGGCGCGCGCGGCGCGCGCGTCGATCGCGCTCGCGGCCGTGGCGGCGCTCGGCTTCGGCTCGTTCTTCGTGGGGGTCGAGCAGGCCACCCGCAGCGCCGGCGTGCCGTGGGTGATCCTCCTGGTGCGCTCCGGAGAGGTCGCGCTGCTGGGCCTCGCGGTCGCCATGACGCGGCCGCGGATCCCGGTCGAGCCGCGCCTGCTGGGCGCTCTGGCCGCGATCGGCGCCCTGGACGTCGCCGCCAACGCGACGTACGCGCTGGCGGCCACCAAGGGGCTGCTGAGCGTGGTGGCGGTGGTCGGCTCGCTGTACCCGGCCGTCACCGTCCTGCTCGCGCGCGGGTTCCTGCACGAGCGCGTCTCGCGCCTGCAGGAGGCCGGCGTCGTCGCCGTGCTGGCCGGCGTGGTGGCGATCAGCGCAGGCTGACGCCGAGCAGCCGCTCGAGCGCGGGGATCGTCTCGTCCGCGCCCCGGTGCACCAGCGTCGTCATCCCCAGCGCGCGCGCCGGCTTGAGGTTGCCGGGCAGGTCGTCGACGAACACGATCGCCTCGGGCGGCGCGCCGAGCCGCTCGGCGGCCAGCCGGTAGACGGCCGGGTCGGGCTTGCGCAGGCCGACCTCGCTGGAGATCACGACCGCGTCGAAGAGCTCGCGCACGGCGTCGTAGGCGACGGCCTCCCCCCACGAGTTCGACAGCAGGCCGGTGCGCACCCCGGCGCGGTGGGCGGCGGCGACCGCCGCGACCATGGCCTCGTCGCGCGCCACCGCGCCGAACAGGCGCTCGATCAGCCGCTCCGAACGCACCTCCAGGAGCCCGGCGAAGCTCGCCTCGAACGCCGCCTCGGCGAGCGCTCCGGTCTCGAGGCCGGCGAGCAGCGCGCGGGCCTCCGGGTCCTCGCGGAAGCGGGCGCGGACGGTGTCGCGCGGCAGCCCCTCGGCCTCGCAGAACGCCTCGAAGGAGGCGAAGACGTCCGTCGTGAGGACGCCGCCGTAGTCGATCAGCAGCGCATAGTGGTCGTGGCGCGGGCCGGCGCCGCCGGAATGCGTCGAGCTTTCGGCCGCGGCCACTTTAGCCACGCTGCGCGGTGTTCCAGGCGCGCTCGGCGACCTCCGGCACGCCCTCCTTCAGGCGGTCGAAGAACGGGTCGTCGGTGGTGCCGGCCAGGCGCCGCTTGTAGGAGCCCTCGAGGAAGATCGCGGACTTCCACAGCGCGAGCGTCGCGTACCAGCGCAGGTCGGACATCGAGCGGCCGGAGCGCTCCTCGTAGCGGGCGACCAGCTCCTCGCGGCTGGGGAAGCCGGGACGCAGCGTCACCGCGCCGAGCGAGTGGATCGCGCCCTGCTCGTCGCCGGGCTGCGCCCACGTGGCGACCAGGTAGCCGACGTCGGCCAGCGGGTCGCCGATCGTCGCGAGCTCCCAGTCGAAGATCGCCACCAGGCGGGCGGGGCTCCCGGGGGCGAACATCGCGTTGCCGAGCCGGTAGTCGCCGTGCACGATCGTCGCCGGCCCGGACTCCGGGCGGTGCTCGCCGAGCCAAGCGGTGACGCGGTCCAGCACGGGCAGCTCGCGCGTGCGGTTGTGCTCCCACAGCCCGGTGAAGCGGCGCAGCTGGCGCTCCAGGTACCCGGTCGGCTTGCCGTAGCCCTCCAGCCCGCAGGCGCGCCAGTCGGCGGCGTGGACCTCCACGAGCGCGTCGACGAGCTCCTCGCCGACGCGCCGGCGCTGGGTCTCGTCGTCCAGCGCGGCCGGCATCGCGGTCGTGATGACGTCACCCTCCACGAGCTCCATCACGTAGAACGGCGCGCCGATCACGGCGTCGTCCTCGCACGCCGCGAGCACGCGCGGCACCCGCACCGCGGTCCCCTCCAGCGCGCGCAGCAGGCGCGCCTCGCGCAGCACGTCGTGCGCGGAGGGCGGGAGCGGCGGGCGCGGCGGGCGCCGCAGCACCCACGCGCCACCGTCGCGCTCGATCCGGTAGGTGACGTTGGAGTGCCCCTCGCCGACCGGCTCGGCGCGCACGGCGCCGCTCCCGAGGCCGTAGGAGTCGAGGAACGCCTCGAGCGGGCGGCGCACCAGCAGCGGCGCCAGCTCCTGCGCCGCGGCCTCCTCGGGGGTGTCGACGATCGCGGCCACGGCCGGGATCGTAGACTGGGGCGGCAAGCGCAACCCGCGGGCCCCTCGTGGGTTGGAAACCGGTGTGCCGGCCGTTCCCCTCTCCCGGGCCGGCTCTCTCGCTCCCGATCGCATGCGACGACTCGTTCCCCTGCTGCCGCTGATCGCCGTGCTGGCGCTGCCCGCGCCCGCCGCGGCCTCCTCCCGCCAGACCGTCACCTTCGAGGCGCCGCGCGAGCTGCTGGCCGGCGCCACGCGCGACGCGACGCTGGACCAGATCGCGTCCTTCGGCGTCGCGCGCATCCGCCAGCTCGTGTACTGGCGCGACTACGCGCCGGCGGCCGGCAGCCGCACGAAGCCGAGCTTCGACGCGAGCGATCCCGCCGCCTACCCGCCGGGCACCTGGGACGGCCTCGACGCGCTCGTGGCCGCCGCCGCGCGCCACGGCATCGAGGTCCAGGTGACGATCACCGGCCCGGTTCCGCGGTGGGCGACGCGCTCCAAGCGCGACAACCTCTCCTATCCGGACGCGCGCGAGTTCGGCGCGTTCGCGACCGCCGTGGGTCGCCGCTACGGCGAGGCGGTGTCGACGTGGTCGATCTGGAACGAGCCCAACCAGCCGCAGTTCCTGCGCCCGCAGTACCGCGGCGGGCATCCGTACTCGCCGAAGCTCTACCGCAAGCTCTACCGGGCCGCGTACTCCGGGCTGCGCAGCACGCCCGCAAACGCGTCGGACCAGATCCTCATCGGCGAGACCTCGCCGCGCGGCAACGCGCACGTCGTGCACCCGCTGGCGTTCCTGCGCGGGACGCTGTGCCTGGACTCGCGCTGGCGCCGCTCCAAGCGCTGCGGCGCGCTGCAGGCCGACGGCTACGCGCACCACGCGTACACCACGAGCCAGGGCCCGCGCTTCGAGCCGCCCGACCGCGACGACGTCACGATCGGCGCGCTGCCGCGGCTCGTGCACGCGCTCGACCGGGCGGCGGCCGCCGGCGCGCTTCCGCGCGGGCTGCCGATCTACCTGACGGAGTTCGGCATCCAGACCACGCCCGACAAGGTCTCGGGCGTCTCGTTCGCCCGCCAGGCCGCGTATCTGGCGATCGCCGAGCACATCGCCTACGTCAACCCGCGGGTGGCCGGGTTCTCGCAGTACCTGATGAGCGACGATCCGCCGAGCGCGAAGGGCTACCGTTACGGCGGCTTCGAGAGCGGCCTGCGCCGGTCCAACGGGCGCCGGAAGCCGGCCTACGACGGCTTCCGGCTGCCGCTCGCGGCGGAGGCCTACGGAAGCTCGGACGTGCTGTGGGGGCTCGTGCGGCCGCTGCGCGCGCGCACGCGGGTGACGATCCTGGTCCAGCCGCGCGGCGGGAAGTGGCGCGAGCTGAAGACGCTCGACACGACGGCCACCGGCGTGTTCGCGCTCAAGACCCGGCATCGCGCCGGCCAGCGCTACCGGGTGCAGTGGACGGCGCCCAGCGGACGCACCTACTCCGGCGCCAAAATAGGAGCTTCGCCCTCCGGTCCTCGCTAGCTCGGACCTGCGGTCGACGTTACCTTAGGGTCCAGACCCGGTACGCCCCTCGGCCCTCGCGTCCGATCCTCTGCGTGACCAGGGATCGGAGAACGGATGCGCAAGCGGTGGACACGATGGGGCCTGCTCGGGCAGGAGGTGCGGGACGGGGCCGGCGACACGGTCGGCCGCGTGATCGACACGTATCCCTTTGACGGGGGTGAGGTCGAGCTCGTCGTGCTGCGGCTCGACGGCCGCTTCGGCGGCCGCCGGATGCTCCCGATCGAGGAGGTGCACCCGGACATCGCGGGCCTCTGGACGCCGTTCGCGGGCTGGCAGATCGAGGACTCGCCGGAGCTGACCTACGGCCGCCACCAGGTCGAGGACCCCGAGCGCGCCAAGAGCTACTGGCGCTTCGAGGAGCCCGCAGTCCTGGCTCGCGCCGCCTGAGCGCCCGCCACCAGAAATACGCCGGGTTCTGGCGGGCCCCGCCCGACGACCCGCCGTATTCCCGGTGACGGACGCTGGGACGTTCACAACTCGCTTCGCGGGTACGCTCATGCGCCGATGGCGGCGCAACTCTGGCTGCTGCGGCATGGCGAGGCCGTGCCGCACGAGTCCAAGCCCGACGACGAGCGTGAGCTGACGCCGCGCGGGCGCCGGCAGGCGACCGCCGCCGGGGCGGCGCTGGCGGCGCTCGGGGTCGAGTTCGCGGCCTGCTACACGAGCCCGAAGCTCCGCGCCGCCGAGACGGCGCGGCTCGCCTGCGAGCACCTCAACATCGAGCCGGAGGAGGCGGCCTCGCTCGGCGGCGAGTTCCGCCGCGAGGACGCGCTCGAGCTGCTGCTGGCGCACGCGGTCGACGCGCGCGTGCTGCTCGTGGGCCACGACCCGTTCTTCTCCCAGGTCGTGCACGACCTCACCGGCGGGCGGATCGACTTCAAGAAGGGCGCAGTGGCCGCCGTCCGCGTCGAGCGCGGCGGCGGCGAGCTGATCGTCCTGCTGCGCCCGCGCGAGCTGGAGTCGCTCGCCGGCGAGCTAGGCCGCTAGCGCGGCGACGATCACCGCCAGCGCGACCTCGGCGCGCGAGCGCAGCGACGCCTCGAGCACGAACTCCTCCGGGTTGTGCGCCTTGCCGCCGCGCGGGCCGAGCCCGTCGACGGTGACCGGGATCGCGGCCGCGAAGTGGCTCGCGTCGCTCGCGCCCCCGCGCGAGGCGGCCACGACCGGGCGCCCGAGCGCCTCGCCGGCGCGGGCGAGCAGCGGGCCGACGGCGGTCTCGGAGTGCATCCCCGGCCAGCGGCGGATGAGCTCCGGCTCGAGCTTCGCGCCGCCGACCTCGGCCGGGATCGCCTCCAGCACGGCCTCGATCGCGTCCAGCTCGTCGGCGCGCAGGTCGCAGAACAGCTCGCCCGCGCCGGGGACGACGTTGAACGCGTGGCCGGAGTTCAGCACCGTCGGCACCGCGGTCAGGTGCGCGGGTCCGCGCGGGTCGTGCCGCCCGGCGATCGCCTGCGCGGCGGCGGCGAGCGCCAGCAGCGCGTTGCGCCCGCGGTCGGGCGCGGAGCCCGAGTGCGCGGAGCGGCCATGCGCCTGCACGCGGATCGTGCCGGCCGCCTTGCGGCGCACGACGACGCCCTCCGCGGCGCCGGCGGCGAGCTCGCCGGCCTCGAAGCACAGGCACGCGTCCCAGTCCGCGAACTGCTCGACGTGCCGGAACGGCTTGGTCCGCCACTCCTCGTCGCACACGAGCAGCAGCGCGAGCTCGGCGTAGGCCTCGGGGCGGCGCGCGAGCGCCCTCAGCGCGCCGAGCGCGAGCACGACGCCGCCCTTCATGTCGACGGCGCCGGAGCCGACCAGCTGCTCGCCGTTGCGGGTGAGCGGCCGGTGCTTGGCGTGCTCGACGACGGTGTCGATGTGGCCGAGCAGCAGCACGCGGCCCGTGCCGGTGCCTCTGACGTGCGCGAGCAGATCGGGCGCGTGGTTCGGCGACGAGCACGGCGGGCGCTCGACCTCGGCCTCCTCGGGGAGCAGGACGGCGCACACCGACGAGCACTCCTCCGCGCCGTGGACGTCGCCGGACGGCGAGGAGACGGCGACGAGCGCCTCGAGCTCGCGCGGGGCACGCCGCGCGATCTCAGCGGCGGCCGCATCGATCCACGGGTCCATTTCCCGGCACAAGCTAACGTCTCGTCAGTGCCCGAGCTGCCCGAGATGGAGATCGTCGCGCGCCGTCTCGCGGCGGCGCTGCCCGGCGAGCGGATCGAGTCGGCGCTCGCGCCGGGGCTGAACGCCCTCAAGACCTTCGACCCGCCGCTGCACGTGCTCGACGGCGCGACGTTCGCCGACGTGCGCCGCCGCGGGAAGCTGCTGCTGCTCGAGGCGCGCACCGACGAGCGCGGCCCGCTGACGCTGCTCATGCACCTGATGTCCGCCGGGCGCCTGCAGCTCTACGAGAAGCGGGCGTCGCTGCGCGACAAGACCTCGCGCGTGCTCCTGCGGTTGCCCGGCGACCGCGAGCTGCGGCTGCGCGAGTTCGGCACCAAGCAGGCGGCGTGGGTGAAGCTGCTGACGCTCGACGGGCTGGAGGCCGAGGAGTCGCTGCGGACGCTCGGGCCGGAGGCGTGGCCGGACCCGCCGGCGCTGGGCGAGCTGCTCGCCGCGCCGCGGCCGCTGCACTCGCTGCTGCGCGACCAGCAGGTGGTCGCCGGGATCGGCCGCACGTGGGTCGACGAGATCCTCCACGCCGCGAAGCTCTCGCCGTTCAAGCGCGGCGACGACCTCTCCGCGCGCGAGGCCCGCGCCCTGCGCGAGGCGATGGTGTCCGAGCTCCAGCGCGTGATCGACCACTACGAGGCGAAGGTCGAGCTGCCGCTGCCGGAGAAGTTCCCGAAGCCGACGCGCGTGCACGCCCACCAGGGCGAGCCCTGCCCGCGCTGCGAGACCGTCCTCGAGGCGGTGTTCTACGAGGACTACGTGATGTCGTACTGCCCCTACTGCCAGACCGAGGGCCGGATCCTGAAGGACCGCCGGCTCTCACGGCTCTTGAAATGAGGCTCCATGCTCGAGGAAGGCGCCACCGCCCCGGACTTCACGCTCCCCGACCAGGACGGCGACGACGTGACGCTGTCGTCGCTGGCGGGGCGCACGGTCGTCCTCTACTTCTATCCCAAGGCCGACACCCCCGGCTGCACGAAGCAGGCGTGCGCGATCCGCGACCACGCGGCCGACTATGACGCCGCCGGCGCGGTCGTCCTCGGCGTCTCGCCCGACCCGGTGAAGGCCGTCAAGAAGTTCCACGACAAGTACGGCCTGGGCTTCACGCTGCTCGCTGACGCCGACCACGCGGTCTCCGAGGCCTACGGCGTCTGGGCGGAGAAGTCGCGCTACGGCAAGACCTACTGGGGCAACCTGCGCGCGACGTTCCTGATCGCCCCGGACGGCACGATCGCCCGCGTGTTCCCGAAGGTCTCGCCCGACACGCACGACGACGTCGTGCTCGCGGCGCTCGCCGACCTCGCGGCTGTCTAGCGTGGCGCAGGGCGGGCACGCGGCGGGTCCGGCGAACGACTTGCAAGTGTTCGCCGAGCCCGCCCCGCGGCCTAGCCTCGCGCGGCGACATGAGACTCGAGCGCGACGGTCGCGGTTGGTCCCGCCGGAAAGGAAATCATGCCGCCGACCGACGGCTTCGCGGGCCGCCGTGGCGAGCGCGGTTTCAGTCGGTCCAGAAGTCGGGGACCATCTCGGCGTCGCGGTTGCCGTGGCTCGGCGCGCCGACGGCGAGCAGCTCGCACCCCTCCGGCCCGCCCTCGGCGCCGCGGGTGACCGTGGGCGCCACGCGGAGCGCGTCGAACGCCTCGAGCTCGACGATCTCGTCGTCGACCTTCACCCGCGCGCTGCCCGACAGCACGAGGTAGACCTCCTCCTGCTCGGTGTGGTGGTGCCCGAACGGGACGCGGAACCCCGGGGCGATCCGGAAGTAGCTCATCCCCTGGTTCTCCAGCTCGAGCGGGGTGCGCGCGAAGCGCGCCTCGAGGCCCGGCGAGTAGCCGAATTTCGGCCCCTGGTCCTCGACCTGCTTGAGATTCACGATCGTGTATCCGGGCATGGCGGCGACGGTACTCCCGCGCGCGGGATCGTAGGCTGCAGGCCATGGCCGCCTTCACGTCGCCGCTCGCCGAGACGCTCGCCCCCGACCTGCTCGACCGCTTCCTGCGCTACGTGCGGGTGGACACGCAGTCGCGCCGCGACCGCACCGGCAGCCCCAGCACGCCGGGCCAGCTCGACCTCTCGCGCATGCTCGTCGAGGAGCTCCACGCCGCCGGGCTGACCGACGCCGAGCTCGACGCCAACGGCTACGTGACCGCCACGCTGCCGTCGACGCTCCCGGACGGCGCGCCGGTGATCGGCCTGATCGCGCACGTGGACACGAGCCCGGACGCGCCCGGGGCGGGCGTGGAGCCGATCGTGCACCGCGCCTACGACGGCGCCCCGCTCACGCTCCCGCGCAACGGCACCGTGCTCGACCCGGCGCTGATGCCCGAGCTGGCCGAGGCCACGGGGCACGACATCGTGACCGCCAGCGGCGACACGCTGCTGGGCGCCGACGACAAGGCCGGGGTCGCCGAGATCATGGCCGCGGTCGCCCACCTCGCCGCGCACCCGGAGCTCCCGCGCCCGACGCTGCGCGTGTGCTTCACGCCCGACGAGGAGATCGGGGAGGGCGCCACGCTGTTCGACGTCGGGCGCTTCGGCGCCGCCTGCGCCTACACGCTGGACGGCTCCGACCGGGGCGAGCTGCAGGCCGAGACGTTCGCCGCCCAGGAGGTGACCGTCACGATCCAGGGCGTCGACGCGCACCCGGGCTGGGCGTTCGGCCGGCTCGTCAACGCGGCGCGCCTGGCGGGGCGCGTCCTCGCGGCGCTCCCGTCGGACACGCTCACCCCGGAGACGACCCGCGGGCGCGAGGGCTTCATCCACGTCTACGAGGTGCAGGCGTCGGCCGGCCGCGCGGTCATCCGGGCGATCGTGCGCGACTTCGAGGACGAGGGGCTCGCCGACCACGTGGCGCTGCTGCGCCGCACCGCCGAGGAGGTCGTCGCCGCCGAGCCGCGCGCCCGCCTCGAGGTCGCGGTGCGCGACCAGTACCCGAACATGCGGCGCTACCTGGACGCGTTCCCGAACGTCGTGGCCGCGGCCGAGCGCGCGCTGCGCGCCGAGGGGATCGAGCCGCTCCACACGCCGATCCGCGGCGGCACCGACGGCTCGATGCTGAGCGCGAAGGGGCTGCCCACGCCGAATCTCTTCACGGGCGGCCACGAGTACCACTCGCCGCGCGAGTGGGCGTCGGTGCAGGACATGGCAGCGGCGGCGGCGACGATCGTGCGCCTCGCCGAGGTGTGGACGCAGCCCGAGTTCCGCTAGTGACGCGCTCGCGGTGCAGCGCGACGCCGGCGATCACGAGCGCGATCCCGGCGGCCTCGGCCGCGGTCGGGACCTGCGTGAGCACGATCAGGCCGACGGCGGTGGCGGTCGCCGGCAGCAGCGCGACCATCAGCGCGTACGCGGCGCGGCCGAGGCGCGCCATCGCGAGCTGGTCGGAGACGTAGGGGATCACCGAGGAGGAGATGCCGACGCCGGCGCCGGCCAGCAGCGCCACCGGATCGCCGAGAGCGGGCGCGGCGGCCGGGCCGGCGAGCGGGGTGACGGCGACCGCGGCGACCAGCATCGCCGCGCCGAGCCCGTCGATGCCCGGCAAGGCGGCGTCGCTCGCCACGCGGTGGGCGAGCACGATGTAGGCGGCGAACAGCGCGGCGTTGGCGAGCGCGAGCGCGACCCCCAGCGGCTCGCCCTCGATCCGCACGCCGGTGAGCAGATAGACGCCGGGCACGGCGAGGGCGAGCGCGGCGGCATTGCGCGGCGTGCGGGCGCCGAGCGCGGCGAGCGCGATCACGGGCAGGAACTCGATCGCGGCCACGGTGGCCAGCGGGAGCCGGTCGATCGCCGCGTAGAAGCAGCAGTTCATCAGCGCCAGCACCGCGCCCCAGGCGACCAGCGTGCGGCGCGTGTCCGGGGCGACGCCGCGCACCGCCCGCCACGGGCGGCGCCAGAGCGCGAACACGAGCGCCGCGCTCGCGATACGCAGCCACGCCACGCCGAGCACGTCGACGCGTGCGAACAGCAGCACCGCGAACGCCGGCCCGAGGTAGTGGAACAGCGCGCTGACTACGAAGGCGGCGTGGGGCGGGGCCTTGCCGGCGAGGCGCTCGATCACGCCGGACAGGGTCGCGGCCCGCGGACGCGTTCGCCAGGGCAGATCGCAGCTATCCTGCTTGATGTGGCTTTGGAACGCAGGGAGAACGAGCGGTTCGACCCCACGAACCTTCGGATGCTCGCCGAACTGCAGTCGGATGCACGGCTCAGCCTGGCCGAGCTCGGGCGCCGCGTCGGCCTGTCCGCCCCCGCGGTCGCCGAGCGCCTCTCGCGCCTCGAGCGCGACGGCGTGATCACCGGCTATCACGCCGACGTGAGCCCGGCGGCGCTCGGCTTCGCGCTCGCCGCGGTGCTGCGGATCCGGCCCGCGCCGCGCCAGATCCCGAAGGTCGCCGACCTCGCCCGGCAGACGCCCGAGGTCGTCGAGTGCCACCGCATCACCGGCGAGGACTGCTTCTTCATGAAGCTCCACGTGCGCACGGTCGAGCACCTCGAGGAGGTGATCGACCGCTTCACGCCCTACGGCGCGACGACGACCTCGATCGTGCAGTCATCGCCGGTTCCGCGGCGGGGCGTCCAGCTCTAGCGCCTCGGCCGGCCGCGGCTCGGCGACCCCGGAGCCGAGCTGCGCCGCGACGTCGGCGGCGACCCGGCCGCTGCGCCTAGGCTCCACGGCCGTGCGCGCACGCGGTCACGGCACGGTCCCGCTGTACATCGGCGGCTTCCTCGGGCCGTTCGGCGGCGGCGTGCTGGCCGTGCTCGTGCCCCAGCTGCGGGACGCGTTCGGCGTCGGCACCGGCGCGGTCGCAGCGGCGATCCCCGCCTACCTCGTCCCGTTCGCGGTGCTGCAGCTCGTGTCCGGCACGGTGGGGGAGCGGCTCGGGCGGCGGCGCGTGGTGCGGACCGGCTACGTCGCCTATGCGGCGTTCTCGGTGGCGGCCGCGCTGGCGCCCGGGATCGGTGTGTTCCTGGTCTGCCGCGCGCTGCAGGGCGCGGCGAACGCGTTCCTCACGCCGCTGCTGCTTGCGGGCCTCGCCGACGAGGTGCCGCCGCGGCAGATCGGCCGGGCGGTCGGGACGTTCGCCGCCGTGCAGACCGCCGCGATCGCGCTCGCGCCGCTGTGCGGAGGGGTGCTGGGCGCGATCGACTGGCGCCTCGCGTTCCTCGTGCCGGCCGGCGTGGCGCTGGCGCTCGCGCTGGTGCCGCCGGGCGACCGCCCGGAGCGCGAGGCCGGGGCCGAGCTGCCGCGCCTGCGGGCGGTGGTCACGCGCCGCGTCGCCCTGCTCAGCGGCGCCGCCTTCGCGGCGTACTCGGGCGTCACCGGCATCGGGTTCCTCGTCGCGGTGCTGGCGGCCGACGAGTTCGGGCTCGACTCGGTCGCGCGCGGCGTGCTGCTCGCGGGCTTCGGGATCGCGGGGATGCTGCTGGGGCGCCCGGCGGGCGACGCCGTCGACCGCTTCGGCCGCCTCCCGGTCGCCGTCGCGGGCGCCGCGCTGTGCGCGGTGCTCGTGGCGGCGCTCGGCTTCGCCCCCACCACGGCCGCGCTGGCCGCCCTGTGGTTCGCCAACGGGCTCGGCTCGGCGCTCATCTGGGCCGGGCTGAACACCCTCGCGGTCGAGGCCGTGCCCGGCAACCGCGCGGGCGGGACGTCGGTGATCTCGGCGTTCAAGTTCGCCGGCAACGCCGCCGCGCCGGTGATGTGGCTGCCGCTCTACCACGCCGATCCGAGCGCCGGGTTCGTCGGCGCCGGCGTGATGGCCGCCCTCAGCGGCGTCTTCCTGGTGTCGCTGCGCACGTAGGCTTAACGAAGTGCCGTTCGCGTCACTCGGGAGCTCCTTCGACTCGTTCTTCGACGCGGTCGGCTCGTTCTTCTCGAACCTCGCGGCCGTCCGCTGGGGCGCGCTGGCGGTCGCGCTGGCGATGTTCGCGATCTACCTCACGCTGCGCGCGCGGGCGTCGTTCAACATCCTGCGTGCCGCGTACCCGGACACCCCGATCGAGTTCAAGCGCATCTGGGGCGCGTACTTCGCGGGCTACGGCTTCAACAGCGTCATCCCCGCCCGCAGCGGCGACGTCATCCGGCTCTTCCTCACCAAGACCTCGATCCCGGCGTCGAGCTACCCGGCGGTGGCGGCCGCGTTCGCGGTCGAGTTCGGGTTCGACATCACGATCGCGATCCCGGTGCTGACGTTCGCGTTCAGCCAGGGCGTGTTCCCGAAGCCGCCCGACTTCTCCAAGCTCCCGGCCTTCGACCTCGCGTTCCTCGCCTCCCACCCGCGCTTCCTGCTGTTCCTGCTGACCGTCCTCGGGATCGCCGTCCTGGCCGGCTTCGCGCTGCTGTCGGCGCGCGTGCGCCGGTTCTGGGCGCGGGTGCGCCAGGGCCTGACCGTCCTGGGCGACCACCGCCGCTACTTCCGCGAGGTCTGGCTCGTCCAGCTCGCCGGCTGGGGGTGCCGCTTCACCGCGTTCTGGTTCCTGCTGGAGGCGTTCAATGTCGGCGGCTCGGTCCGCAACGTCCTGCTCGTGCTGGGGGTCAACGCGGTCGCCGCGCTGGTCCCGTTCACGCCCGGCGGCGCCGGCGTCGCCCAGGCGCTGCTGGTGAAGGTCTTCTCCGGCGCGGCGGCGAGCGCGACGGTGGCCGCCTATTCGGTGGGCCAGCAGATCGCGATCGCGGCGTGGACGTTCGCGATCGGCTTCGCGGCGCTCGTCTGGATCTTCCGCTTCCGCTCCTTCAAGGAGGTCATCGCCGCCGGCCGGGCCTCGCGCGGGGCCGAGGGGGCCGCGCACGGCGCGGAGGCGTGATCGACGTCGTCCTGCCCGCCCGCGAGCCGTTCGACGGCGCCGGGCTCCTCGAGTTCTTCGGCCCAAGGACGATTCCCGGAGTCGAGGAGATCGCCGACGGCATGTATCGCCGGAGCCTCCGGCTCCCACGGGGTGGGGGCGTGGCCGAGCTCTCGCCCGCGCCGGGCGGCATGCGCACCCGGCTGTACCTCGACGACCCGCGCGACGAGGAGGCGGCGCTCGAGCGCGTCGCGGCGATGCTCGACCTGGACGCCGACGCGCCCGCGATCGCAGCAGCGCTCGGCGCCGACCCGCTGCTCGGCCCGCACGTCGCCCGCCGGCCCGGGCTGCGCGTCCCCGGCACCGTCGACCCCGTCGAGCTGGCGGCGAGGGCGGTGCTCGGCCAGCAGGTCTCGCTGCGCGCTGCGGCGACGCTCGCCGCCCGGCTCACGCAGGCCGTCGGGGAGCCGCTGCGCGCGCCACGAGGCGGCGTCACCCACCTCTTCCCGGCGGCCGGGGCGATAACGAGCGCCCCCGACACAGCGCTCGCCATGCCCGCCTCGCGCAGGCGCGCGCTGCGCGCGGTCGCCTCCGTATCGCGCCTGGATCGCGACAGCCTGCTGTCGCTGCCAGGCATCGGGCCATGGACGGCGTCCTACGTCGCGATGCGCGCGCTGCGCGACCCGGACGCGTTCCTGCCCACCGACCTCGGCGTCAAGCACGCGCTGGCGCGGCTCGGGCACGACGGCGACCCGGCGAGGATCGCCGAGCGCTGGCGCCCCTGGCGCGCCTATGCCGTCATGTACCTCTGGGCCGCTACTGCAGCCCCTGGCGCGCCTCGCGCACCAGCGTGACGGCCTCGGGGAAGACGGTCGCCATCACCGAGCGGATCTGCTGCGCCTGCTGCTCGGTCGTGCCCTGCACGTTGACGCGGTTGATGGCCGCGACGGTCATGTCGACCGCGAGCTTGATCGCGTTGTCGGCCCACGCCAGCGTCTGAGCCGACTGCATCTGCTCGGCCATCTCCTGCATGCGGCGCTGGAACTCGGGATCGTTGAAGAAACCGCCGAAGCCCTCCATGGCCAGGATCCTACCGGGCGCAGGAGAGCGCCGGCTCGGCGACCCGCGGGCGCGGATGCGCCCGCCGCGGGGCCGGATCCGGCCGCGCGGCCGCGGCCTCGGCCTCGGCCTCGGGCTCGCTCCAGCCGGCCACCGTGCGCCGCAGCGAGGCGAACGCGACGGCGCCGGGGGCGATCGGCAGCCAGAAGGAGAAGAAGCGGTAGGCGAGCACGGCGACGATCGCGAGCGCGGGATCGGTGCCGAACGCGGCCAGCGCCCCGACCAGGCCGCCGTCGATGCCGCCGACGCCGCCGGGCAGCGGGAGCAGGTTCGCGAACGATCCGACGAAGTACGCGACGACGAGCACGCCGAGCGCGGGCGGGGTGCCGAACGCCTGGAACGACGCCCACAGCGTCGCGATGTCGAAGCCCCACCACATCAGCGCGCCGAGCAGGCCGAGGTTGCCCGAGCGCACCAGCGCCCGCGCGTCGCGCACGCCGGCGCCGACCGGCGCGAGCCAGCGGCGCAGGCGGCCCTCGCCCGGGCGCACGCGCTGCAACGCGAGCGCGGCGGCGATCACCGCGGCGCCGAACACGGCCGGCACGACCGTGATCGCGACCGAGCCGCCGCCCGGCACGAGGCCGGTCGCGAGGCCGAGCCCGCCGATGACCAGCGCGGCCATGTAGACGGAGTAGAGCAGCACGAGGAAGGTCGTCATGCGCGCGGCCACGTCGCGTGCGTCCATGCCGGAGCGCCGCAGCGCCCACGCGGTCAGCGCGACGCCGCCGGCCCCGCCGCTGGACACGAGGCGCGTCGCCACGTGCCCGGCGAGCGTGATCTCGGTGCTCGCGCGCATGCCGATGCGGGCGCCGGAGCCGCCGCGCGAGACGGCCCGGAACAGCACCGCGTGGCCGGCGAACGACAGCGCCTCGAGCACGAGCGCGAGCCCCAGCCACCACGGGCTGCCGTGCGCCAGCCGGCGCCAGATGTCCGGCAGGTCGCCGACGGCGGGGAGGAGCAGCACGAGCCCGGCCACGAGCGCGATGCCCGCGCCCGCGATCGCGACGGCGCGGCGCGCCGAGACGCGCCCCAGGGGCAGCGAGCGGTCGGCGACGTCGACGGCGGCCATATCCACAATCTGGCGCGTCGCTGCGCCTCCCGCTACGGGGACATCACTAGTCGTGGGTGCGGCTAGCCTCACGGTCCGGGTGAGCTGCGCGCCACCCGCGCGCCCGGATCACTACGCTTGCGCATCAGCTCGGCGACCTCGCGCACGGTCCGCTCCGGAGCGGCGGTCACCACCGACTCGGTCATGACCTCCCGGATCTGCAGGCGCGAGTCTACAATCGCGCGAGCGTGGCCCACCGCACTCCCAGGCAGGTCGCCCGCCGGCGCCGGATCGAGACGCTGATCCGGCTCGCGGCGCCGGCGCTCGACCTCGTCCTCTACGCCGGAGATCGCGTCTCGCGGGTGGTCGGCCGCGGCGAGGTGGGGCCCGATCCGCCGCGGCTCCCCTCTAGAGTTGCGCGCCCGTGAACGCTGACGCCGACAGGGTGCTGAGCTGGGAGGCGCGCCAGCGCCCGCGCGCCGGCGCGGCGGCGCTCCTCGCCGCCGTCTGCGAGCTCGTGGCGACCTTCGGGGAGCGCTCGCTCACCGGCGGCGCGCCGAAGGGCTCGGCGCTGGAGACCTTCGAGCGGGTGGGGCGCGGCCCGGTGAGCAACCTGCCGTCGCTGCGCATCCCGCTGTTCGAGTGGGTGGCCGATCACACGACCGAGCTGATCGCGCTCAGCCTCGTCAACCTCGTCGCCATGGTGGCGCTGGCCTGGGCGGTCGGGTTCCTCGCCGTCGCCACGCGCGGCCGCCGCCCCGAGCTGAAGCGCTGGATGATCTACCTGCCGATCGTCGGCGGCGTGCTGTGCGGGCTCGCCTCGCCGCTGTCCGCGATCGGGCAGCGCCAGGTCGCGTCCGACTTCCTCGACGGCCCGCGCACCGTGGCCAGCCTGGAGGACATCGGCAGCCCGCCCGTGGCGATCGTCGCCGCGCTGATCGGACGCCCGCCGCCGGGGCTGATCGGCGGCTTCCTGCTCGCCGTCGGCTTCGTGCTGGTGTCGCTGAACGCGATGCGCGCCGGCCTGCTGACGCGCTTCCTCGGCGTGCTCGGCATGTTCTCCGGGGTGCTCGTGATCTTCCCCGTCGTCGGGCCGGTGGTCGAGACGATGTGGCTGGGGTGCTTCGGGCTGCTGGTGCTCGGGCTGTGGCCGGGCGGCCTGCTGCCCGCATGGCGCACCGGCCGCGCCGAGCCGTGGCCGGCCCGGGGCTCCGCTCCGGCGGCGCAGCGGCCGGCGCAGAAGGCGGCGCCGGCGCGCACGCTCGGGGGCCAGCGGCGCAAGCGCAAGAAGCGACGCTGATGAGAATGGACCGCTGAGTCCGTCACGTGGCTGACGCCCCGCCCGGCAACACGTTCGGCGCGACGGCGTTCACGTCCTACGGCGCGTTCTGGCTGTTGTTCTGGGCGTTCGTGCAGTCCCTCGAGAAGGGCGTCATCGGCAAGCCGGCGCGCACACCGGGATCGTCAAGCTCGGCGGCTGGATCGGGCTCGCGACGGCTTTCGCCGCCTGGTACGCCTCGTTCGCCGAGGTCACCAACGCGACGTTCGGCCGCGTGGTCTTCCCCACCCGCCCTCTCAGGCGATGAGCGCTTCGCTACCGTGACCGCGCGGCAGAGAGGAGACCACATGGCGACGAAAGGTCAGACGCTCGAGCAGCGGCTCGAGGAGTTGCTGGAACAGGAGAGGTTCTCCCCGCCCGAGGGATTCCGCGACGACGCCGTCGTCTCCGACGAGTCCATCTATGCGAAGGCCGCGGACGACCTCGAGGGCTTCTGGGCGGAGTGCGCGGAGACGCTGCACTGGGACCAGAAGTGGGACCAGGTGCTCGACTGGTCCGACCCCCCGTTCGCCAAGTGG
>JBIOTP010000064.1:0-16334 GCA_044865965.1 Solirubrobacteraceae bacterium
TCGGAGACCAGCGCGACGACCTCGCCGCCCGACATGCGCTCGACGAGCTCCGCGGCCCGCTCGCGCTCGTTGTGCTCGTGGTAGGAGACGAGCGTCGCCTGCACGCCGTAGCGCTCCAGCAGCACGCGCGTGCGGCGCGTGTCCTCGCACGCGACGACGTCGGCGTCGCGCAGCGCCGCGAGCACGCGCAGCGTGACGTCCTCGAGGTTGCCGATCGGCGTCGGGCAGACGACCAGGCGGCCGGGAGTCATGCCCGAGCTCCGCACGGCCGTGACGGCGCCACCGGCGCTGTCGAACCCGGCCGCCCTCTCATGCGGTCCGTGCCACCGGTGCGCCGCACTCGAGCCCGGCGGCGACGTCGCGGGCCAGCAGCGCGGCGCCGATCATCCCCGCCTCGGCGCCGTAGCGGGCGGCCTCGACGCGCACGACGTCCTTGTTCGGGCTGAGCGCGCGCTGGAGCATGACCTCGCGCGCGGGCTTGAGCAGCAGCTCGCCGGCGGCGATGACTCCGCCGCCGATGACGATCACCTGCGGATTGAAGATGTTCACCAGGTTGGCGAGCCCGACGCCGAGCGCGTGGCCGATCACCTCGATCGCCGCGCGCGCCACCGGATCGCCCTCGTTGGCGAGCTCCGTGATCATCGGGCCGGTCAGCTCGCGGCCCTCCTCGAGCGCGTGGCCGAGCGCGGTGTCGGGGCGCCGCGCGACCGACAGCGAGGCCTCGCGCACCAGCGCCGTCCCCGACGCGACGGACTCCAGGCAGCCCCAGTTCGGGCAGTTGCCCTGGCATGGCCGGCCGTTGATCTCGACGATCATGTGCCCCATCTCGGCCCCGCCGCCGAGCCATCCGCGGTAGACCTCGTCGCGCAGGTAGAGCCCGCCGCCGATGCCCGTGCCGAGCGTGAGCAGCACCACCTCGCTGCACCCCATGCCCGCGCCGATCCGCGCCTCGCACAGCACGGCGCAGTTGGCGTCGTTGTCCACCACGACCGGCAGCCCGAGGCGCTCTACCATCACCTCGCCGAAGGCGATGTCGCGCAGCGGGAGGTTGACCGCCTGCACGGCGATGCCGGTGCGCGAGTCGAACGTGCACGGGATGCCGAAGCCGACCGCGTCGATGCGGTGCGGGACGGCCGTGCGGATCTCCTCGACGGCGTCGGCGACCATCTGCACCAGCCCGTCCTGATCGAGGCCGAGAACCGGGCGGTTGGTACGGTGGACCACCTCGAAGTCGGCGCCCACCGCGCCGGCCAGGAGCTTCGTGCCCCCGAGGTCCGCGCCGATCACGTATCCCTCGGCCACGGCCGGAGTATCTCCGATGGCGGAACCCAGCGACGACGACCAGCCGCAGTACACGCTCTACCGCGCCCGCCCGCGCCTGCTGCGCGGCCGCGGCGGCGACGGGCTGGGCGACGTGCGCGGCAACGGCCCGGCGGCGCCGAAGCGCCGCCGCCGCCTCTCGGTCCGCCGCGCGCTCGGCTACCTCGCGCTCGCGGTGGCCGGCTGGCTGCTGGTCTCGCTGATCCTGTTCCTGATCTCGGCACAGATCGAGTCCGCGAAGGTCTCGACCGCCGCCGAGTCCGCGCTCGGCCACGGCGGCTACCCGCTGACCTCGCCGAACACGATCCTCGTGCTCGGCTCGGACGCCCGCCGCAAGGGCACGCACGAGGCGGGCGCGCAGACGATCGGCCAGCCCTCGCGCTCGGATTCGATCCTGCTCATGCGCATCGGCGGCGGGCGCAACGCGACGCTGTCGATCCCGCGCGACACGGTCGTCGACATCCCCGGCCACGGGCGCGACAAGATCAACGCCGCGTACGCGATCGGCGGCCCGGCGCTGGCGATCCGGACCGTCGAGCAGTTCCTCGGCGTGAGCGTCAACCACGTCGTCGAGGTCAACTTCGAGAACTTCCCGCAGCTCGTGGACGCGCTCGGCGGCATCACCTACCGCGGCGGCTGCGTCGTCTCGCGGCTCAACGGCGGCTTCAAGAACGGCGGCTACACGCTGCGGCTGCCCGCCGGCGAGCACGAGATCAACGGCAAGCAGGCGCTCGCGCTCGCCCGCACACGCCACAACGACTGCAACAAGCGCGAGAGCGACCTCACGCGCGCTCGGCGCCAGCAGAAGATCCTCGGCGCGATCAAGGACAAGGTCGCGTCGTTCGAGACGTTCCTCCGCCTGCCGTGGGTGTCATGGGCGGCGCCCAAGGCGGTTCGCTCCGACATGGCCGGCCCGTCGCTGCTCGGGCTCGTGGGCGCCGAGCTGATCGGCGGGGGCGCGAAGGCGCAGGTCTTGAAGCCGAGCGGCGCGGTCACGTTGCCGGATGGTGGGGCGGGGCTGACGGTCGACGAGCCGACGCGGCAGCGCGCGGTCGCACGGTTCCTTCGGGGCTGATCGGCGACGCCGGCGAACTGCGGGCAGGGTAAGGGGAGCCCGGATCGGCGCGGCGGGGATCGATCATGGCCGCGCGGGGGGTGTGTAAATCTAGTTCGACCTGGTGGAACTAGATTTACACACACCTCGAGACCGCCGATCGAACGTGATCGATCGCGCGTGATAGGACCGCGCGAATGCGCCCGCCGACCTCGCCCGACCATCCGGACCGGCCGAGCCGATCCGGGCTCCCCTTCACTTGCCCGAAGTTCGCCAGCCTCACCCGGCGGCTCAAAGAAGCACGCGAGCGAGCTGCTCCCGGTGCCAGCGCGCGTCGCCCCACGCGTGCGCGTTCGCCTCGGCGCGCTTCAAGAACAGATGGAGGTCGTGCTCCCACGTGAAGCCGATCCCGCCGTGGACCTGCAGCGCGGCGCGGGTGACGCGGGCGCCGGCGTCGGACGCGTAGGCCTTCGCGCAATAGGTCGCCATGGGCGCCGACTCGGGCTCGTGGTCGAGCGCCCAGGCCGCCCAGTAGGTGACCGCGCGGGCGCCCTCGACCTCCAGCAGCATCTGCGCGCAGGCGTGGGAGATCGCCTGGTAGGAGCCGATCGCGCGGCCGAACTGCTTACGCTCCTTGGCGTAGGCCACCGCCATCTCCTTGGCGCGCTCGGCGACGCCGACCGACTCGGCGGCGGCCGTCACGGCGATCGCGTGCCAGGCGCGCGACCAGGCGGCGCCGTCGGCCTGGAGCTCCTCGCCGGAAGCGCGGTCCAGCCGCACCGTGAACAGCGGGCGCGTGGCGTCGATCGCGCGCGCCGGCTCGATCTCGACCTCGTCGGAGGAGACTGCGAACACGCGCGGACCGGCCGCGGTGACGACCAGCACGTCGGCGACCCCCGCATCGGGCACGGCGATCTTCACGCCGGTCAACTTGTCGCCGTCGGCCTGCAGCGCCGGCGCCTCGGGGTCCGCGCCGCCGTCCTCGTCCCACATCGCGACCGTGCCGCGGCGGCCGTCCGCGAGCCGGCCCGCCTCCCCCGCGGCCGCCAGCAGCAGCGACGCGGCCCACGTCGACCCCAGCGGCGACGGCGCCAGCGCGTAGCCGATCTCCTCCGCCAGCAGCGCCTGCTCCAGCACACCCAATCCCTGGCCGCCCTGGGCCTCCGGCACCGCGATCTCCGGCCAGCCGAGGCCGGCGAGCTCGTCCCAGTGGCGGTCCTCGGCGCCGTCCAGCGCGACCGCGCGCACCTCGTCCATCGGATAGCGCGCGGCGAGCAGATCGCGCGCGGTGCGCTTGATCGTGCGCTGGTCCTCGCTGAGCTCGAAGTTCATCCGCGCGGGAGCCCGAGCACCCGCTCGGCGACGATGTTCTTCAGGATCTCGGTCGTGCCGCCCTCGATCGAGTTCGCGCGGGCGCGCAGGAAGCGGTAGGTCCACGTGTCGTCCACCAGCGCCGCGCGCGGCCCGGCGGCGTCCTGCGCGAGCTCGGTCAGAGACTGGTTGACCTCCGCCCACAACCACTTGCCGAGCGAGCCCTCGGGTCCCGGCTCGCCGTGGCGCATGGTCGAGGTCAGCCCGCGGTACGCGAGCAGCCGCAGCACCTGCGCCTCGATCGCGACCTGGGCGAGCCGCTGGCGCACGATCGGGTCGTCGGTCACGCCGCGATCGCGCAGCTCGTCGACCAGCTCGCCGAGCGCGATCTGCACGCGCGCCTGCAGCGCGAAGGCGAGCCCGGCGCGTTCGTGCATGAGCGTCGTGATCGCCACCCGCCAGCCGTTGTCGACCCCGCCGATCGCGTTGTCGAACGGAATCCGCGCCTCCTCGATGAACAGCTCGTTGAACTCGGCCTCGCCGGTGATCTGGCGCAGCGGCCGGACCTCGACGCCGTCCTGCTCCATGTCGAGCAGGAAGTAGGTCAGCCCGCGGTGCTTGGGCGCCTCCGGATCCGTGCGGGCGAGCAGCATGCACCACTTCGCGTGGTGGGCGTACGTCGTCCACACCTTCTGGCCGGTGACCACGAACCCGTCGCCATCGCGGACCGCACGGGTCTTCAGCGATGCGAGGTCGGACCCCGACTCCGGCTCCGAGAAGCCCTGGCACCAGATCTCGTCGGCGGACAGGATCGGCGCCAGATAGCGCTCCTTCTGCTCCTCGGTGCCGTGGGCGATCAGCGTCGGCCCGCCCATCGTCAGCCCGAGCACGTTCGCCATCTGCGGCGCCCGCACGCGTGCCATCTCCTCCATGAAGATCGCCTGCTCGATCACCGTCGCGCCGGCGCCGCCGTATTCCTGCGGCCACGTCAACCCCGCCCAGCCGCGCTCGTTGAGCGCGCGCTGCCACGCGCGGCGGAACTCGAAGGCCTCCTCGTCGCCCTCCGGCTCGCGGCCGGGGTGGTGCTCGGCGACCCACTCGCGTAGCTCGTCGCGGAACTCCCGCTCGGTCGCGGACAAGGTCAGATCCATGGCGGGCGGGACGCTAACAGGCCGGCTGAGGGGTCGGTGCAGGCGGTGCGGGCGGGCTCGGCGAACTGCTTGCAAGTGAGGAGGGAGCCCGGAGTGGCGCGGCGCCAAAACGATCATGCCCGTTGCGGGGTGGCCTACGAAGGTATGAATTATTCGAACGTTTGTAGGCCACCCCCTCGGACGACCGATCGAGCGTGATCGCTCGCGCGCGGGAGGGCAAGCGAACTGGCGCTTGCCGAGCGGAGCCGATCGCGGGCACGGCGCTAACGGCGCTCCCCCTCCCCACCGGCCAGCCGTTCGCCGATCCCGCCACGCGGCGGAATCAAGCCACTAGCCCGCCCGCGCCGGCTCGGGCACCGGGGCCGGCACCCGCGCCGGGACCCGCCGCGGCCGCGAGGCGAGCGCGACCCCGCCCAGGATCAGCGCCAGGCCGGCGACCGCCGCGACCGTGATCGCCTCGTCGAGCAGCACCGCGCCGTACAGGAGCGCGACGCCCGGGGCGAGGTAGGAGACCAGCGCGGCGCGGCCGGCGCCCGCCTCGGTGATGAGCTTGTAGAAGATCACGAACGCGAGTGCGGTCCCGACCGCGCCGAGCACCACGAGCGCCACGATCGCCCGCAGATCCGGCGTGTGGCCGGGCGTCGTGGCGACCGCCGCCGGCAGGATCAGCACGCCGGCCACGGTGACCGAGATCCACGACGTCGACATGGTCGGCAACCGCGAGTAGCGGCCCTTGACGATGAAGCTCGACAACGAGTAGAAGGCGGCGGCGGCGACCATCGCGAGCGCCCCTGCGAGCTCGGCGAGCGTGTGCACGGACTCGACGCCGACCACGAGCGCCACGCCGACCAGGCCGATCACCATCCCGGCGCCCTGGCGGCGGTCGATCCGCTCGCTCGGGTCGATCAGCGGCGCGAACAGCGCCACGAACAGCGACGCCGGCGAGATCAGCACCGCCGTCAGGCCGCTGGGGACGACGTGCTCGCCGACCGTGATCAGCATGAACGGCGCGGCGACGGCCGTGACGGACAGCAGCAGCGCCCAGCGCGGACGGGCGCGCAGATCCCTCAGCGCCGGACCGGCGGCGCCGAAGGCCGCCAGCACGACCGACGCGAGCAGCGTGCGCGCGGACACGATCGCGGGCGCCGAGAAGCCCTCCAGCGCGTACTTGATCAGGAGGTAGGACCCGCCCCAGATGGCCGCCAGCGCGGCGAGCAGCGTGGCGTGGCGGGCGGACATGGCCACCAGTGTCCCATTCGGCGCCCCCAAGCGGAAATGACGTTCTCTCCAGGCGCCGATCAGCGCCGCTTATGTCAGTCCGGCGCCGCGGACGACGTCGAGGGTGTGTCCGGCGCCGCTTATGTCAGTCGGGCGCCGCGGACGACGTCGTGTCCGTCTCCTTCTCGGCCCGCTTGGCGTCGTGCTTGTCGGCGCCCTCCTTGGCGGCGGACTCCGACTCGCGCTTGCGCCGCGACGTCCCGTAGTCGGTGTTGTAGAAGCCCGAGCCCTTGAAGTGCACCGCGACGGGATGGAACACCCGCTGCACGGGAGCGCCGCATTGCTCGCAGTGCGTCACCGGGTCGTCGGTGATCTTCTGCATCACCTCGAACAGGTGCGCGTTCTCGCAGCGGTACTCGTAGATGGGCATCCGCGGCGGCCGAGTATAGGCGCCTAGACTCCGCGCCCATGGCCGCAGCCACGATGGACGAGGTCGTCGCGCTGTGCAAGCGGCGCGGGCTCATCTTCCCCGCTTCGGAGATCTACGGCGGGATCGCGAACACGTATGACTACGGGCACTACGGGGTGCTCCTGAAGAACAACGTGATCGCCGCCTGGTGGAAGGCGATGGTGCAGGAGCGCGACGACATCGTGGCGCTGGACTCGGCGATCATCCAGCACCCTCGCACGTGGGAGGCCTCCGGCCACCTCGCCGGCTTCACCGACCCGCTGGTGGACTGCAAGACGTGCGAGCTGCGCTTCCGCGCCGACCACCTGCAGGAGCTGCAGTGCGGCCGCAAGCCGTCCAAGCACCCCGGCGAGGCGCCGGACTGCGAGCTCACCGAGTCGCGCGAGTTCAGCCTCATGTTCGAGACCACGATCGGCCCCGTGAAGGAGGCCGGCTCGACGGTCTACCTGCGCCCCGAGACCGCGCAGGGCATCTTCCTGGACTTCAAGACCACGCTGCAGTACGCGCGCCGCAGGCCGCCGTTCGGGATCGCGCAGGTCGGCAAGTCGTTCCGCAACGAGATCACGCCCGGCAACTTCGTCTTCCGCACGCTCGAGTTCGAGCAGATGGAGATGGAGTTCTTCGTACCGCCCGACCAGGCGCCGCGCTGGTACGACTTCTGGTGCGCGGAGCGCCTGGACTGGTACGCGCGCCTGGGCATCGCGCGCGAGCGCCTGCGCCTGCGCGAGCACACGGCCGACGAGCTCTCGCACTACTCGTCGGCGACGAGCGACGTCGAGTACCTCTATCCCATCGGGTGGTCCGAGCTCGAGGGCGTCGCCAACCGCGGCGACTTCGACCTGACGCAGCACGCGACGTTCTCGGGCGAGCGCCTCGAGTACAAGGACCCGCAGACCGGCGAGGCCTACGTCCCGCACGTCGTCGAGCCGGCCGCCGGCGTCGGGCGCACGATCCTCGCGCTGCTGTGCGACGCCTACGACACCGACGAGCTGGGCGGCGAGAAGCGCACGGTCATGCGCCTGCATCCCGCGGTCGCCCCCGTGAAGGTCGCCGTGCTGCCGCTGCTGCGCCGGGACGGCCACCCCGAGGTCGCACGCGAGGTCTACGAGTCGCTGCGCGGCCGGATCAGCGCCGAGTACGACGACGGCGGCGCGATCGGCCGCCGCTACCGGCGTCAGGACGAGATCGGCACGCCGTTCGCGGTCACGATCGACCACCAGACGCTCGAGGACCGCACGGTCACGCTGCGCGACCGCGACACCCTCGCGCAGGAGCGCGTGCCGATCGAGGGCCTCGGCGACGAGCTCGAGCGCCGTGTGTCGAACCGCACAATCTGACGCGGGCGCTCCGGTAGCGTCCCTGACATGGCGTCGGCAGCCGCGCAGATCTCCTACGGGGACCTCTACGCGCGCTGGGAGCGCTCGAACTGGCGCGCCACGGAGATCGACTTCAGCGTCGATCGCGAGCACTGGCACGAGCGGATGTCCGACCTCGAGCGGCGCGCCGCGCTGTGGAACTACGCGATGTTCTTCCACGGCGAGGACGCGGTGGCCGACGACCTCGCGCCGTTCATCGACGCCGCGCCGCGCGAGGAGCAGAAGTACTTCCTCGCCACCCAGCAGGTCGACGAGGTCCGCCATGCGGTGTTCTTCAACCGCGTCATGCACGAGGTGGTGGGCCGCGGCGACGGCACCGTGGCCAGCGCGCTGGAGGCAACGCAGCCGGAGCTCACGTGGGGCTTCCGCAAGACGTTCGCGAACCTCGACCGGGTCTCCGGCGCGCTGCGGCGCGACCGCTCGCGGCCCGCGCTCGCGCGCGCGGTGACGATGTACCACCTGATCGTCGAGGCGACGCTCGCCCAGCCCGGCCAGCACTACATCTCCGACTATCTCGAGCGGCGCGACCTGCTGCCGGGGTTCCGCGACGGGATGCGCCGCGTCGCGCTCGACGAGCAGCGCCACATCGGCTTTGGCGTGCGGCTGCTGCACGACCTCGCGCAGGAGGATCCCGCGGTCGTCGACGCGGTCGCCGACCTCATCCGCGAGGTGACGCCGTACACGCTCTCGGTGTTCGTCCCCCCGGGCTGGGACCGCGCCTATACCGAGTGCTTCGACTTCACGCTGGAGGAGATCTACGCCGACGCCGCGCGCTCGTTCGAGTCCAAGATGCGCGCCGCCGGGCTGCCGCTGGAGGAGCTCCCCGGGCCGATGCCGTTCCCGATGGACATGACGCCCGAGCAGCGCGCGCTGCGCGGCCTGGCGATGCTGCAGGCCGGCTTCATCGGCCCGCGCAACGGCCCGCCGCCGCGCGACCCGGAGGCGCTGGCGATCCTCTTCGACTCGATGCGCCGCGCGGTCGACCTGCGCGCCGCGCCGCCCGGCTCCTTCGTACTGCAGTGGGAGTTCGAGGACGCCGAGCCGTGGCACCTGCGCCTCGACAACGGCGCCACCGCGGCCGCGCCGGGGCGCGCGGACCACGTCGACGTCGAGCTGCGCTGCCGCTTCGAGGACTGGGTCGATGTGGTCGCGCGCCGCGTGGACCCGCGCCGGGCGCTCGCCTCGCGGCGGGTGCGCCCGCACGGGTCGCCGCGCGCCCTGTGGGCGGCGCGCGGCGTCTTCAGCGGCTGACCGGCGTCTTCAGGCCGACCTCGGGCCGCCGGTCGGGCCCGCCCTCGAGCACCGACTTCAGGTTGCCGAGATAGAGGCCCCAGCCCTCGCCGTGCCGCGCGTGGTCCTCGGCCGCCTCCGCCGGGAAGCCGGTGTGGCTGAGGCGCAGCTCGGTGCCGCCGCCGGGCGCGTCCGCGAGCGTGAAGCGCACCGTGGTGTCGACCCCCGGGCGCACCGCCCACGGGTACGACACCGACTCCGGCGGATCGACCTCGATGTATGCGCCCTCCTGGCGCCAGTTGCGCGACGCGTCCTCGAAGTCCCACTCATAGAGGAACGCGCCGCCGGCGCGCGGCTCGGAGCTCGCCCGCGTGGTCCACCAGCTCGTGAGCTCGTCGGCGTCGGTCAGCGCGCGGAACACGCGCTCGCGCGGCGCGGCGATCTCGTAGGTCTGCTCGATGTCGGGCATCGCTCCTCCTCGGACGTTGGCGAGGAAGATACTAAACCATCTGGTTCAGTGTTGTCTCGAGCCCGTCGAGGCAGCCGACCCAGCCGTCGCCGTGGCCCGCGCGCGTCTGAGGGTCGTCGAGCTCGGTGTGGACGATCTCCACTTCGGTGCGATCGCCGGCGTCGCGGAAGAGCACGGTGACCGTCGACTCCTCCCCGCCGTAGCGCCAGCCGTAGACGAGGCGCTCGGGCGGCGCGATCTCCCGGAACGTCCACACGAGCTCCCGCGCGCCGCCGTCGGGCATCCGCATCGCGATCCGGTACTGCCCACCCACCCGCAGCTCTCCGTCGAGCCCTGTCACCGTCACGCCCGGCGGCCCCCACCACGCGCGCAGGCGCTCCGGGTCGACCCACGCGTCGAACACGTCCGCGCGCCGGGCGCGGATCGTCCGGACGACCCGCACGCCGTCCGGCAGCAGCTCGACCATCAGTCGCGCGCCGGCCCATGGAGGTGCGCGGCCAGCGAGTCGAGCTGGCCCTCCCAGAAGCGCCCGTAGGCGCCGGTCCAGGCGTGCACCTCGCGCAGCGGCTCGGCGACGAGCCGGCAGCGGCGCACGCGGCCCTGCTTGGCGTGCTCGATGAGCCCGGCGCGGTCGAGCACGCGCAGGTGCTTGGCGACCGCCGTCAGCGTCATGTCGAAGGGCTCGGAGAGCTCCGACACCGACGCCTCGCCCTGGGCCAGCCGGGCTACGATCGCGCGCCGCGTCGGGTCGGCCAGGGCGGCGAACGCGGCGTCGAGGCGGTCCGCGCGTTGCTGAACCATTTGGTTGACTTTACCACGGGCTGGCTTGCGGCCGCGGCCGCGTAGAGCGACTGCGCGACGCTGCCCTGGTACTAGCGGGCGGAGACTCGCCGGTAGCGCCAGACCGCGAGCGGCGCGAAGACCGCGGTCAGGCCGACCGCCCACGCCGTCGCGATCCACACGTCGTCGCTCCCCGGAGCGCCGATGAACAGGTGGCGCGGCCTTCAGCGCGGCCGGCGTGCCCTCGGCGATCAGGCGGCCGTGGTCGATCACCGCGATCCGGTCGGCCAGCCGGTCGGCCTCGTCGAGGTACTGCGTCGTCAGCAGCACGGTCGCGCCGGCCGCCACGCGCGCCTCGATCGTCTCCCACAGGCCGACGCGGCTGCGCGGGTCCAGGCCGGTGGTCGGCTCGTCGAGGAACAGCACCGGTGGATGCGCGACGAGCGCGGCGGCGAGGTCGAGCCGCCGGCGCATGCCGCCGGAGTAGGTCTTCGCCGGCCGGTCGGCGGCGTCGGTCAGCTCGAAGCGCTCGAGCAGCTCGTGCGCGCGCTCGCGCGACGGCCGCGGCCGAGGTGGTGGAGCCGGCCCACCATCTCGAGGTTCTCGAAGCCGGTCAGGTTCTCGTCGACCGCCGCGTACTGGCCGGCCAGGCCGATCTTGGCCCGCAGCGCGCGGGCGTCGCGCACGACGTCGAGGCCGGCGACGCGGGCGCTGCCGCGATCGGGCCGCAGCAGCGTGGTGAGGATCCGCACGGCGGTCGTCTTGCCGGCCCCCGTTGGGGCCGAGCAGGCCCAGCACGGTGAGATCCACGCCGCGCAGCGCCTCTACGGGCCCGTAGGACTTCTCGAGCCCCTCGGCGACGATCGCTGCCTCCACGCCGGCGGACCGTAGCGAAGCCCCGTCGGCGTCACGGTACGGTTTGGCACACTCTTCGGGTGCGTTTCCTGGTTCCTGCCGCGCTCGCCGCCGCCGCCGGGATCCTCGTCTCGTCGGCGCCCGCGCAGGGTCCGGCGAGGGCGCGTGCCAGCGCCGCGGTGGTCAGCGGCACGCTGGGCGACGTGGCGCCGGTGTCGGTGGCCGGCGACGGCGACACGAGCCGCAGCGCTCCCTCGGCCACGCCGAAGGGGATCGCCCTCTCGGACGGCTCCGCGGCCGCGTCGGCCACCCGCGCGGGCGGCGACGCATCCGCGCGCGCGACCGCCGAGGCTTTCGGCGTGGAGCTGCTGGGCGGCGCGGTGACCGCCGACCTCGTCCGCCGCAGCGCGACCGACCGGGGCGACGGCGTCGTCTACGCCGGCTCCGTGCGCGGCCTGCGGATCGGCGGCCAGAAGATCGGCGACGTGCGCGGCGACGAGGTCTACCCGCTGCCCAGCGGCGGCTCGGTACGCGTCAACCACGGCGGCGCCGGCCTGCGCGTGCGGCTCACGCGCGCGCTCGACGGCTACCCAGCCGGCACGAGCGTGACCGTGGCCGACGTCTCTGCGGCGGCCAAGGACGGGCCGGCCGCGACCGCGACGCCCACGCCGACCGCGACGGCGACCGCCACGCCGACGCCGACCGCCCAGGCGACGCCGCGCCCCCGCCGCCCGCCCAGGTGGCGCAAGCGGCTGATGGGGCGCGCGTTCGTGTTCCCGGTGCTCGGCGGCACGCGGATCGGCGGCCCGTTCGGCGCTCCCCGCGCCGACACCGGCACCCACCAGGGCAACGACCTGTTCGCGGACTTCGGCACGCCGGTCGTCGCCGCCGCCGACGGCACGGTCGAGAACGTCGGCACGCTGAGGGTCTCCGGCAACCGCCTGTGGGTCTACGCCGACACCGGCGACCAGTTCTTCTACGCACATCTGTCGGCCTTCGCGACCGAGGCGGTCGACGGCGCGCGCGTGCGCAAGGGGACCGTGCTCGGCTTCGTCGGCAACACCGGCGACGCCGAGCCGACGCCGCCCCACCTGCACTTCGAGATCCACCCGAACGGCGGCAAGGCGGTCGACCCGCATCCGTTCCTCGTCGCCTGGCAGGCGCGGGACACCGGCCCACCCACCCGCGCGCCCGACACCGGCGAGCGTCCCGGGGCGCTGATCGAGGTGCGCGACTTCATCGGGACCGGATGAGCGGCGGCCCCACACTCGCCGAGCGCCTGCGCGCGCAGCGCGAGCGCCACCTGCTGCGCCCGCGCATCGTCCGCGCGCTGATCGTCGCCGGCGGCTTCACCGTGCTGCTCGGCGGGGTGGCGATGCTCGTGCTGCCGGGGCCGGCGTTCGCCGTGATCCCGATCGGGCTCGGGATCCTCAGCCTCGAGTTCGTCTGGGCCGAGCGGCTGCTCGAGCACGCGCTCGAGCAGGCCGAGCGCGCGAAGGCGAGCGCGAAGCGCAGGACCCCGGCCGAGCGCGCGATGATCGTCACCGCGGTGGTCTGCGCCGCGGCCGCCGCGATCGCCGCCGCGGTGCTGTGGGACATCCCGCTGCTGCCGGTCTGATGGCCTCTAGAACCGGCGAGGGCGCCCGGTGGGCGCCCTCGTACGCTCAGGTCGTGGGGGACCCCGCCGGTGGCGAGGCGGTTGGCGTCGGCGCGGTGGTCGAGGTGTACTCGAACTCCTCCTCGGCGCCGAACAGCGTGTCGAGCACCTTCTTGCGCAGGCCCTCCGACAGCGCCAGCGCGACGCCGGTGCCGACGAGGCCGACGAGAACGATCCGGCCGAAGCCGCTCTTCCGCTTGCGCGGCGCCTGGAGCGCCTGGCCGGCGTCGCGGATGTTCTCCGCGGTCGCCTTCATCTTCTTGTGGAGCTTCTTGTCGGCGAAGATCTGACGCGACGGGTGCTTGCCGTTGCTCAGGCGCCCGACGGCGTCGCGCGCGTTCTCGTACGCCGCAAAGATGTTCTTGCGCAGGTCCTCGTCCTCGATGAGCTTGGCCAGGTACGGGTTCGAGCGCGCCTTCTGGGCCGCCTTCCCGGCCTTCGCCACCTTCTTGTTCGCCATCGCCACCCTTCCTCGTTCGGCTCGGTTCCTCTACGTGCGCCGAGCATACCCGGGCAGGCCGTTCTCGAGGGCGGCGTCGAACACGTCCCCGATCTCGTCGACCCACACGAAGTCCATGCCCTTGCGCAGCGGCTCGGGGATGTCCTCGAGGTCCCCCTCGTTGCGGCTGGGCGCCAGCACCCGCTTGACGCCGGCCCGCTGCGCCGCCAGCGCCTTCTCCTTCAGGCCCCCGATCGGCAGCACCTGGCCCGTGAGCGTGAGCTCCCCGGTCATCGCGACGTCGTCGCGCACCGGCCGCCCGGTGACCAGCGACATCAGCGCCGTGGCCATCGTGACGCCGGCGCTCGGGCCGTCCTTGGGGATCGCGCCCGCCGGCACGTGCACGTGCAGGTCGTGGGTCTTGAACCAGTCGTCCGGGAGGTCCGCGTGCCCGCGCACGTACGAGAGGGCGGCCTGGGCGGACTCCTTCATGACGTCGCCGAGCTGACCGGTGATCGTCAGCTTGCCGGAGCCCGGCATTGCGGTCGCCTCCACGAACAGCACGTCGCCGCCGACCGGGGTCCAGGCCAGCCCAGTGGCGACGCCCGGCTCCGCGGTGCGGCGCTTGGTGTCGGCCTGGAAGCGCGGCCGGCCCAGCAGCTCGCGCACCCGCGGCTCCGTCACCGACACCTTCTTGTCCAGCGTCCCCTCCGCCACCTGGAGCGCGACCTTGCGGCACGCCGACCCGATCTCGCGCTCGAGGTTGCGCACGCCCGCCTCCCGCGTGTAGTCGGCGACGATCGCCTTCAGGCCGGCATCCGTGAAGCCGATCTGCGAGCGCTTGAGCCCGGAGCGGTCGATCTGCCGCGGGACGAGGTAGCGCTTGGCGATCTGGAGCTTCTCCTCCTCGGTGTAACCGGCGAGCTGGATGATCTCCATGCGGTCGCGCAGCGGCGGCGGGATCGTGTCCAGCGTGTTCGCGGTGGTGATGAACAGGACGTGCGAGAGGTCGAACGGCACGTCCAGGTAGTGGTCGCGGAACGTCGCGTTCTGCTCGGGGTCGAGCACCTCGAGCATCGCGCTCGCCGGGTCGCCCCGGTAGTCGGCGCCCATCTTGTCGATCTCGTCGATCATGAACAGCGGGTTGTTGGCGCCCGCGTCGCGCAGCGCGCGGATGATCGTCCCCGGCATCGCCCCGATGTAGGTGCGCCGGTGGCCGCGGATCTCCGCCTCGTCCCGCACGCCGCCGGCCGAGACGCGCTCGAAGCGCCGCCCCATCGCGCGCGCGATCGAGCGCCCGAGCGAGGTCTTACCGACGCCCGGCGGGCCGACGAAGCACATGATCGAGGAGCCGGTGGCGTCCGGCTTGAGCTTGCGCACGGCCAGGAACTCGAGGATCCGGTCCTTGACCTTGGCGATGTCGTAGTGGTCGGCGTCGAGCACCTCGCGCGCGTGCTTGAGGTCGAGGTTGTCGTCGGTGCGCTTGTCCCACGGCAGCGAGGCGATCCACTCGAGGTAGGTGCGGATGACGCCGTGCTCGGCGGCCGCCTGGGGCAGCTTCTCCAGCCGTGAGAGCTCGCGGTCGGCCTGCTTGCGCACGTCCTCGGGCAGCTCGATGTCCGCCAGCTGCTCGCGCAGCTCGTCGACCTCGGCCTCCGCCGGGTCCTTCTCCCCCAGCTCCTCCTGGATCGCCTTGAGCTGCTGGCGCAGCACGTAGTCGCGCTGCGAGCGCTCCATCTCGGACTGGACCTGGGACTGGATCTTGGAGCCGATGGCGACGATGTCGAGCTCGTGCGCGAGGATCTCCGAGAGCTTGCGGAGCCGCTTGGCGACGTCGACCTCCTCCAGCAGCGCCTGCTTGTCCTCCACCTTGATCCGCAGCGCGCCCGCGATAAGGTGCGCGAGCGCCGACGGCTCCTCGAGGTTGGCGACCGCCATCTGCAGCTCCTCGGGGAGGTAGGGGACCTCCTCGATGATGTGCGTGAACGTCTGCTGGACGTTGCGCATGAGCGCGGTCAGCTCGGGCCCCTCGTCGATGACGTCGGGCATCTCGGTGACGCGCGCGACCAGGTAGGGCTCGCGCGCCACCCACCCCTCGATCCGCACGCGCTGGCCGCCCTGGACGAGGATCCGCAGGCTGCCGTCGGGCACCTTGAGCATGCGCGCCACGAGGCCCACGACGCCGACGTCGTAGAGGTCCTCCGGCCCGGGAGCCTCGATCTCCGGCTCCTTGCCGGCCACCATGACCAGCATGCGGTTGCCGACCAGCGCGTCGTTGACGAGCTGGATCGAGCGCTCCTGGCCGACGGCCAGCGGCGTCAGCGTGTCGGGATAGGTGACGGTGTCACGCAGCGGGAGGACCGGCAGCGTGTCCGGCAGGCCGGGCGGCTGGTCCTCGGGCGCGCTCACCCGTCGGTCCCGCGTATCGGCACGGTGCGCGAGATCGCGGGCCGCGCCAGCGGCAGCTCGACGGTCAGAATGCCGTCCTCGTAGCGGGCGTCGGCCGCCTCGGCGTCGACGTCGGCGCCGAGCGCGATCACGCGCCGGAACGGGCCGTGCTCGATCTCGAGCTGCTGGTATACGCGCTCGTCGCCGGCGTGCGGGTCGCGGTGGCCGCTGAGCACGAGCTCGCGGCCGCTGATCTCGAGCTGCACGGCGTCGGGATCGATCCCGGACAGGTCGGCCCGTACGACCGCCCGCGGCGGGTCGGTCGTGTAGTAGACGTCGACCGCGGGCGAGAAGCCACCGCGGCGGCGCGGGGCGAGGCCGCGGTCCAGGACGTCGCCGAACAGCTCGTCCATCTCTCGCCGCATCCGCTCGAAGTTGGCGAACAGGTCGCGCTCCGGAGCCATCGAAGCGCAGTTATAGCGAGGTCAGACGGTGAGCCGGACGACCCGCGGGTCGACGGCCATCGGGCGCTCGGTCGCCTGCCCGAAGTAGAAGCCCTGCCCGAGGTCCACGCCCAGCTCGGCCATCGCGCGAAACTCGCCGACGCGCTCGACGCC
>JBIOTP010000065.1:0-15705 GCA_044865965.1 Solirubrobacteraceae bacterium
GTACTGCGCACGCTCGGCGAGCACATCTTCAACCGCTACGTCGAGATCAAGCGCCAGGAGTGGGAGGACTACCGCGTCCAGGTCACGCCCTGGGAGCTGGAGCGCTACCTCGCGATCCTCTAGCCACCGCGTCGCGCACCAGCGCCGACGGCCACCAGATCCGGCTGCCGATCGCGAACGTCAGCGCCGGCACGAGCACCGAGCGCACGATGAACGTGTCCAACAGCACGCCGAACGCGATCACGAACCCGATCTCCGTGAGGAAGACCAGCGGCGGCACGGCGAGCGCCCCGAACGTCCCGGCGAGCACGATCCCCGCGACGTGATCACCGCGCCGGTGACGGCCAGCCCGCGCAGCATCCCCTCGCGCGTGCCGAAGCGCAGCGTCTCCTCGCGCACGCGCGCCATCAGGAAGATGTTGTAGTCGATCCCCAGCGCGACCAGGAACACGAAGCTCAACAGCAGCAGCGAGGGATCACCTTGTTGTCGCGCGACGCCGCCTGGCGGTAGTCGTAGGACTCCGCCGTCGGGCCGCCGACCAGCACTCCCGGACCACCCGCCCGCTTCGCGACCGCCCGCAGCCCGGGGATCTGGTCGAACGCCGTCGTCGAATAGGGGTCGGCCCGCAGTGACACGTCGAAGCGGACGCCCGGCGGCCCGGTCACCGAGGGCCCGGCCTGCGCCACCCGCCGATCGGCCGCGAGCGCGCCGCGCACCGCGCCGGCCCGCGCCCGGTCGGGCACGACCACCGTCGTGGGCACGTTGGCGCCGGCCGGGAAGTGGGCCTGCAGCAGCGTCTGGCCCTTGACCGCCGACTGGCCGTTGATGGTCACGCCGGCCTCCGCGAGCAGGGAGCCGATGCCGCGCGCCGACGTCTCCGCGAACAGAACGGTGAAGAACGGGATCATCCAGAACACCGGCGAGCGGTAGATCAGGATCAGCAGGATCAGCACGAGCCCGCCGGCGACGGTCAGCAGCGTGCCGTTGATGTTCGTGAAGACCTTCACGGCGGCGGCGCCGAACCCGGCGCCGCCGGTCACCTGCACGCCGAGCCCGCCGCGCGCCAGCGCGTGCGCGCGGTCGCGGATCTCGTCGACGGTGTCGAGGAAGCGCTGCGAGTTGCCGCTGTCGGACGTCGCCCGCACCGGCGTGACCACCAGCGCCGCGCGCCCGTCCCGTGACCGGATCGGGCCCTCGCTGGGCAGCGTGTCGCGCGGCCGGTCGCTCGTGAGGCTCTCGACGAGCCCCTTCGCCCGCGCGAGGTCCGCCCCCGTCAGCGACCCGTCGGTGCGCTCGAGCACGGTCACCGCGGCCGCCGTCTCGCCGCCCGGGAAGCGCTTGACCGCCTCCAGCGCCCGCACGGACTCCTTGTCGCCCGGCAGGAACGAGGACGTCTCGTTCTTCTGCGCGTCCTCGAACTCGCCGGACAGCGGGCCGAGCGCGCCGACGACCACGAAGGCGGCGACCAGGATCACGAACTTCGCGCGCCGGCCGGCGGGAAACGTCAGGACATCAACCACTACAGGAGCGCGCGCAGCTCGTCCGGCTCGGTCACCGGGCGTTGGCACGCGAAGCGCTCGCACACATAGGCGGCGGCGCGCCCGTCCACGGGCCCGCGGCCCTCGAGCAGCGGCACGGCCGCTCCGGCGCCGCCCGCGAGCACGACGTGCGGCAGGAACGCGCCGCGCACGACGCGCGCCAGCGGCGCCAGCTCCTCGCCCACCAGCGCGACCTCGCGCACGTCGGCGAGCTGGAAGTCGATCGCCTGCAGCAGGTGCCCGAACGCCTGCGGATGCTGCGGCGCGACGGTGTGCAGCAGCCGGATGTGCGACAGCGCGGCGTCCTCGTAGCGCGCCTCGCCGGTGAGCCGCCCCAGCCTCAGCAGGCCGAGCGCCGCCGACGACGCGCCGGACGGGATCGGGGCGTCCTCGAGGTCCTTGCGCCGCGCGACGAGCGCCTCGTGGTCGGAGGCGACGGAGAAGAAGCCGCCGCGCTCGGCGTCGTGGAAGCGCTCGAGGATCTCGTCCGCCAGCCCGCGCGCCTCGACGAACCAGCGCTCGTCGAACGTCGCCGCGTAGAGCGCCAGCAGCGCCTCCAAGAGGAACGCGTGGTCCTCGAGATAGGCGCGCAGCTTCGCACGGCCGCGGTTGAACGTGCGCAGCAGGCGGCCGTCGGCGTCGCGAACGTCGCGCGTGATGAAGCGCGCGGAGGTCGCGGCGGCCGACACGTAGTCGGCGCGCTCGAGCGCGGCGCCGGCGTCGGCGAGCGCGGCGATCATCAGCGCGTTCCAGCTCGTCAGCCGCTTGTCGTCGAGCCCGGGCCGCACGCGCCGCTGCCGCGCCGCCAGCAGCCCGGCCTTGATCTCCGGCAGGCGGTCGGGATCCGGCGTCGCGCGCACGAGGATGCTCGCGCCCTCGAAGTTCCCCGCCTCGGTGACCCCGAAGTGCTCGATCGCGGCCGCGCCGAGCTCGTCGCCGAGCGCCTCGCGGATCTGCGCAGGCGTCCACACGTAGAAGCGGCCCTCGACGCCCTCGGAGTCGGCGTCCAGCGAAGACGCGAAGCCGCCCTCGTCCTGGCGCAGCTCGCGCATCGCCCAGTCGAGCGTCTCCGTGCACACGCGCTCGAACAGCGGCTCGCCCGTGACCTGGAACGCGTGCAGGTAGGCGCGCGCCAGCAGCGCGTTGTCGTAGAGCATCTTCTCGAAGTGCGGCACGATCCAGCGCGCGTCGACCGAGTAGCGCGCGAACCCGCCGCCGATCTGGTCGTAGATCCCGCCGGAGGCCATCCGCCGCAGCGAGTGCAGCGCCATCTGGCGCTCGCCGCGCGCCAGCAGGAACTCGATCGCCGAGGCGGCCGGGAACTTCGGCGCGCCACCCCAGCCGCCGTTCTCGCTGTCCCAGGTGCGCCTGAGCGCGTCGGCGGCGGCGTCGAGCGAGCGCGGGTCGAGCTCCGCGTCGGGCGCCTCGAGGGCGGCCGCGCCCTGCAGCCGCGGCACGATGCGCTTCGACGTCTCGCCGATCTCGTCGCGCTGCGTCCGCCAGGCGTCCGCGATCGCGTCCAGCAGCTGCCGCCACGCGGGCAGCCCGTGGCGCGGCTGCGGCGGGAAGTACGTGCCGGCGTAGAACGGCACGCCCTCGGGCGTCAGGAACGCGTTGAGCGGCCAGCCGCCCTGCCCGGTCATCGCCTGCACGGCGTCCATGTAGATCGCGTCGACGTCGGGGCGCTCCTCGCGGTCGACCTTGATGCACACGAAGCGGTCGTTCATCGCCTCGGCCACCGCGGCGTCCTCGAACGACTCGCGCTCCATCACGTGGCACCAGTGGCACGCCGCGTAGCCGATCGAGACGAGCACCGGCTTGTCCTCCGCGCGGGCGCGCGCGAACGCCTCCTCGCCCCACGGATACCAGTCCACGGGGTTGTGCGCGTGCTGCAGCAGGTACGGCGAGGTCTCTGAGGCGAGGCGATTGGGCATCTTGGATACGTTGCTGCTCATGTCCCATCATCGCGAAACCGTCTCCGCGTCCGGCGCCCCCCAGGCGGCAGGCCCTTATTCGCACGCGGTCAAGTCGGGCGGGATGCTCTACTGCTCCGGCCAGACCCCGATCGACCCGGCGACCGGGCAGCTCGTCCAGGGCCCACCCGGCGACCAGGCGCGGCGCTGCCTCGACAACCTCTCGATCGTGGCCGAGGCCGGCGGCGCGCAGCTGACGGACGCCGTGCGGATCTCCGTCTATGTCACGGACATCAGCGTGTTCAAGGAGATCAACGAGGCGTACGCGACCTACTTCGAGGCCGACCCGCCGGCGCGCACGACGATCGGCGTCGCCTCGCTGCCGCTCGGCGCCGAGGTCGAGATGGACGCGATCATCGCCCTCCCCGACTGATGTCCGCCACCGAGCCCGCCACCGTCACCGATCGCGACATCCGCGCGGCGCGTCCCGCGGTGGAGGCGGTCGCCCGGCGCACCCCGATCCTCTCCACGCGCACGTTCTCCGAGCGCGCGGGCGGCACCGTCGTGCTGAAGGCGGAGAACCTGCAGCGCACCGGCTCCTTCAAGGTCCGCGGCGTCGCGGCCAAGCTGGAGGCGCTCGGGAAGGCGGGCTGCGCGCACGGCGTGGTGGCCGCGTCGGCGGGCAACCACGCGCAGGCGCTGGCGGCCGCCGCCCGTGCGCGCGGCGTGGCGTGCGAGGTGTTCGTCCCGTCCGACGCGCCGATGTCGAAGGTGGAGGCGGCGCGCGGGCAGGGCGCGGTCGTGCACGTCGGGGGCGACTCCGTCGACGCGTGCCTCGCCGCGGCGCGCGAGCGCGCCGAGTCGGGCGGGCTGGCGTTCGTGCACCCGTTCGACGACCCCGCGATCGTCGCCGGGCAGGGCTCGCTTGGGCTGGAGCTGCTCGAGGAGGTCCCGGAGCTCGGCAAGGTCGTCGTGCCGGTCGGCGGCGGCGGCCTGTGCGCGGGCGTGGCGGTGGCGATCAAGGCGGCGCGGCCCGAGGTGGAGATCGTCGGCGTGCAGGCGAGCGCGTGCGCGCCCTACCCCGAGTCGATGCGCCGCGGCGAGCCGGTGGAGGCCTCGTCGGCGCTGACGATCGCCGACGGCATCGCGGTCAAGCGCCCCGGCGGCCTGACGCTCGCCCTGCTCTCGCGGCTGGCCGACGACATCGTCGTGGTCGACGAGGACGAGACCGCCGAGGCGATGGCGCTGCTGATGGAGCGCTGCAAGCTGGTCGTCGAGGGCGCCGGCGCGGTCGGCGTGGCCGCGCTGCTGGGCGGCCAGGTCCGCCCCGCGGCCGGCGGCGTGACGGTCGCGGTGCTGTCGGGCGGCAACGTCGACGCGGGCCTGCTGGCGGCGATCGCGCGCCGGCACGAGAACGAGTCCGGGCGCCGGCTCGTGCTGCTCACGCGCGTCGCCGACCGCCCCGGCGCGCTCGTCCGCATCCTCACCCATGTGGCGTCGACGGGCGCGAACATCGTCGACGTCTCCCACGTCCGCGAGGGGCTCGACCTGCACGTGCGCGAGACCGCGGTCGAGCTCGTGCTCGAGACGCGCGGGCACGAGCACGCCCAGCGCGTGCTCTCAGAGCTGCGCGGCGCCGGCTACGAGGCGCAGGTGCTCCGATAGGCGTCGCCGGCTACGAGGCGCGAGTGCTGCGGTAGGCGGCGCGTCGCCGGCTACGAGACGCAGGTCCGTCGTTAGGCGGGCGGGCACTTCGGCTCGGGCCGCACCGGCGTGACCGTCTGGCCGGCGCGACGAGCAGCAGGGCGGCGCCGACGAGGAGGACGCGCATCGGGGCCCCAGGATAGGGTGCGCCGGATGAACGGCGACGCACGCGTGGCGGCCCTCGACGGGCTGCTCGAGGAGGCCGGGCTCGACGCGATGGTGGCCACCAAGGAGGCCTCGATCGCGTACCTGACCGGCTTCTGGGGGCTGCAGCTCGAGCGGCTGTTCGCCGTGGTCGTGAGGCGCGGCGGAGGCGGCGCGCTGGTCGCGCCCGAGCTGGACCGCGAGGGCGTCGAGGCGGCGCCGACCGGCCTCGACCGCGTGCTCTACACGGCGGCGACCGACGGCATGCCGGAGCTGCTGGGCGCCCTTGGCGGCGCGCGCCGCGTCGGCGTCGAGGAGGATCACCTGTGGTACGGGCGCGGCCGCGCGCTCGCGGAAGCGGGCACGGAGCCGGTGCCGGCGTCCACGCTCGTCATGCGCCTGCGCGAGGCCAAGGACGCCGAGGAGGTTGAGGCGGTCAGGGCGGCGTGCGTGGTTGTGGCCGAGGCGATCGAGGAGTTGTTCACCGAGCTGCGGGTGGGCGCGGTCGAGCAGGAGGCGAACGCGCTGGTCGAGTACCGCCTGCGCCGGCGCGGGGCGACCGCCTGCCACCCGCTGGTGCTGTTCGGGCCCAACGCCGCGAGCGGCCACGGGCAGCCGTCCGCCTACGCGCTCGCGCCGGGCGACGTCGTGTGCGCCGACGTGTCCGCCCAGATCGGCGGCTACTGGGGCGATCTCACGCGCTGCGCGGTCGCCGGCGAGCCCGCCGAATGGGCACGCGCCGCCTGGAAGGTCGTGCGCGAGGCGCAGGAGGCGGCGATCGCGGCGACGCGGCCCGGGACGGCGGCGCGCGACGTCGACGCCGCCCAGCGCGCGATCATCGAGGGCGCGCCGGACGTCGGCGACTGCGTGCACGGCGCCGGCCACGCGATCGGCACCGAGGTGCACGAGCCGCCGTTCCTCATCCCCGCGTCGGACGCGATCCTGCGCGAGGGAATGATCTTCACGATCGAGCCGGGGATCTATCGCACCGGCGTCGGCGGCGTGCGGCTGGAGGACGACGTGCTGGTGGGCCCGGACGGGCCGGTCGTGCTGTCCGCCCTGCCGCTCGAGCTGCGCGTCCTGCGCTCGTAGAGGCGGCGCATCTTCGCGCGGCTGCCGCAGGTGCGCATCGAGCACCAGCGGCGGCGCCCGCTCGTGTCGAGGAACAGCCAGCCGCAGTTGCGCCCCGGGCAGCGGTGCACGCGCGCGAGCCGGGCGGGGTCGGCGAGCAGCGCGACGGCGTCGGCGGCCACGGCGTAGCGGACCGCGCGCTGGTCGGCGCGGCCCCAGGCGAGCCGCCAGACGCCGGCGTCCGGCGCGAGGTGCGCGGCGGCGGCCGCCTCCGCGTGGTCGCGGGCGAGCCGCTCGAGCGCGGCCGCGGGCGGCGTGCGGCCGTCGGCGATGCCCGCGAAGATCGCGTACAGGGCAGCGCGCAGCCCGCGCGCCGCGGCGAGCTCGTCGCCGGCTCCGTGGCCCGGCTCGCCGCGGGCCCCATGCCGCGGTTCTTCGTCCGCCACCACGAGCCCGAGCCGGCGGCCCCAGCGCGCGGGCGCGTCCGGCTCGGTCAGGGCGTCGGTGTCGCTGCCCAGCGGCTCGCCGTCCTCCGACCAGTCGACGGTGTTGGCGAAGTCCAGGCAGAGCGCTCCGCCGTAGAGCTTGATAGTCTCGGGTGTTGTCTTACCTGTTGTCAATCTCATCTGGTAAGGTACCACGGATGACCGCGAGCAGCGACGTGCGGGCCGGGGTGCGCGCGGGACTTCCGCTGGTGCTGCCGACGTTCGCGCTCGGCATCTCTTTCGGCGTCCTCGCGCAGCCGGTGATGGGCTCGGTCGCGCCGGTCGTGATGTCGATCTTCGTGTTCTCCGGCGCTGCGCAGTTCGCGGCGCTGAGCGTGCTCGCCGCCAGCGGGACCGCGCTGGCGGCGATCGGCGCCGGCATGCTGATGAACCTCCGCTGGCTGCCGATGGGCTTCGCGGTCGGGCCGTTCCTCCCGGGCGGGCCGGCGAAGCGGGCCGCGCAGGGGCAGGCGATCGTCGACGCCTCGTTCGCCATCTCGAGCCGCGGCGACGGCACGTATGACCGCGGGCTGCTGATCGGCGCGACGCTCGTCCAGGGCGCCGGGTGGATCGCGGGCACGCTCGCCGGCGTGCTCGGCGGCACCGTGCTGGCGCATCCCGAGCAGCTGGGGCTCGACGCCATCTTCCTCGCGTTCTACCTCGTGCTGCTCGCGGGCGAGGCGAGCGGACGCGACGCGCTCGCGGCGGCCGCGCTCGGCGCCGCGATCGCGCTCGCGCTGATGCCCGTCGCGCCGGCCGGCGTGCCGGTGATCGCGGCCTCGCTCGCCGCGCTGCTGGGGCTGCGCCGCCGATGACGGCCTCCTGGATCACCGTCGCGGCGCTGTTCGTCGGCACCGCGGCGATGAAGGCCGCCGGGCCGGTCGCGGTCGGCGGGCGCCGGCCGTCCGAGCGGGCGATGGCGGTCACCCGCCTGGTGGCGCCCGCGATCCTCGCCGCGCTCGTCGTGTACGAGACGTTCAGCACCGCCGGCACGGGCCTGCGCATCGACGCGCGCGTCGCCGGCCTGGCCGCCGCCGCGCTCGCGCTGTGGCTGCGGCTGCCGCTCCTCGCCGTCGTACTGGCCGCCGCGGCGGCCACCGCGCTCGCCCGCGCCGTGGCCTAGCACTCAGGTTTCACGGGGGCTCCGGCTGGGGACGAATTCCCTGCTGAGCGCCGCAATGGGGAGGAACCTTCCGTGCAGACGAAATCCCGCGTACGTTCGATCGTGATCTGGACGGCGGTAGCCGTCATCGGCGCGGTGGCCTGGGGCGTCGTCGCGCTGGCGCGCGACGAGCAGATCTCGGCCGCCTGGCTGATCGCCGCCGCGGTCGGCTCGTACGCGATCGGCTACCGCTTCTATGCCCGCTTCATCACGCGCCGCGTGCTGGAGACCGATGACGACCGCGCGACTCCCGCCGAGCGGCTCGACAACGACATGGACTACCAGCCGACCGATCGGCGCGTGCTGTTCGGGCATCACTTCGCGGCGATCGCCGGCGCGGGCCCCCTCGTCGGCCCCGTGCTCGCCGCCCAGATGGGCTTCCTCCCCGGCACGATCTGGATCATCGTCGGCGTCATCTTCGCGGGCGCGGTGCAGGACATGGTCACGCTGTTCTTCTCCCTGCGTCGCAACGGCAAGAGCCTCGGCCAGATGGCGCGCGAGGAGATCGGCCCGGTCGGCGGCGCGGCGGCGCTGATCGCGGTGTTCTCGATCATGATCATCCTGCTCGCGGTCCTCGCGCTGGTGGTCGTCAACGCGCTGGCGAACTCGCCGTGGGGCACGTTCTCGATCGCGATGACGATTCCGATCGCGTTCTTCATGGGCTTCTACCTGCGCGTGCTGCGCCCCGGGCGGGTGATGGAGGCGACCGGCATCGGCGTCGCGCTGCTGCTGATCGCGATCGTGCTCGGCGGCGTCGTGCAGGACTCCAGCCTGGCCGACACGTTCACGCTGTCGCCCAAGGCGCTGGTCTTCTGCCTCGTCGTCTACGGCTTCTTCGCGTCGGTGCTGCCGGTGTGGATGCTGCTGGCGCCGCGCGACTACCTGTCGACGTTCATGAAGATCGGCACGATCATCCTGCTCGCGATCGGCATCGTCGTGACGCTGCCGCTGATGCAGAACGAGGCGGTGACGAAGTTCGCCTCCAGCGGGACGGGGCCGGTGTTCGCGGGCGCGCTGTTCCCGTTCGTGTTCATCACGATCGCGTGCGGCGCGCTGTCGGGCTTCCACTCGCTGATCGCCTCCGGCACGACGCCGAAGATGATCGAGAAGGAGTCGCAGGTGCGCTTCATCGGCTACGGCGCGATGCTGATGGAGTCGTTCGTCGCGGTGATGGCGATCATCGCCGCCTCGATCATCGACCCCGGGCTCTACTACGCGATGAACGCGCCCGCCGCGGTGGTCGGCGACACCGTGCGGACGGCGTCAGAGGCGGTCAACGGGCTGGGCTTCTCGATCAGCCCCGGTGAGCTGCAGAGCGCCGCCAAGGCGGTGGAGGAGCCGACGCTGATCGCGCGCACCGGCGGGGCGCCGACGCTCGCCGTCGGCATGTCGGAGATCTTCTCCGGCGCGACCGGAAACAGCCTCAAGGCCTTCTGGTACCACTTCGCGATCATGTTCGAGGCCCTGTTCATCCTCACCACGGTGGACGCGGGCACCCGGGTCGGGCGCTTCATGCTGCAGGACACGCTCGGCAACGTCTGGAGGCCGATCGGGCGCGTGAGCTGGAAGCCGGGCCTGTGGGCGACGAGCGCGGTCGTCGTCGCGGCGTGGGGCTACTTCCTCTACGCCGGCGTGACGAACCCGCTGGGCGGGATCAACCAGCTGTTCCCGCTGTTCGGCATCGCCAACCAGCTGCTGGCGGCGGTCGCGCTGACGGTCGGCACGACCCTGCTGATCAAGTCGGGCAAGCTCAAGTGGGCGTGGGTGACCGGCGTGCCCCTGGCGTGGGACGCCGCCGTGACCCTCACCGCGAGCTACCAGAAGGTGTTCTCGGACAACCCGAAGCTCGGCTTCTTCTCCCAGCGCGACAAGTACGCGGACGCGATCGACGCCGGCAAGGTGCTGCCGCCCGCCAAGAGCATGGACGACATGCACGCGATCGTCACGAACTCGACGGTGGACGGGATCCTCGCCGCGCTGTTCGCGGCGATGATCATCGTCGTCATACTGGACGCCATGCGCGTGTGGATGAAGGCGGTGCGCGCCCGCGAGCCGCTCGGCACATCCGAGGCGCCGCCGGTGCGGTCGCGGATCGTGGCGCCCGCCGGGCTGTTCCCGACCGCCGAGGAGCGCGCGGCGTTCGCCAGGGCGACCCCGGAGGGCGCGACATGACCGTGCGCCAGGCCTTCTCGGGGGTGCGCTGGTACCTGCGCGAGCTCACGGGCGAGAGCGCGTACGACCGCTATCTCGCCCATCGCCGCGCCGAGCATCCGGGCGAGCCGGTGATGTCGCGGCGCGAGTTCGAGCGCGCCCGCCAGGACGATCGCGAGGCGCGCCCCCAGGCCCGCTGTTGCTGACGCGCCCGGCGAGCCCGTTCACGGAGATCGGCCGCGAGCGCTGGCGGGAGCTGGGCGCCGGCGCCCCGGCGATCGGCTACGACGAGCTCGCCGAGCTCAGCGGCCTCGGCGAGCCCGTCACGATGATGGAGGTCACCGACGTCTACGTGCCGCTCGCGCGCCTGGCCACGCTGGTCGAGCGGGGCCTGCTGGAGCGCAAGGGCTTCCCGGAGAGCTACGGGAGCGCACGAACCGGCCGAACCTGCTCGAGAACGTCGCGCCGACGCGCCCGCGCGCCGACCTCATCCTCACCAAGGGGCCCGACCACTCCGTCTCGCGCATACTCCTGCGGCGAACGTGACCGCGGCTAGAACACGTTCTTGGTCAGCCAGTCGGACGCGAAGAACGCGCAGAACAGCGGCACGAGGGCCCACATCAGCGGGTGCACCTGGCGCGCCTTGCCGGTGCCGACCATCGCGGCCACGTAGCCGAGCACGCCGAAGCCGATGCCGGCGCTGATCGAGAACGTCAGCGGGACGCCCGCGATGACGAGGAAGGCGGGAATGGCGCCCTGCGGGCGCTTCCAGTCGACGTCGGCGACCAAGCGGATCATGAGGTAGCCGATCATGATCAGCGCCGGGGCGACCGCCGGGTGCAGCGTCGTGTCCCCGACCTGCACGCCCTGCGCGACCACGGCGATCAACGGCACGAAGAAGATCGTCAGCGCGAACAGCGCGGCGGTGATCACCGAGGCGAGGCCCGTGCGCGCCCCCTCGGCGACTCCCGCGCCGGACTCGACGTAGGTGGTGACGCTCGAGACGCCCATCGCGCCGCCGCCCGCGGCCGCCGCCGAGTCGACCAGCAGCAGGCGCCGCAGGCGCGGCGGCTCGCCGCGCTCGTTCAGCAGCCCGCCGGCGCTCGACACCGCCACCGCCGTGCCCACGGTGTCGAAGAAGTCGCTCATGAACAAGACGAAGATCACCGGCACGAGCGCCCACGTCAGCGCGTCGGCGATGTTGCCCGGGTCGAGCGCGTCGCCGACGGTGGAGAACGAGCCCGAGCCCGGGAACTCCGCGACCTTCTCCGGCCCGTCGAGCACGCCGAAGATCAGGCCCAGAGCCGTCGACGCGAGGATCCCGGCGAGGATCGCGCCGCGCACCCCGCGGGCGACGAGGATGATCGTCACCAGCAGGCCGCCGAGCGCTACCAGCGGCACGCCGCCGGTGAGGATCCCGAGGCCGATGCCGGTCGCGTCGTTGTTGACGGTGATGCCCGCGTCGCGCAGCCCGACGAGCGTGATGAAGAGGCCGATGCCGACGCCGATCGAGAGCTTGAGCTCGTGCGGGACGGCGCGCATGATCGCCTCCCGCAGGCCGCCGAGCACGAGCACCACGGCGACCAGGCCCTCGATCACGACGCACGCCATCGCCACCGGCCACGGCAGCTTGCGCCCGAGGATGAGGTCGAAGGCGACGACGGCGTTCAGCCCGAGCCCCGACGCCAGCGCGAACGGCAGGTTCGTCAGCAGCCCCATCGCCGCCGTGGCAAGCGCGGCCGCCAGCGCGGTACCGACCGTGACGGCCTCGAACGGCAACCCGGCCGCCGACAGGATCGCCGGGTTGACAAAGACGATGTAGCACATCGTGAGGAAGGTCACGACGCCGCCCAGCACCTCGGTGCGGACGGTGGTGCCACGCTCACGCAGAGCGAAGAAGCGCTCCAGCGGAGAGGCACCCGCGGTGGGCCCTGCCGTGGACGTCGTCGCGGACATGGCGCGACGCTACAGGGCGGGGCGGCGGACGGAAAGCGAGTTGTGCGTGATCCGGCTCGGGCTGAGCTCGCACGCGCGATGAAGCCGGCCGCTGCCCGGGTGGACCTCGTAGCCGCGCGCGCGCAGCTCGGGGCCGAGGGCGGCGATGTTCAGGTCGCCGGCGTCCCAGCCGTGCCACAGGAAGGCGCGCACGACCTCGAGGTAGATGCGCGTCGGCGTGGGCGCGGGCACGGCGCCCAGCGCGTCGTCGACGGCGCGGCCGAGCGCGCCGGGGGGAGCCTGGGCGAATGTGTGGGTGCGCGCGGCGGCGTCGCCCTTGCGCATCGAGAGCACGAGGTCGGCCGTGACGATGTTCTCGAAGCCGCTCGCGAGCTCCTTGACCGAGCGCTGCCCCTTGTCGAGCACGCTGATGGCCTCGGAGTCCAGGACGAAGCCGGCCTCGCGGATCGCCCGCTCGCCGAGGGCCCACAGCGCGCCGCTGGAGTTCGAGAAGTTCATGCTCACCCAGCCGCCGGGCTTGAGCACGCGGTGGGCCTCCCGCAGCGCGCCGGTCAGCAGCCGCTCGTAGCGCTCGGCGGTGCGGGCGCCGCTGCGGTCGACGACGACCTCCCGGTCGTGGTCGGTGATCTCCTGCAGCCACGCCTCCTGGAACAGGTTCATGTCCGAGTAGAAGATGTTCGAGCCGAACGGCGGGTCGCAGAAGACGTAGTCGACGCCGGCGTCCTCGACATCGAGGGCGTCGGCCGAGCCGACCTCGTAGTCGACCTCGATCGGTCCGGTGACGGAGCGGGCGGCGCGGCCGCGGCGGATCTCGTCGTCGGCTCGGCGGACCGCCTCCAGCTTGCGCGCGAACAGGTCGAAGACGTTCCACTCGTAGTAGACCGGCGCGATGTAGTAGTTCGCGTTGGAGGCGTTCAGCGGCCGCTTGGGGTGCCACTGGTAGCGCTTGGAGGCGCGCGTGAGGATTGCGGTGAACGCGAACAGCAGCTTGTGCGTGAGCCGCTCGTCGCCGAGCGCGAGGATCTCCTGGCGCAGGGCCTCGAGGCTGTAGAGGTTGCGGGGGCTGAAGAAGTCGGCGGTCGAGCGCAGCCCGTGCTTGCCCAGCGCGGAGGCCTGGAACATCTGGCGCTCGGGGCCGATCGGCTGGGCCGGCGGCGTCAGGTCGTGCGGGGGGACGAAGGCGGGCGGCGCCGGCGGCTGGTCGCGCAGCGTGCGCGCGCACGGGCAGGCGACTGTGTCGAGGACCGGGGTCTCGCCGCGCCGCTCGGCGCGCCGGGTGTCCACGGGCTCGTCGCAGTGCGGGCAGCGCAGGCCGCGCTTGACCCAGCCGGTGGCCCGGAACGCGTCATAGAAGTTGACCGGGTGCTCGCAGCGGGCGCAGGCGAAGACGACGCTCCACGTCGTGCGCGACAGCTCGCCGGGGCCTCCGCACGCGCGGCACGCGACGCGGTAGGGGTAGCCGAGGCGCCACTGGGCGCGCTCGATCGCGCGGCGCCCGGCCGCGCGCAGCCGGGTGCCGTCGACGAGGTCGACGTAGCCGCGGCCGATGTGCCGGCCGAGCACCGCGATGTCGCGCAGCACCGCCCGCCGGCCGGCGATCGCCGCCGCCACGCCGGTCATGCCCGAGCCGGCGAAGAGGTCCAGCACGACGTCGCCGGGCTCGGTGAACGCCTCGATGAACGGCACGATCGCCGTCACCGGGATCTTCGTCAGGTACGCGTGGGCGTTGTAGACCGGGTCTGATCGCTTGACCGCCACCTCGACGGGCACGCGCGGGCGGACATTCGGCTCCGGCGCGACGAGCACGCCGGCGAGCATGCCATCTCCAGGACGCCGTGGCGCGGCGGCTACAGCGTGACGTCGTGCGCGAACGTCTCGAAGACGTCGACGTAGCGCTGCAGGTGCTCGTCGGTGTGGAGCACCGACAGCGTCCACTCCTCGTCCTCGCCCGGCGTCATGAAGATGCCGTTGTTCATGTGGTACAGCCACGCGAGGTTCGTGAGGTCGTGGTGGATCTTCGTGAGGTAGTCGCGATACTCGCGCACCGGCTCGGAGGCGAACACGACGCAGCCCTTGGAGCCCATGCCGACCGTGTATGCGGGCAGCGCGTAGTCCGCGATGACGCGCTCGCAGCCCGCCATCAGCCGCTCATTCGCCCGGTTCAGGCGCGCGTACGCGTCGGCGGTCAGGACGTCGAGCAGCGTCGCCTGCGCCGCGGCCATCACGAGCGGGTTGCCGTTGAACGTGCCCTGCTGGCGCACCTTGCCGGACGCGACGAGCTCCGCGGCGTCGTCGCGCATCCCGATCGCGCCGCCCGGGAGGCCGCCGCAGATCGCCTTCGCGAGGCACACGACGTCAGGCGTGACGCCGAACAGCTCGGTGGCGCCGCCGGCAGCCGCCGCCGCGCCGGTCTTGACCTCGTCGAAGATCAGCACCACGCCGCGCTCCCGGGTAAGCGAACGGACGCGGTCCAGATAGCCGCCGACCGGCCGGACGATGTTGATGTTCATCATCGCCGGCTCCATGATCAGCCCGGCGACGCGGCCCTCGAGCTCGTCCAGCAGCCGCTCCAGCGCCGCCGCGTCGTTGAACGGGACCACGCGCGTGCTCTCGTCCGTGCCGGGCGCGTAGCCGGCGCCGTAGGGCACCGAGCGGGGCCGCGAACGCTCGCCCATCAGCTCGGCGGGCGGCTTGACCGAGACCATCACGGCGTCGTGGTGTCCGTGGTAGCTGCCCTCGATCTTGACGATGACCTCCCGCCCCGTGAGGCCCCGCGCCAGATGCACCGCGTCCATCGTGGACTCGGTCCCGGAGTTCGTGAACCGCCAGTGCGGCAGCCCCCAGCGGCGGCGGAGCTCCTCGGCGACCACGATCGAGCCCTCGGTCGGGGCCGCGAAGTGCGTGCCCTCGTCCATGCGGGCCTTGACCGCGGCGGCGACGACCGGGTTCGCGTGGCCGACGCACATCACGCCGAAGCCGTTGTGGAAGTCGAGGTACTCGTTGCCGTCGACGTCCCACACCTGCGCGCCGCGCCCGCGCTCGACATACACCGGCCACGGGTCGTTGAGCTGAAACTGGGACGGCACGCCGCCGGGCATGACCTCGCGCGCCCGCGCGAAGTACTCGCCGGAGCGCGCCGTGCGCTCGCGATAGCGCGCCCGCTCGCGCTCCATCAGGACGGCGATCCGATCCGTGGCGGGAATGGTGGCGGCCATCTGGCGACTGAGCGTACCGGCCGCGTCCGTCGGCACCCGTACGGATATCCGTCCTTCCGGGGAGTCTTCAGCCCGCAGCGGCTCGACCAGCTCCACGACCGGCCCTTGTGGAGAGGCATGCGCGCGCGGGAGAATCCCGATCCGTGTTCGCCGCCCTGGGTTGGCTGCAGTTCGAGCGCCTGTGCGCGCTCGTCCTCGCCGACGAGGCGGGCGTCGCGCCGGCGCTGTGGTCGGGCTCGGCGGACCGGCGCCGCAGCGTCGTGGCCGACGAGACGCTGCGGTTGGACGGCCGCGAGCTGCCCGGTCCCGTGCTGGCGATCTGCCTGTGGCTGCGGGCGGCCAAGGACGACCGGTCGCGGCGGCTGA
>JBIOTP010000066.1:0-6695 GCA_044865965.1 Solirubrobacteraceae bacterium
CCCGACGCCTGGAACGCCTACCTCGCCGAGGGCAACGCCCGCCAGCCCCGGCAGCGCGTCGCCGCCGACGTCGTCATACACGACCAGAACGGCCGGCTGTTGCTCGTCAATCCGACGTACAAGCCCGATTGGGACCTACCGGGCGGGATGGTCGAGGCCAACGAGCCACCCATCGAGGCCGCTCGCCGCGAGCCGCGCGAGGAGCTCGGGCTCGACGCGCAGATCGGCGCCCTGCTGTGCGTCGACTGGATCGCACCCCACGGGCCGTGGGACGACACCCTCGTCTTCGTCTTCGACGGCGGCGTCCTACCACCGGCCACGATCGCCCGCATGCGCATCACCGACGAGGAACTCGCTGCGCTCCGCTTCTGCACGAGCCAAGAGGCAGCGGATCTGCTTCGCCCCTACGTCTGGCAACGCGCCGCGACCGGCCTCGACGCGCTCGCGAGCGGCCGAGCGCCGTACGTCCACCGCGGCGCTGCACCTGCCTGACCTCCACGACCGCCAAGCCGACCTCCCGCGCGAGAGGCAGGAGTCCCGGCGCGCCGCTGCTTCTGCTTCAAAGCGGCAGCCGGGAACGCGCGCCGCGGCCGTGCGCATCGAACAGCCAGTCGTTCACGATCGGCATCAGAAACGCTCGCTTGTCCTGGTCTCGCAGGCCGGCCTCTCCGAACTCGGCCCGGATGATCGAGTCGGCGATCTCCTCACGGTCTTGCGGCGCAGCAGCGATCAGGGCGTCCCGCTTCTCGGGGCGTAGGCACCAGCCGTACTCCGAGCACAGCTCACGCAAGAGCGCGTCCATTCGGTTTGCGGGTCGGTAGCCCATCTGGCCAAGGTTCCCAGGATTGGCTGGTGCTTTCGCCTGAACGGATGTGCGGACTCAGGCTGGCGTCAGCCGGTCGCCGACGCGCACCGTGCCGTCGCGGATGATGTCTGCGCGCAGTCCTCCGCGGTGCACGAGCGGTCGCAGGACGCCGCCGCCGTTGAGGCGGTCGAGGTGGGCGCACGGTTCGCACAGGCGGCGGCCGCGGCAGCGCGCTTCGCCGAGCATGAACTCGCGGCCGACGAGCGCGTTGAGATCGGTGCCTCGCACGACGACGTTGCGGCGGTGGTCGATGTCGCGGCCGAAGGTGTCGAGGACGGCGGCGTCGACGAGCGTCAGCGCGCTGCCTGGCCGGCCGGAGGCGAAGGTACCGGCTCCGGCGGCATAGCGGTCGCCTTGCAGGCCCCGTCCCACGATGGCGAGCGCCTCGTCGACAAGCGCCACCGGCGCCTCAGCGGCCGGGGAGACGACCAGCGCCTCGACGAGGCCAATGCCCGCCTCGGCTGCAGCGCGTGGCGGCCATGCCGCGAGGTCCAGCGGCGCGACGATGGATCCGTCGAGTATCTCGTCGGCGGTGTCAGCGGGGTCCCAGATCGCGCCGGACGGCACACCGAACATCACGACGGCGCGCGGGCCGCTGCCGTCGCGCGCCGGGCGGAGGGCGATCCACGGCCCCGCCCAGCTGAACGTCGCCGCGTCCGCCACAGGCACGAGCCCGAGTCCGCGCTCGGCAAGCCACGCGCGCTGCTCGTCCGGGTCAAGCGGGACGTCGCCCGCCGGGGCGCCGGCGACGTGCGCGATGCAGGCGGCGAGGGTGGAGCGCTCGGTGTGGTCCGGGCTGCGGGGCGGCGTCACGGCGTGAGGGCCTGTTCGAGGTCGTGCCAGAGGTCGTCGGGATGCTCGCAGCCGACGCTGAGCCGCAGCAGTCCGGGCGGAAGGTGGGTCTGGCCGGCAATGGCGGCTCGGCGTTCGATGGTCGACTCGACGCCGCCCAGGCTCGTGGCATGGCGGATGATCCGCACCGATCGGCAGACGGCGTCGGCGCGCTCGGCCCCGCCCTCGACGTCGAAGGACACGACGGCGCCGAAGCCGGCCATGAAGCTGCGCGCCGTCGCGTGCGTCGGATGGTCGGGGCGGCCCGGGTAGCGCACGACCCCCACACCGGGATGCCGGGCGAGGCGCTCGGCGAGTTCGGCGGCCGATGAGCTCGCGCGCTGTAGCCGCAACGCGAGCGTGCGCATGCCACGGACAGCGAGGTAGGCCTCAAGCGCGCCGGGCGTGGCTCCGGCCAGCTCGCGCCGCTCGCGCAGCCTGCGCGCGCGCTCGCCGGAGGCCGCGACCACGGCTCCGAGCAGCAGATCGGAATGGCCGCCCAGGTACTTCGTGGCCGAGTGCATGACCAGATCGGCCCCCAGCTCAAGCGGCCGTTGGACCAGCGGCGTGGCCAACGTGCTGTCGACCACGATCAACGCGTCCGCCTTGCGCCGTGCGGCGCAGACGGTGCGCAGGTCAGCAACCGCCAGCAACGGGTTGGACGGCGACTCCAGCCACAACAGGTCGGCGTCGGCGGCGAGCTCAAGCCAGCGCGGCGTGTCCTCGACGCCGACGCGGACCACGCGCCACCGGCCCTGCGCCGCACCGGCGGCGGCCAGCCCCGCGACCCCCTGATAGCAGTCGTCGCCAAGCGCCACGGTAGCGCCGACCGGGAGCAGGTCGAAGATCGCCGCGACGGCTCCCATGCCCGACGCAAACGCGACGGCCTCGCCGCCCTCCAGGCCGCCCAGCAGCTCCTCGAACGCCTCCCAGGTCGGTGTCGCGTCGTCGCGGCTGTAGGCCCGCCCGGAGCCGAGCTCGAAGTTCGACGCCAGCACCGGAGGAACGTTCAGCGGCGTCCCGGCGCTCGGCGCCGCCCGACCCGCCATCACAGCCCACGTCTCCGGCTCCACCCGCGAACGATGCACCATGTAAGGCACTATAGTGCACTCTCTGTGAGCACGAACGAGGAGCGCGTCGCGGCCGAGATCGCGTCCCGCGTGCGCGCCGAGCGGGCGCAACGCCGATGGACGCTGGACGAGCTTGCGACGCGCAGCACCGTCAGCCGCCGCCTGCTCGTCCAGATCGAGCACGCCGAGGCCAACCCGAGCCTCGCCACCCTGCTCAAGCTCGCCGCCGCGCTCGGCGTCACGCTGACCGAGCTCTTGTCGCAGGAGCCGGAGGCCCGGCCAGTCGCTGTCGTATCAGGACAGAACGCGATGACGCTGTGGTCGACGGAGGCCGGGAGCTCCGCACGCCTGCTTGTCAGCCATGGACCGCTGGAGCTGTGGTCGTGGACGCTCACACCCGGCGATCGACGCACCAGCGAACCGCACCGCGCCGGATCACTCGAACTCCTCACCGTCCAGACCGGCACCGTCGCGCTCGACGTCGGCGACCACCACGCCGAAATACCCGCCGGCGACAGCGCCTGGTTCGATGCCACGTGGCCCCACGCGTACGCCAACCCGGCAGCCACCGCCGCGACCTTCACCCTCGTCGTGCTTGAGCCCGCGTGACCTCACCTGCCGGCCGCCGGCGCCATCCGCACACTCGACGCTCGTGTATCCGTTGGCGTCCTCGCTGCCGCATGCGGACTGCTCCTTTCGCCTGAAGGCAGCGGCGACTGGACCGCCGGCGGCGACCGGCTTCCGCGAGCGGATTCCATCCACTCGGCAGTGCGCCGGTAGCGACCTCTCGCGCGAGAGACGAGCGATCCTGACCCTCGGCATGGAACTTACGCGCGATGCTTGCGGGGTGAGCACGCCCGACAATCTTCGCCTTGCCGTTCCTCACCCGATACCGACAGCGGACCATGCCGCCCTCCTGTCGTCCTTCTACCTCCTCGGCGAGCAGGCCGACGACTGCCTCCCCGTCCGCGTGCGGCCTACGTCGCCGACGTCCTTCTTCGAGAGCTGGGAGATCACGCGCGCCGCGTTCATCGCCCGCATGGCCGGGGCGGTGCGCCACCTGCGGTACCTGGCGCCGTCGTACTCGCGCCTCGACGGCGTCGCGCTCGCGCGGACCCTCGTCGATCACGTGATCACGTTCGCCTGGATCAGCGCCGCGCCCGCCGAGCGCCTGCCGGCGTTGCTCCGCACGAGCTTCAAGAGCCTGCTCGCCAAGCACAACAGGGCCGTCGAGCGCGGCGGCTCGCTTCTCGAAGACGCGCCGCGCCCTGCGCCCCCACTGGATCGCCGTCTTCGCGTTCGCCGAGGCACTCGTGGTGTCCAACCTCGCCTCTGGCCGGCCGCGTCTCGGACCCTTGCAGCGGACTCTGGAACTCATCGGCACACTGCGCCAACGGGAGCATGATGGGAGTCTTACCGTCGTCGCATCGCCCGAGGTCACGACAATCGGGGCGACCGAGACGGGCATAGCCGGCAGCGACGAGAGCGACGACAACACCGACTAGCGGCGCTCGGCGGTTGCTCGCCGTCAACTCGCGTACGCTGTGAGGCTGCCGCGTAGAGCGCCGACGCCCTCATCGCAGTGCGCTCCGGCCGCCAGTGGTCGGTTGGCGTGCGTGTATGCCTACGCTGGCGACCTACCGTGCGCGGCCCAGGGTCTACCCGCCGCTCTCCTCGATGCGGTCGAGCCAGCGGAAGACCTCCATCGCGGTCTTTACATGCGCATCGGCCTCGCCCTCGTCGGGCGCGTCTTCCTCCTTGTGCACCAGACCGTTCCTACGCCGGATTAGCTTCTCCACCCGCTTGTAGAGCGACCGGTCGGCGTCGCGCAGCGATACGCCGCAGACGATCTTGAGCGGGCGGTCGAACAGCGCGAGCAGCGCGAGCGACAGTCGCGCGGATTATCCAGCAGGAGGTCGACGAGCTCCCGCTGCGCGCCGGCCGCGGCGCGGTCGCGTAGGGTCCTCTTGACCTTGACTTCGCACGCGATTGCCGCCGTGATCACCGCCCTTGGGTAGTCAGGCGGTTCAGCGTCCTGCAGCATGTAGAGCGCGTCCGCGCGAAGCATCTCTTGGAGGGATGGTGCGACGCCGTCCGACGTCTGCCGCGCAGCCTCGGCCAGCCGGATGGCATCCAGCACCTGATGTTCCTTCACCCGTGTGATGACGAGGTCGGGTCCAAAGCCGATCGTGACCGGGAGCCGACGACCGGCAGGGCGAGCGGCTCCGCGCTGAAGCGCCTGCGCCACGGGGACTGCTGGACCGCGGGACCGTCGAGCTCGACCGCGACCGCCACCGGGAGATCGAGGCGCTGCGCAACGGACACAGGCCACGCCCAGCACCCGACCCCGCCGCCGCGCTGCGGGCGGCGCTCCCCGTGGCGGCGATGCTCGACGCCGACGTGTTCCGCGCGCTCATCGAGATCGTCAACTGCCTGTCGCCCGCGCACGAGATCCTCGCCCGCCCGGCTTCGCCGCCCGCGTCACGGAGCTCGCCCGGGCCGCCCGGGAAGCCCGCGCCGGCCCGAACGCGAGCAGCTCCTGCAGCTGCTTTCCTGACGCCCCACCCCCAATCCGTAGAGGCGGCGCCCCGCCGTCGGTCGAGGCCGCGCGCTTCGTACATCCGCCGATCTTGGGAATGGGTCTTGCTCCGGCTTCCGGTCGACCGTACGCTCGGGTCGCAGCGTTGGGGCACGGTGCCCCCTGAGCCGACAGGAGTGAATTGACCCATGCGGTGGCCACGGACGGTCCTCCGCCCCCGGAGCCTCGGGGGTCGCGCGTGAGCGACCGCTTTCCGCGCGCGCGTGCGGCCGGGGTGCTGCCGACGATCCTCTTCGCGGACGCGAGCGAGGACTACCGCGAGATGGCGCGCGACGCGCTGCTCGAGGGGCGCAACGCGACCGACCTGCGCACGGTGGCCGACGGCGGCGAGCTCCTGCGCTACCTGTCGCGCGCGGGGGCCGCGGAAGGGCCCGTCGCCCCGCCGCCGTCGCTGATCGTGCTCGACGCTGAGCTCCCCGGCGAGCCCGGCGGCTACGACGCCGTGCGCGCGATCAAGCGCGACGCCGGGCTGCGGCGCATCCCCGTCGTCGCGCTCGGCACCGGCGACGACGCCGCCGCCGTGACCGGGGCCTACGACGCGGGCGTGAACACCTACATCGTCAAGCCCGTGACGTTCCTCGCGCTCGTGCGCCTGATGAAGGTGTTCACCGCCTACTGGCTGGAGACGGCCGAGCTCCCGCCCCCGGTGGAGGTCGCCTGACGTGACCGCCGTCGCGCGCCGGCTGCCGGACCCGCTCAGCGTCCTGGCCGTGTCGGCGGACGAGGCGCGCCACGCGCCGGTCCGCGCGCTGCTGGCCGCGATCCCGGACGTCACGGCGGAGGTGGAGTGGGTCACGACCGCCGCCGCGGCGCTCACCGCGCTCGAGTCCCGGGGCCACCACATCGTCCTCGTCGACCGCGAGCTCGACCTCGTCGACGGGCTCGAGCTCGCCGAGGGGCTCGTCCGCCAGGCGCCGCACGCGCCGGTGATCGTGCTCTCGCACGCCGCCGACACCGCGGCGGACGCGGAGGCGGCGGAGGCCGGCATCGCGGACTTCCTGCTCACGCCCGGGCTCAGCGCCGACCGGCTCGAGCACGCCATGCGCTACGCGCTCATGCACCAGCGCACGCTGCAGCGGCTCGCGGAGTCCGAGGAGCGCCACGCGCTCGCGCTGCGCGGCGCCAACGACGGGCTGTGGGACTGGGACGTGACGCACGACCGGATGTACTTCTCCGGCCGCTGGAAGGCGATGCTCGGCTACGCGGACCACGAGATCGGCGACACGCGCGGGGAGTGGCTCGGGCGCGTGCACGCCGACGACCGCGCGACGCTCGCGCAGGCGCTCGAGGCGCACGTGAACGGCAGCGGCGAGCACTTCGAGTTCGAGCA
>JBIOTP010000067.1:0-19844 GCA_044865965.1 Solirubrobacteraceae bacterium
GCGCCCGCCCGCGCCCTCCGCGTGGCGAGCGCCGGGCGCCGCCGCGCGCCCACCCGCGCCCTCCGCGTGGCGAGCGCGGGGCGCCGCCGCGCCCCCACCCGCGTCCTCCCCGTGGCGAGCGCGGGGCGCTGCCGCGGGCGGCGTCTCGATTCGGCGCGTCGTCGCGGTCGCCGGCCCTGCGGCCTGGCGGCGCCGGCCGCCGAGCGCGTGCTCGAGCGCGTCGACGAACGCCTCGCTCGACGGCCAGCGATCGCCGGGCTCCTTGGCGAGCCCGCGCTCGACCACGTCGTCGACCTGCGGCGACAGCTCGCTCGCGCGCACGGAGGGCGGCGGCGGCGGGTCCTCGACGTGCGCGCGGGCCTGGGCGGCGAAGTGGTCGGCCTCGAACGGCCGCGTGCCGGTCAGCAGCTCAAAGGCGACGACGGCGAGCGAGTAGCGGTCCGAGGCGGCCGTCGCCGGCTCGCCGAGCGCCTGCTCGGGCGAGATGTAGGCGGCGGTGCCGAGGACCTGCCCGGTCGCCGTGACCTGTTCCTCCCACGCCAGCCGGGCGATCCCGAAGTCGGCGATCGCAAGCCGTTCGCGCTCGTCCAGCAGCAGGTTGGCGGGCTTGACGTCGCGGTGCACGATGCCGGCGTCGTGCGCGGCGTCCAGCGCCGAGGCCGCCTCGCGCAGCCAGCGCAGCGCGGTCGCGTGGTCGATCTCCCGCCCGGACCGCAGCCGGTCGGTCACCGACCCCCCGCGCATGATCTCCATGACCATGAAGACCCGATCGCGGTGCTCGCCGACGTCATAGACCGTGACCACGTTCGGGTGCGACGAGAGCCCCGCGGCGGCGCGCGCCTCGCGCTGGAAGCGCTTGCGCGCGCGGGCGTCCTCGCCGAGGTGCGGCGCGAGGATCTTGACCGCGACGTCGCGGGCGAGGATCTCGTCGTGCGCCTCCCACACGCTCGCCATCCCGCCGCTGGCGAGATGGCGCACGACGCGGTAGCGCTCGGGCAGGGAGATGCCGGCAGGGCTGACCGAGGGCACCGAGTGAGGGTACCCAGCGCCCCGCTCACCTGATTCGTCGGCGGCGCGGGCTGGTGGGGTCCCTATACTTCCAGCCCGCCATGGCCCGGATCTGTCACTCCTGCGGTAAGCGCCCGGCGTTCGGCCAGAGCCGCTCGCACTCGATGGTCGCCACGAAGCGCCGCTTCGACGCGAATCTGCAGAAGGTGCGCATCACCGAAGACGGCGCGCCGAAGCGCGTGTACGTCTGCACGCGCTGCCTGAAGGCCGGCAAGGTCACCAAGGCGTAGGCGCGGCCGCGGCGCTCGTGGTCGATCCCAGCCTTCTCCGCTTCCGGGCCGTGGTCGAGGCGGCGCTCGCGCAGCTCGAGTCGCGCCGCGAGGAGGTCAACGACCTCAACGTGTTCCCGGTCGCCGACGGCGACACCGGCGACAATATGCTGCTGACGCTGCGCGCCGTGCTCCAGGAGCTCGACCGCCTGTCCGAGCAGGGCGAGATAGACGAGATCGGCCGCGACCAGATCGTCGACTCGGTGGCGCGCGCCGCGCTGCTCGGCGCGCGCGGCAACTCCGGCGTGATCCTCTCCCAGCTCATCCGCGGCGCCGCCGAGGAGCTGATCTCGCGGCCCGGCGAGCTGGTCGACCCGGTGCTCGTGGGCGCCGCGATGGCGCGCGCGGCCGACCGGGCCTACGGCTCGGTGCGCGAGCCCGCCGAGGGCACGATCCTGACGGTCGTGCGGGAGATGGCGGCGCGCGTGGCGAGCGAGATCGCGCACATGGACGAGCCGCGGCTCACCCACCGCGTCGACGACGCCGCGCAGAACGCGATGCTCGCGCGCGTGCTCGAGCAGGCGCTGGACGCGGGCCAGACATCGGTCAAGCGCGGCCCCGAGCTGCTGCCGATCCTGCACGAGGCCGGCGTGGTGGACGCCGGCGGCTACGGGCTGACGATCATCTTCGCCGGCATGATCGCCGCCCTGCGCGGCACCGAGCCGCCGCCGCTCGAGCACCACGCGCCGGCCCGCGTCACCCACCCGCAGCACGAGTCCTCGACCTACCGCTACTGCACGAACTTCGCGGTCACCGGCGACAACCTCGACCCGTCGCCGTGGATCCGCCGCCTCGAGCTGCTGGGCGACTCGGTGATGGTGGTCGGCGACCGGCACACGCTCAAGGTCCACGTCCACACCGACAAGCCCGGGCTCGCGACCGCGATGTTCGAGGGCACGGGCACGGTCTCGCGGCTGGACGTCGCCGACATGCACGAGCAGGTCGACCAGCGCACGCTCCGCCTCGCGGAGGCGATCCAGACCTGCGGCGTGCTCGCCGTCGTCACCGGCGACGGGATGTGCGAGCTGTTCGAGGGCCTCGGCGCCTGCGTGCTGGACGGCGGCGCGACCCTGAACCCCTCGACGTACGACCTGCTGGCCGGCATCCACGACGTGCCCGCCGAGCAGGTGGTGGTGCTGCCGAACTCGCCCAACGTCCGCATGGCCGCCGAGCACGCCGCCGGGCTGTCGGAGAAGACCGTGCGCGTGGTGCCGACGCGCTCGATGGCCGCCGGCCTCGCGGCCGCCGTCGCGCTCGACCCCGACAAGGGCGCCGGCGCGAACGCGGCCGCGATGGAGGAGACGCTGGCGCGCGTGCGCACCGGCGGGGTCACCGAGGCGGCGCGCGACGACACCCAGGGTCGCTTCCGGCGCGGCGACACCGTCGGGTTCATCGACGAGGAGCTCGTGGCCTGGGGCGAGCCGCGCGAGACGCTCGAGGTCGTGCTCGGCGAGCTCGCGCGCGACGCCGAGCTGCTGACCGTCATCGAGGGCGACGGCGCGCCCCTGCAGGGCGAGGCGGTCGCCGCGCTGGCGCCCACCACCGCCGAGGTCGAGCTCTCGCGCGGGGGCCAGCCGAGCTGGTGGTGGCTGGTCGCCGCCGAGTGAGCCGACCGCCGCGCGGATCATCATCTCCGGCGTGCGCGCCTTCGCGAGCCCGGACCCGCTGCCCCCGGCTGCGCTGGACGCGGTCGGGCCGCCGCGCTACCCGCGGCCGTCGCGGCTCGCGACGCCGCTGAGGCTGCCCGGCGAGAAGGCCGCCAAGGGCGCGGCGCAGCTCGGGCTGGAGACCGTCGGGGACCTGCTCGAGCACCTGCCGCGCGACCGGCAGGCGGCGCGGACGATCGCCACGCTGGCGATCGGCGAGACCGCGAGCATCGTCGTGGAGGTGCGCGCGATCTCGAGCCGCTCCGTCCGGCGCCGCGGGATGCGCCCGCTCGTGGAGGCGGTCGTGGCGGACGGCTCGGGCACCGTGAAGGCGACGTTCTTCAACCAGCCGTGGCTCGAGCGCCGCTACCGGCCCGGCACGCGGCTGCTGCTGACCGGACGCTTCCAAGGCCGCAGCCGGGGCTTCAGCGTGCAGCAGCACGCCGTCACCGGCGAGCTCGTCGCCGCCGGCGAGGAGATGGCGACCTACCCGGCCACCGAGGGGCTCTCGTCGGCGCAGATCACCGCGCTCGTGCACGAGTGGCACCCGGCCGCCCTGGAGGCGCTCGAGCCGCTGCCGGCCCGCCTGCGGGCGACCGAGCGCCTGCCGGACCGTGCGGCCGCGCTCGTCGCAGCCCACTTCGGCGATCACGAGGGCGGCCGCCGCCGGCTGGCCTTCGACGAGCTGCTGCTGCTGCAGCTCGCGCTGCTGCGCCGCCGCGCGCGCCGGCGCGTGGGGGCGCGCGCCGAGCCGCTCGAGCCGCCCGGCGAGCTGACCGCCCGCTGGCTCGCATCCTCGCTCCCGTTCACGCCGACCGGCGACCAGCGCAGGGCGATGGCGGCGATCGACGAGGAGTTGCGGCGCGACCGCCCGATGCAGCGGCTGCTGATGGGCGAGGTCGGCTCCGGCAAGACCGTGGTCGCGCTCTACGCGATGCTGCGGGCGGTCGAGTCGGGCGCCCAGGCGGCGCTGATGGCGCCCACGGAGACGCTCGCCGAGCAGCACTTCGCGACGCTGCAGGCGCTGATGCCGGGCGAGCTCGTGCAGGCCGCGCTGCTCACCGGCTCCACCGCCGCGGGCCGCCGCGCCGACCTGCTCGGCAAGCTCGCGAGCGGGGAGCTGCGGCTGCTGGTCGGCACCCACGCGGTGATCGAGCAGACCGTGGAGTTCGACCGCCTGGCGGTCGCCGTCGTCGACGAGCAGCACCGCTTCGGCGTCAACCAGCGCCGCGCGCTGGACCGCAAGGCGCCGGCTGCGCTGGCGCCGCACGTGCTGCACATGACCGCCACGCCGATCCCGCGCACGCTCGCGCTGACCGCCTACGGCGACCTCGACGTGACCGTGCTGCGCGAGCTGCCGGCCGGCCGCCGGCCGATCAAGACCCACGTCGCCGGCACCGAGCGCGAGCGCGAGCGCGCGTACGAGCGCATCCGCGAGGAGCTGCGCGCCGGCCGCCAGGCGTTCGTGGTCTGCCCGCTGGTGGAGGAGAGCGAGGCGCTGCAGGCCCGCGCCGCCACCGCCGAGTACGAGCGCCTGCGCACCGGCGAGCTGCGCGACTTCCGCGTCGTGCTGCTGCACGGCCAGATGCGCGCGCGCGCCAAGCAGGAGGCGATGGCCGCGTTCGCCGAGGGCGGCGCCGACGTCCTGGTGGCAACCACCGTGATCGAGGTCGGCATCGACGTCCCGAACGCGACCGTGATGCTGGTCGAGGACGCCGACCGCTACGGCATCTCGCAGCTGCACCAGCTGCGCGGGCGCATCGGCCGCGGCGCGCACGAGTCGCTGTGCCTGCTGTTCGGTCCGCGCGAGTCGCGCCGCCTGCGCGCGCTGGCCGAGCATCGCGACGGCTTCCGGCTCGCGGAGATCGACCTCGAGCTGCGCGGCGAGGGCGAGATGCTCGGCGTCCGCCAGTCCGGGCTGCAGGCGTTCCGTTTCGCGCGGCTCCCGGAGGACGTCGAGCTGCTCGAGCGCGCCCGCGGCCACGCCCGCGAGCTGCTCGACGCCGACCCGGCGCTGGGCGCGCCCGAGCACGTGCTGCTGGAGGACGCCATCCACCGCGCCTACGGCGCCGATGCGCTGGAGCCGATTCCCGCGTAACGCCGCTCGCCGCGGCGGGCCCGACGAAACTTCCGGCGCGCGTACCGGGACGGTGCCTGCGCCGGCGTGCGCCGGCGGGTCCGGCGAACAGCTTGCAGGTGAAGGGGAGCCCGAACCGGCTCGCCCGGTCGGGATGGTCGGGCGCGGTCGACGTGCCGATCCGCGCCACTCCCTCGCGCGCGATCGATCACGGTCGATCGGTGATCCGAGGGGGTGGCCTACGAAGGTACGAATAATTCGTACAAACGTAGGCCACCCCTCGGCGCGCCGCTGATCGTTTGGCGCCGAGCCACTCCGGGCTCCCCCTCACCTTGCAAGCTGTTCGCCGGACCCGCCGCGGCGGCGGAAGCAATCGCCGAGCGCGATCAGCGCGGGAGCCCCTCGAGCCGCTCCATCGGCGACGGCTCGCCGCGCGACATGCGGCGGGCGCGGGCGACCTGCTCGGCGACGATCACTGCGACGAGGATCCCGACGAGCACGGCGGCGAGCGCGAGCGCCGGCGCGAACGCCCCGAGCCCGGCCGCGGCGACGCACCCCGCGGCCCCCGCGAGCCGCTTCCCGCTCACGGTCCCGGCCAGGCGCAGGCGGAACAGCACCTGCGCGACGAGGTAGATCGCGGGCCCGGCGACGATCGCGACGACCTCCGCCGTGTCGAGCACCTCGGTCGGGTGCGCGATCACGAGCTCGTCGCCGACCGCGGCGACGATCACGCCGGCGACCATCACGACGTGCAGGTACGTGTACGCGTCGCGCGCCGTCCGCGTGCGGTCGCGCGCGAGCTCCAGGCGCCGCTGCGCCATCGCCGCCGCGTAGTTGAAGTACAGCCACCACATCGCGGCGGTGGAGAGGAACGCGAGCGCGAAGGCGGCGATCGCGCCGGCGTCGAGCTCCTCGCCCGAGGTCGTGGCGCCGGTGACCACGATCGACTCGCCGAGCGCGAGGATGACGAAGAGCTGGAAGCGCTCGGCGAAGTGCCCGGTCTCGACGTCCCACGTCGTCGGCGACAGGCGCCGCCGGCCCGGGACCCAGAACGTGCACAGCGGCCCGCCGTAGTCGACCGCCAGCGCGCCCAGCCACAGCAGCGTGCGCGCCGGCGCGTCCGCGAGCGCGCCCGCGATCCACAGCGCGCCGGCGGCGAGGAACCAGGTCAGGATCCGCCCGGCGCGCTCGCGCTCGACCGTCCCCGGCCCCGCCGCCGCGAAGGTCAGGAACGTGTGGCGGCCGACCTGGATCGCGACGTAGGCGCCCGCGAACAGCAGCGCGCGCGTGCCGAACGCCCGCGGGATCGCGACCGCCATCAGGAAGCTCGCGAGCATCAGGCCGATCAGCAGCATTCGGACCGCGATCGAGTCCGGGTCGAGCTCGTTGGTCACCCACGTCGTGTAGTTCCAGGACCACCAGACGACGAGCAGCACGAGCGCCGCCTCCCCGGCGCCCTCCCATGTCAGGTGCTCGAGCAGCAGGTGCGAGACCTGCGTGATCGCGAACACGAAGACGAGGTCGTAGAAGAGCTCCAGCGTCGTCGTGCGCTGCTCGCCCTGGCCGCGATCGCGCTGGAAGCGGTTCATGCCGGCAGCCTACGCAGCGACGGGCCCGGCGTCCGCTAGGTTGGCTCGCGTGCCCGACGAGCTGCCCGAGATCGGCGCCTTCGCCGCGCGCTTCCAGGACTTCATGGAGGCCATGCACCACGCCGCCGTGCGGGCCGATCCGCCGCACGCCGAGCCGATCCGCGCGCACCTGGGCGTCGACCCGCAGACGCTGCCGTCGACGGCGGCGGACTTCTCGACGGCCGACCACGCGAACCTCCAGCTCGCGCTCGACGCGGTGCTGCCCGACGCGGAGCTGCTCGGGTTCTCGACCCGGCACGCCGGGCACATCCCGGTCGGCCTGAACGAGCTGCTGACCGGCGAGTCGATGGCCGGCGCGGTGCGGATGGGCCCGGTTCAGTACACCGACGTCGAGGTCGGCGACGGGCGGGTGGTGAAGTGCGTCTCCGCCGGGGTCTACCTCGCGCGGCGGGGCGGCGCCCCGCTCGTGCTCGTGCTCTCGCGCGGCGAGCGCCCGTGGGGCGGCAGCAACCTGCGCCTGGAGGGCGTCTCCCCGGAGCGCGAGGCGGTCTCGGCGACCGTGCGCGACCTGCGGGCGGCGATGCGCGAGCACAACGTGTTCCGCGGCAAGGTGATCTCGCTGCATGCGCAGGACGAGGGCGCCGTCAGCGTGATCTTCCACCGCCTCGCCCCGGTGCGGCGCGACGCGGTGATCCTGCCGGACGGCACGCTCGAGCGGCTCGAGCGCCACGCGCTCGGCATCGCCGCCCACGCCGAGCGGCTCCGCGCGGCCGGGCGCCACCTCAAGCGCGGCATCCTGCTGCACGGGCCCCCGGGCACCGGCAAGACGCTCTCGGTCAACTACCTGCTCGCGGCGATGCCGGGGCGGACCACGGTGCTGCTCACCGGCCGCGGCCTCGGCCTGATCGAGCAGGCGCTCGCGATCGCGCGCGACCTCGCGCCGGCCACCGTCGTGTTCGAGGACGTCGACCTTGTCGCCGCCGAGCGGACGATGGAGATCGGCAACCACGGCATCCTCTTCGAGCTGCTCAACCAGATGGAGGGGCTCGCCGAGGACGCCGACCTGCTGTTCCTGCTCACGAGCAACCGCCCCGACCTGATCGAGCCCGCGCTCGCCGCCCGGCCGGGCCGCGTCGACCTCGCGCTCGAGATCCCGCTGCCCGACGAGGCCGCGCGGCGCCGGCTCGTCCATCTCTACGCGGGCGAGGTCGCGCTCGACGAGGCCGCCGTAGCCGGCGTCGTCAAGCGCACCGAGGGCGTGAGCGGCGCGTTCGTCAAGGAGCTGATGCGCCAGGCGGCGCTGCGCGCCTCGCTCGAAGAGCGCGACCCGCCGGGCGCGCCCGACGTCACGGCCGCGCTCGACGACCTGCTGGCCGACCGCTCGGCTCTCACCCGCCGGCTGCTCGGCGAGCACCAGGACGGTCATCCGCCGCCCGGGATGGTGCGCGCGGCGCACGCCGCGGGCCTGTACGCGGTCGAGTGGGACGACTGATCTAGGCTCGCCCAGGTGCGCATCATCGCCGGCACGCACAAGGGCCGCCGGCTCACGAGCGTCCCCGGCGCCGCCACCCGGCCGACGTCGGACCGCGTGCGCGAGGCGCTGTTCTCCGTCCTCGGCGCGCGCGTCGAGGAGGCCGTCGTGCTCGACCTGTTCGCGGGCTCGGGCGCGCTCGGCCTCGAGGCGCTGTCGCGCGGCGCCCGCTCGGCGACGTTCGTGGACTCCGCGGCGGCCGCCGTGCGGGCGATCTGCGCGAACGCGGAGACGCTCGGCGTGGCCGCCGACGTCCGCCGCGCCGACGCGCTGCGGTTCCTCCGCGGCGCATCGGCGGGCGGCGCCCAATACGATCTCGTCTTCCTCGATCCGCCGTACCGCTTGGCGGAGCGCCTGGCGCGTCCGCTGTCGGAGGCCCTCCCCGCCGTGCTGGCGCCCGGGGCGGTGGCCGTGGCCGAGAGCGACCGTCGGGCGCCGCTCGCGCTGGACCTGCCGCTTCACGACGAACGCCGCTACGGCGACACGCTGATCCGCATCCATGGCCCCTGACCCCCGCATCGCCGTCTGTCCCGGCTCTTACGACCCCGTCACGAACGGGCACGTCGACGTGATCAGCCGCGCGGCGGCGATGTTCGACCAGCTCATCGTCGCCGTCGTCAACGCCTCGGCGCGCAAGAGCAGGGCGCTCTTCGACGCCGAGGACCGGATCGGCTTCATCGCCCGCGCCACGGCCCATCTCGACAACGTCACGATCGAGCCGTTCGACATGCTCGTGGTCGACTTCGCGCGCGCCCGCGGCGCCAAGGCGATCGTGAAAGGGCTGCGTGCGATCTCCGACTTCGAGTACGAGCTGGAGATGAACCAGCTCAACCGCTCGCTCGCCTCGGACATCGAATCCATCTACCTGATGGCGTCGCCGCAGTACAGTTTTCTCTCCTCCAGCGGAGTCAAGGAGATCGCCACGTTCGGTGGCGACGTCTCAGGCCTCGTCCCGAAGGAGGTCGCCCGGCGCTTGCAGGAAGCGCTCGGGCGGTAGCGAAACAGGGAGCGCCATGGACGTCCTGGTACTGATCGACAAGCTGGACGACCTCGTCCACAACGCGAAAGCCGTCCCGCTGACGGACACGGTGCGCGTGGACAAGGAGGAGATCTACGACATCCTCGACCAGATGCGGGCCACGATCCCCGAGGAGATCAAGCAGGCGCGCTGGATCGTGAAGGAGCGTCAGGAGATGCTCGCGGAGGCCAAGCGCGAGGCCGAGCGGATCGTCAAGGAGGCGCGCGAGCGCCAGGAGCAGCTCGTCTCCCAGCAGGAGGTCACCCGCCAGGCCGAGCGCGCCGCGGAGGACATCATCGAGGACGCGCGCGCCCGGGAGCGCGAGATCCGCCTCGGCGCCGAGGACTACGCCGACGAGATCCTCAACACGCTCGAGGTCAACCTCTCGAAGTTCATCGCCGCCGTGCAGCGCGGCCGCGAGCGCCTGCAGGGGCGCGACGAGCCGGCCGAGGTCGGCTAGTCCGGATCGTCGGCCTCGGCGACGAGCGCGTCGATCTGCGCGAGGTGGGCGCGCACGCGCTCGGCCATCGCCTCGAGCACCTTGCGCGCCTCCTCGATGCCGGTGCCGGCGTTCGTCAGGTGCAGCTTGATCCGCCGCACCTCCTCCATCGCGCCCAGCGCGCGCTCCACCTCGGCGCGCAGCGCCGCCGCGTCCAGCCCCTCGGCGCCGCCCTTGGCCATGAGCACGCGGGCGCGGGCGAGCGCGTAGGCCACCTCGAGCGCCAGCCGCGAGCCGTCCTCGGGCTCATAGACGACGAACAGCTTGTCGCCGCCGACCTCCCGCAGCGCGGTGGCGCGGGCCGGCAGCCGGTCCGCCGCGGGCACGACCCAGACGCCGTAGTCGGCGGCGCGCGTGGCCATCGCCTCCTCGAGCTCGGCGAGCGCATCCTTGCGGCTCTTGCGGCCGGTCTTGGCCTCGAACACGATCCGCCCGCGCGGGGCGCCCGAGCAGCCGTCGATGTCCACCACCACGTCGCCCTTGCGCCCGCCGAGGCCGCGCAGGTCGCCGACCGCGTCGCAGTCGTCGCCCTGGGCGCGCGCGATCGCGTCGACGGCGTCGGCGACCGCCTCCTCGTAGGGGCGGCCCTTGGCCGTCGAGCGATCGTGCTCGGCCGCGACCTCCTGCGCCTTCTCCTTCTCCGCCTGCAGCTTCTGGATCTCCAGCTGCAGGGCGGCGATCCGGCCGTTCATCTCGCGCAGGTGGGCGTGCTGCTGGTCCGAGGACTGGCGGATGGCGGCCACCGCGTGGCGCTGGAAGGCCGCCAGCGGGTTGGACTCCTCCGCCGAGGAGAACTGCTTGAAGAGCTTCTCGCGGTAGTCGGCCAGCAGCTCGGTGACCGCGGCGCGCACCTGGTGCTGGACGGCGGTCGACGACCCCGCCCCGAAGTGGCGCTCCAGCACGCGCGTGACGTGGCCCGACTCCGGCCCGAAGGCCTCCTCCAGGCGCGTGCGCAGCTCCGTGACGACCTCCTGCGCCGTCCTCTCCAAGTCGCCCCGCAGCACCTCCACCGTGGCGCCGGCCTCCTCGCGCTCCAGCACGCGCGCCCCGATCTCCACCGCGTCGCACACCACCCGCGCCGGGTCCTCGCCGGCCTCGGCCCGGCGGCGCACGAAGTCGGCCGTCGCCGCGTCGTCGACGACGACGTTCTCGACGATCACGCGCCCCATCAGGACCAGGACGCGGGGGTGGCGGAGCGGGGTGGCGGCCTCCATGGCAACCGTCCACGCTACGCGCCGGGGCCGACGGAACCCGCGCCAGGACGAACATCTTGCATTGAAGGGGAGCCCGATTGCGTCCCTCGATCCGTCGAGACGAACGCTAAGCACGCGATTAGGGGCAAAACGTTCCGCAGGATTTCCTGAGCGGTCTCGCGAACCCGCCGAGGCAGGTCGCACCCCCTCCCTACCCTGCCCGCAGTTCGCCGGGGCCTCAGCGCGTCTCGAAGCCCCGCAGCCCCTCGGGCTCCTCCTCGGTCACCTCGACGTCCGAGACCTCGGCATGGCCCGGGCCCCGGCGCACGAACTCGACCATCGCCGCGACCGCGTCGTCATCACCTTCGAACACGCACTCCGCCGCCCCGTCGGAGCGGTTGCGGGCCCAGCCGGAGACGCCGCGGCGCTGCGCCTCCCGGCGCGTCGAGTCGCGGAAGAAGACGCCCTGGACGCGGCCGTGGGCGACCACTCGGCGGCGCGCTGACGACACGTCGGTACCGTAGAGAAAATGGTGACGACGGCGCTGGAAGGCGAGCTCCGCGCGTGCGGCGGCGCCGCCGCGCCGCCCTCCGCGACGGCGCGCCTGCGCGACGTCCTCGCCGCCGCGCTGCGCCAGGGCCGCGCCGAGCTGGCCAAGCCGCGGTCCGGCTACGACGCGCCGGTCGAGGTCGGGATCGCCGCCGAGCGCGGCCTCCTGCTGGCCGCCACGCCCGCCGCGGCCGCGCTGCGCGTCGACCCGCAGATCGCCACCGGCCGCGAGTGGCTGCTGGTCGCGGCGACCGTCGGCGCGCTCGTGGACCTCGCCGAGCCCGGCCCCGCCGCCGGCCCGGGCGACCTGCGGCTGCAGGCCGGGGAGCTCCCCGGCGGCTTCCTCGTGCTCGGCTACCCGGCGGCCGAGGCCGAGCCCGAGCTCGTCCAACTCGCCTTCGAGGAGCACGCCGCCGGGCTCGACCGCCTGCGGGCCCGCGCGCACGCGCTGCCGCCCGGCGTGATCGAGGAGGCCGCCCTGCGCGCGCCGATCGGCGCCGGCCATCCGCTGCGCGTCGCCGAGGCCGTCGCGCGCCTCGGCGCCCGCGCCGAGGACTCCCGCGACGTCGAGGCGCACGAGGACGCCGTCTACGCGCTGCTCGGCCGCGACGGCGGCGCGGTGCGCCCGCACGAGGATCCCGATCCCGGCCGCCGCGCCGCCCGCCGCATCCTGCAGCGGCTCGACGGGATGGGCAAGTGGGGCGGCTACCACACCGAGTTCGCCCATCTCGCGCGCGGCTTCGCGGGCAACGACCGCGCGCTGGCGCAGGAGGTGGGGGAGGCGCTGCTCGCGTCCGGCCTGCTCGCCGAGAAGCCGTCGGTGGGCCAGCGCCACGTCTATCTGAACCCCCGCCGCGCGGCGGAGATCCGGCGCTTGATCGAGACCGGCGAGCTTCCACCGGGTATGAGGCTCCCGTCCAGATAAGAGGAGAACCCGTCCGATGCCGCCCACGATCCCGAGCCCGTCGCAGCTGGTGACCGAAGCGACGACGAAGCTGCACACGCTCGTCACGCTCACGCGCGCCGGCATCGTGCACCCCGAGCGGCCCGACCACCTCTGGAACACCGCCCGCGCCCTGCTGCGCTTCGGCACCACCCCGGCCGCCGGCTACACCGCCGCCGCCCGCAACCACCCCGACGAGCCGGCGATCATCGACGAGCTCGGGACGCTGACCTTCAAGGAGGTGCACCAGCGCACGAACGCGCTCGCGCACGCCTTCGCCGCCGACGGCATCGGCCCCGGCGACGGCGTCGCCGTCATGTGCCGGAACCACCGCGGGTGGATCGACGCGGTCGTCGCGTGCTCGAAGCTCGGCGCCCACGCGCTGTTCATGAACACCGGCTTCTCCGGCCCGCAGCTCGCGGACGTCGCTCAGCGCGAGAACCCGAAGGTGATCGTCTACGACGACGAGTTCAAGGACCTGCTCAAGGACGCCGGCCGGCGCCGCAAGCGCTACGTCGCCTGGCACGAGCCCGACGTCAAGACCCGCGACGGGCGCCTGGAGGACCTGATCGACAGCGGCGACACCGGCGAGCTCGAGCCGCCGCCGCAGCAGGGCAAGGCCGTGATCCTCACCTCCGGCACCACCGGCACGCCGAAGGGCGCGTCGCGCTCGATGCCCAAGACGATCGACCCGATCGCGGCGCTGCTGTCGGTGATCCCGCTCAAGGCGCGCGGCAGGACGATGGTCGCGGCGCCGCTGTTCCACGCGTGGGGCTTCGCGCAGTGGGCGCTCTCGCTCAGCCTCGTTTCGACCGTCGTGCTCAAGCGCAGGTTCGACGAGGAGGCGACGCTGTCGCTGACCGCCCAGCACGAGTGCAACGCGCTCGTCGTGGTGCCGATCATGATCCAGCGCATCCTGGAGCTCGACGACGCGGTCCTCGACCGCTACGACCTCTCGAAGGTGACCGCGGTGCCGGTCTCCGGCTCGGCGCTCCCCGGGAGGCTGTCGGACCGCTGGATGGACCACTTCGGGGAGAACCTCTACAACCTCTACGGCTCGACCGAGGTGGCGTGGGCGACGATCGCCACGCCGCGCGACCTGCGCGACGCGCCCGGGACCGCCGGCCGCCCGCCGCGCGGCAGCGTCGTCAGGATCTACGACGACGACGGCGAGCCGGTCGAGGAGCCGGACGTGACCGGGCGCATCTTCGTCGGCAACGAGGTGCAGTTCGAGGGCTACACCGGCGGCGGCCGTAAGAACGAGATCGACGGCCTGCTGTCCTCCGGCGACGTCGGGCACTTCGACAAGGAGGGGCGGCTGTTCATCGACGGCCGCGACGACGACATGATCGTCTCGGGCGGCGAGAACGTCTTTCCGGCCGAGGTCGAGGACCTGCTCCACGGCCACGACGCGGTCGCCGACGTCGCGGTGTTCGGCGTCGACGACGAGAAGTTCGGCCAGCGCCTGAAGGCCGTGATCGTCAAGCGCGGCAACGCGTCGCTCTCGGAGAAGGACGTCAAGGACTACGTCAAGAAGAGCTTGGCCAACTACAAGGCCCCGCGCGACGTCGCGTTCGTCGACGAGCTGCCGCGCACCTCCACCGGCAAGGTCCTCAAGCGCGAGCTCAAGGACGCTTAGTTGCGATCGTCGGCCGTCGCCGCGGGGGCGCTCGCGCTCGGCGCGGCGCTCGAGCTGGCGGCGGCCCTCTGAGCCGCTGCGGATACCCTGTATGGAGCGATGCCCCAGCGCACCGACAGCTTCGATCTCGGGCGCCTCGGGTTGACATCCGGCGAGGGACGGCGCCTCGATCTCCACGCCCACATCGCCCCGTTCGACTACGGCGGCGAGCGCTACGCCGTCCACCCGGAGCTCGTGCCGATGCGCCTCGACGTCTCCCGCACCACGGGAAGCGGCTGGGCGCTGCGGCTGCGCTTCGAGGCCGGGCTCTCCGGTCCCTGCATGCGCTGTCTGGAGCCGGCCGCGCCGCGCTTCGAGGTCGACGCGCGCGAGGTCCAGCAGCCCGGCGGCGGCGAGGAGCTGACCTCGCCGTACATGGACTCCGAGGGCGCCGAGCTCGACCTCGCGGCGTGGGCGCGCGACGCGCTCGCGCTCGCCCTGCCGGCGCAGCTCACCTGCCGCGAGGACTGCGCCGGCCTGTGCCCGCAGTGCGGGGCCAACCTCAACGAGGAGCCCGCCCACGAGCACGAGCGCGCGCCGGACAGCCGGTGGGCCAAGCTATCCGAGCTGAAGTTCGAGTAGCCCGTAAAGTTCCTGACGGTCGCGCCGATTCCCGGGGCGATGCGGAGCCCCGAGCAGGTCGAGTACCTCGCCTACCACGACGCGCTGACCGGGCTGGCCAACCGCGCGGCGATGGACGCCGCCCTCTCTGAGGCGATCGCCGAGGCGCGCATCGCGGGCACCGCCGTCGCGCTCGCGTATGTCGATCTCGACGACTTCACGCGCGTCAACGACTCGCTGGGCCACGACACCGGCGACCGGCTGCTGCGGGAGGTCGCGGAGCGGCTGCGGCGCGCCGTCCGCCCCGGCGACCTGCTCGCGCGCCGCGGCGGCGACGAGTTCCTCCTGCTGATCCGCGACCTGCCGCCGCTCGCCACCGCCGAGGCCGAGGCCGTCGCCCAGCGCGTGTGCGACGCCCTGTGCGCGCCCTACGAGCTGGGCGCCGCCGAGCTGCTGGTCGACGCCAGCATCGGCGTCAGCGTCTTCCCCGGCGATGCCGACGGGGTCGAGGCGCTGCTCGAGCACTCCGACGCCGCCATGTACCACGCGAAGTCCGGCGGCGGCGGCGTGGCGGTGTACGGGACCGAGACGCCCGACCCGCTCGAGCGCCTGGCGCTCGCCGCGCGGCTGCGGCGGGCGATCGAGCGCGAGGAGCTCGAGCTGCACTACCAGCCGGTGTGCCGCGCCTCGGACGGCGGCGTGATGGGCATCGAGGCCCTGGTGCGCTGGAACCATCCCGAGCGCGGGCTGATCCCGCCCGCCGAGTTCATCCCGGTCGCCGAGCGCACGGGCGTGGTGGACGCGCTCGGCCAGTGGGTGCTGGAGGCGATGTGCACGCAGGGCGCCGAGTGGCTCGCCCGCGGGCTGGAGCCCAACATCGGCATCAACGTCTCCCCGCGCCAGCTGCGCCGCACGGGCTTCGCCGAGCGCGCCGCCGGCACTGTCGACGCCTACGGGATCGATCTCTCGCGGTTCGTGTTCGAGCTGACGGAGTCGGCCTGGACGCTCGAGGCGTCGCGGCTGCTGCCGGTGCTGCACGAGATGCGCGCGCGCGGCCTGACGCTCGCGATCGACGACTTCGGCGCCGGCTACTCCTCGCTCTGGCGGCTGCGCGAGCTGCCCGTACAGATCATCAAGGTCGACCGCGCGTTCCTGCGCGGGGTGCCCGAGGACCCGCAGGCGAACGCCGTCTACGCCGCGATCATGCGGCTCGCCGAGACGTGCGGCTGCGACGTCGTGGCGGAGGGCGTCGAGACCGCGCGCCACCTCGAGTTCCTGCGCGACCGGGGGTGCCGCCTCCTGCAGGGCTTCCACCTCGGCCGCCCGCTGGCGGCCGCCGAGGCGACCGCCGTGCTCGCGGCCGGCCTGGTGCCCGAGCGCCGGCGCTGAGGCGGCGGGTTTCGCTACCCTTCTGCGGCCGATGGCCGTTCCGAAGCAGAAGCAGTCGCACGCGCGCACGAGCCAGCGCCGGGCGCAGCACAAGATCAGCGCGCCCGCGGTGAACGCGTGCCCGCAGTGCAAGCAGCCGCGGCGGCCGCATCGCGTGTGCCCGCACTGCGGCTACTACGCGGGGCGCGAGGTCGTGCACGTGCATGCGCACGACCACGAGCACTAGCGAGCGGTCTCATACGACCAGGTCGTCGCAACAGGTGACGTGGATTCGGACATCCATGTCCGAATCCCGAGAGACCGTGTTCCGCCATGCATCCGGCGGCTAGCGCCGTCCGCGTCGCGGTCGACGTCAACGGGGCCGATCGGGGGGCCGCCGAGGTCGCGCGCGGCGCGGCGCGGGCCGTCGCCGGCGGCGACATCCGGGTGATCCTGTTCGGCCCGGCGGCCGAGATCGGCGACGTGCCGGCCGGCGTCGAGGTCGTCGACGCGCCGGTGTCGATCGCCAAGGCGGCCGACCCGGCGCGGGCCGTGCGCGGGACGCCGGACGCGTCGATCGTGCGCGCGGTCGCCGCGGTGGCGGCGGGCGAGGCGGACGCGCTGGTGTCGGGCGGCTCGACCGGGACCGCGCTGGCGGCCTCGCTGTTCACGTTCAAGCGCGCCCGCGGCGTCCACCGGCCGGCGCTGGCGATCGTCGTGCCGGTCCCGGGGGCGCCGTTCCTGCTGCTGGACGCGGGCGCCAACACCGAGGCCCGGCCGGAGCACCTCGTCCAGTTCGCGCACATGGGGGCGGCGTTCATGGAGGTCGTTGTGGGTGTCGCGAACCCGCGCGTCGCGCTGCTCTCCAACGGCACCGAGGCGACCCGCGGCCGCGAGGAGGTGCTGGCCGCGCACGAGCAGCTGGCCGCTACCGAGGGGCTGCGCTTCCTGGGCAACGTCGAGGGCTTCGCGATCGGCTCCGGCGAGGCCGACGTGATCGTGACCGACGGCTTCACGGGGAACGTCGCGCTGAAGGTGATGGAGGGCGCGTCGGCCGCGCTGCTGGGCGCGGTGCGGGGCGCGGCGATGTCGTCGTCGCGGGCGAAGCTCGGCGGGCTGCTGCTGCGCCCGGCGCTGCGGGGGTTGCGGGGGCAACTCGATCCGGAGGAGCAGGGCGGCGCCGTGCTGCTCGGCTTGCGGCGGCTCGCAGTGGTCCCGCACGGGTCCTTCGGCGAGCGCGGGTTCGCCCGCGCGATCGCGGTGGCGGCGCGCGGCGTGCGGCTCGACGTGGGCTCCCGCACGCACGAGCGGCTCGCGGCGGCGGGCGCGCTGCGGCGCCGCGAAGGGGCGTCCGAGCGGGCCGCTAGCGTGCCCGACCAGCCATGACCCGCGACGACGTCCTGGAGCTCATCCGCGAGCATCTGGCCGACGAGCTGGAGCTCGATCCGGCCGGCATCTCGGAGGCGACGAACTTCCGCAAGGACCTGGCGGCCGACTCGCTGGACCTCTACACGCTCGTGCAGGAGCTCGAGGACTCCTACGGCGTGAAGATGTCCGACGAGGAGGCGGCGCGCATCCACACCGTCGGTGAGGCCGTGGACTTCGTGCTCGCCCACGACCCGTCGAGGCCCTGACTTCTGAACAAGCTCCACGCCATGCTGGAAAGCCTGCCGGACGACCTCGCCCGCCAGGCGGTCACGCATTCGTCCTGGACGGAGCGACGCGCGGAGTCCTACGAGCGGCTCGCGTTCCTGGGCGACTCCGTGCTCTCCCTGGCCGTCACGACGCACCTGTTCCCGCGCCTACAGGCCGACGCCTACGGCGCCGGGCGGCTCACGAAGATCCGCGCCCAGGCGGTCTCGGGCCGCTCGTGCCGGGCGGTGGCGGAGCGGCTCGGCCTCCCGGAGCGGCTGCGCGTGGCCGCGCCGCCGGAGATGGCCGGGCCGGCGACGGAGCAGCTCGCCCGCACCGAGCGCGTGCTCGCCTCGGTCATAGAGGCCGTGATCGGCGCCTGCTACCTGCAGTTCGGCTACTTGGAGACCGCCGAGGCGGTCGTGGAGGCGTTCACGCCGGAGATAGAGCGCGCGCTGGAGTATCCGGCCGACTTCAAGTCGGCGCTGCAGGAGCGGCTCGCGCGGCGCGGGACCGTCGTCGCCTACGAGGTCACGGCGGAGCAGGGGCCGCCGCACGAGCGCACGTTCGAGGTCGTGGCGATGATCGACGGGGAGGAGATCGCCCGCGGGTCGGGGCGGTCGAAGAAGGACGCGGAGCAGGCCGCCGCGGAGGCGGCGCTGGGCGCGCTGAGCGCCTAGGGGACACGTGCACCTGAGCTCGATCACACTGAAGGGCTTCAAGTCCTTCCCGGACCGGACTCGGCTGGAGTTCACGCCCGGCGTCTCGGTCGTCGTGGGCCCGAACGGCTCGGGCAAGTCCAACATCACGGACGCGGTGCTGTGGGCGCTCGGCGAGCAGTCGCCGCTGGCCGTGCGCGGGCAGTCGATGCAGGACGTGATCTTCGCCGGGGCCCACGGTGTGCAGGCTCGCTCGGCGGCGGAGGTCGAGGTGGTGCTGGACAACGCGTCGGGCGCGCTGCAGCTGCCTGCGGGGGAGATCTCGATCGTCCGGCGGCTCAACCGGTCCGGCGAGGGCGAGTACCGCGTCAACGGCGCGCGCTGCCGGCTGGCGGACGTGATCGAGCTCCTGTCGGACACCGGGCTGGGCAAGGAGATGCACTCGGTCGTCTCGCAGGGCCGCGTGGAGGCGATCGTGACGAGCAAGCCGCGCGACCGGCGCATGCTCATCGAGGAGGCCGCCGGGCTCGGCAAGCACCGCAAGCGCCGCCGCCGGGCGCAATTGAAGCTCGAGCGCACCCAGGACAACCTGGATCGGGCGCTAGACGTCGAGCGGGAGGCGCGTACCCGCCTGCGGCCGCTGAAGCGCCAGGCGGAGGCGGCCGAGCTGCACGAGCGGATCGAGCGCCAGAGCGACGAGGCGTTCTGGACGCTGGCGCGCGACGACGCCCGCGCCGCGCGCGCGGCGCTGGCTTCGGCGGAGGCGGCGGCCGCGGCGGCGCGCGCGGCGGCGGCCGAGACGGAGGCGGAGCTCGAGGCGGTCGGGTCCCGCCGCGAGGCGGCGGAGGACGCCCTGGCGGCGCGCGGCGCCGAGCGCGAGGGGCTGTCGTCGCGCTTCTACGCGGCCCGCTCGGCCGGCGAGCGGATCGCCGCGCGGCTCGAGGCCGCGCGCGACGCCGCCGTCCAGCTCGCCGACCGCGCACAGGGCCGGGCGATCCTGATCGGCTCCCTCGAGCGCGAGGCCGCCGCGGACACCGGCGACGACGGCGCGGCCGCCCGCATCGCCGTGCTCGAGTCGGAGCTCGCCGGCCTCGCCGAAGATCACCGCGCCCGCCTGGAGCGTGAGCTCGCCGAGCTGGAGACCCGCCGCGCCGCCGCCGCCGCGACGCTCGCCGAGCGCGCCGCGACCGCCGACTCGGCCGCCTCGGCCCGCCGCGAGGCCGACGCCGCGTCAGAGGCAGCCCGCCAGGCCCGCCACCAGCGCGAGACGGCCGCGGACGCCGCCCGCCGCGAGTCCGCCCGCGTCGGCGCCGAGCTCGCCAAGGTCAACCAGTTCCTCCGGGCCCACGCCGGCGCGCCCGGCGGCGCCTCAGCCCTCGCGGACATGGTGTCGGCCGACCCCGGCTACGAGCTCGCCCTCGCCGCCGCCCTCGGCCCCCGCCTGCGAGCCGCGGTCGCCCCCGACCTGCGGACCGCCACGAGCCTCCTCGATCGCGCCGGCCGCGACGGCGGCGCCGCGCTCGTCGCCCCGGCCACCTCGCCGCCCGCCGCCGGCTCCGGCGGC
>JBIOTP010000068.1:0-2776 GCA_044865965.1 Solirubrobacteraceae bacterium
GGACCGGCCAGCGCGCGGCGACGTCGTCGAGCAGCGCGCGCACCAGCTCGAACGCGAGGTAGCGTTCGCGCGGACCGCCCGCCGCGGCCTGCTCCGGGCTGCGCGCCGGGAGCAGGCGGGCCAGCGCCCCGTCGTGCGCGGTCAGCCAGTGGTCGACGTCGGCGGCCGGCAGCGCTTCGAGCAGCCCCTCCAGCGCCTCGATCCACGGCTGGAAGGGCACGAACGCGTGCTCGTCGCTCCGCCCGAGCAGTACGGCGCGCCCCTGCGCGTGCGCGCGGCGAGCGTGGTCTTGCCGATCCCTGGCTCGCCGGTGACGAGCGCAAAGCGCCGCGCGCCCGACGCCGCGTCCGCCCACGCCCGCTCCAGCCGCGCCAGCGCGGCCCCGCGGCCCTCCGGGTGCTCGGTTGCGGCCAGGGCGGCCGGCAGCGAGGGGGCGCTCGCCGCGGCGGGGCGGGCGATCCTGCCGCGGCGGACCTCCTCGACGAGCGCCCGCGTCTCGGCCGACGGCGGGATCCCGAGCTCGGAGCGCAGGCGCTCGTTCAGGGCGCGCGCGGCGGCGAGCGCGGCCGGGCGATCGCCGCCCAGCGCGAGCAGCCGGATCAGCTCGCGATGCGCCGCCTCGGCCAGCGGCTCGACGTCCAGGCGCCGCCGAGCCCACGCGACCGCTGCGGGCAGGTCCCCGGCCTCCTCTGCCCGCGCGGCCAACGTGGCGAGAACGCGGGCGAGCGCGGCCGCGTGCTCGTCGCGCGCCCGCAGCGCCCAGTCGCCGTCCACGCCGTCGAGCAGCTCGCCCTGCCCTACCTCGGCGGCGGCCTCGAGCTTCCCGTCGGCGAGGCAGCGGCGGAACTCCCGCACGTCGACGCGGACCGAGTCCGACAGCCCGATCCGATCGCCGGTGACCACCACAGCGTCGCGGCCCAGCGCCCGGCGCAGCTCGTAGAGCGCGTTGCGCAGCGTCTTGCGGGCGATGTCTTCCGCCACGTCGGGCCGCAGCCGCCCGGCGAGCACGGAGCGCGGATGCGGCCCGGGCACCAGCGCCAGCCGCGCCAGCAGCTCGCGCGCCCGCGCGTCGGCAGGCAGCTCGACCGGCCGGCCGTCGACCGCGGCGGACAGTCCACCGAGGAGGCGCACTTCCAGCGCTGAAGGTCGAGCCTATCTGCCCGCCGGATGCGCGACGAGGCCGTGGCCGGACGCAGCCGGGACGGGTTCCGGACGCCGGCCGGGACGGTCGCGGGACGGCCGCGGCGCAGCCTACGGCCATGGCCATTCATCCCAGCTCCCCGATCGACCTCGCCGCCGCGCTTGCCGAGTTCCTGGCGGGCGAGGTACTCACGCCCCATCACCCCGGGTACGACACCGCCCGCCGCATCTGGAACGGCATGATCGACAAGTATCCGGCCGCGATCGCGCGCTGCGCCGGCCCCGATCACGTCGCGACCGCCGTGCGCTTCGCCGCGGAGCACGACCTGCCGCTCGCCGTCCGCGGCGGCGGGCACAACGTGGCCGGCACCGCTGTGGTCGACGACGGCCTGGTGCTCGACCTCTCGGCGATGCGCGCCGTCCGCATGCACCCCTCGGGCCGCACCGTGCTCGTGGCCGGTGGCGCGACCTGGGCGGATGTCGACGCCGTCACCGCGCCGCTGGGCCTTGCCACTCCGGGCGGAGTCGTGTCCGAGACCGGCGTGGCCGGCCTGGCGCCGAGCGGCGGCGTCTCCCACCAGCGCCGGCTGCACGGCATGACGATCGACAACCTCGTCTCCGCCGAGGTCATCCTGGCCGATGGCCGCCGCGTGCATGCGAGCGCAGACGAGAACGCCGACCTGCACTGGGCGCTGCGCGGCGGCGGCGGCAACTTCGGCGTGGTCACGTCCTTCGAGCTGCGCGTGCACGAGCTCGGACCCGAAGTGTTCGGGCTCAACGTGGCGTACCCGATCGAGGACGCCGCCGCGGTGCTCGCGGGCTGGCGCGACGCCGTCGCCGGCGCGCCGGACGAGCTGTCGACCGCCGGGTTCGTCTGGTCGATGCCGGTCGTCGACGAGCTGCCCGAGCAGCTGCGCGGGGCGCCGTACGTCGGTGTGGTCGGCATGTGGGCGGGCGACCCGGCCGAGGGTGAGCGTGCCACGCGGAGCCTGCGCGAGCTGGCGACGCCGCTGGTGGACATGAGCGGGCCCGTGCAGTACCTCGACTTCCAGCGCTCGCTGGACCCGTTCTTCCCGGCGGGTGTGCGCCGCTACTGGAAGGCGCTGTACCTCGACGGCTTCTCCGACGCGGCGATCGGCACCACGGTCGACTGGTCGAACCACCGCCCGTCAAACGACACGCTCGTCATCGTCCGCCACTGCGGCGGGGCGATGGCCCGCGTCGGCGCCGAGGAGACCGCGTTCGGCGACCGCAGCTCGGAGTGGATGCTGAGCATCGACTCAAGCTGGCAGGACCCGGCCGACGCCGCCAACGTCGACTACACGCGCGCGTTCTGGGACGCTGCGCTCCCGCACTCGGACGGCAAGACCTACTTCAACTTCCCCGGCCTGTTCGAGGAGGGCGAGGCCGCCGTGCGCGCGAGCTACGGCGCCAACCACGCCCGGCTGGCCCGGATCAAGGCCGCCTACGACCCGGAGAACGTCTTCCGGCTCAACCAGAACATCCGCCCGACCGGGCCGCAGGCGCCTTCCCGTCTCCCGCAGCGGTGTGTGGCGACCGCGGCCCCTGCCGGCCCAGCGCGGACGGCGGGTCTGCATCCCGGTGAGGCGCGCGTTCGGTTTGGTGACTCCGAACG
>JBIOTP010000069.1:0-12564 GCA_044865965.1 Solirubrobacteraceae bacterium
GGCGGCGATCTCGTACGCCTCCCTGAAGTGCGTCGCCGGATAGCCCGCCTCGTCGCCCGCGAGGTTGAAGCCGACGACGTACGGATGGCGATCGTCGGCGTGGCGGCGCGCGATCGCCTCGGCCGCCTCGACGCCGAAGTTGCGGATCGCCGCGACCAGGACGCGCGCCTCGATCCCGGTGTCGCGGCGGGCGTCGTCGATGCCCTGGGCGATGCCGCCGTAGTGCTCGGCGTCGGGGAGGCCGACCGAGGCGGCGTGGTCCGGGCTGGCGATCATCTCGACGTAGACGGCGCCCTCCGCCGCGCACCGCGTCAGGTACTCGTACGTGACGTCGCGGTAGTCCTCCGCGGTGCGGATGACCGACGCCGCGCGGTCATACGTGCGCAGGAAGTCCAGGAAGCCGACCCACGCGAAGCGGTCGGGGCCGGCGAACAGCCCGTCGGGCACCGGCATGCCGTGCCGGGCGGCGATCCGCCGGATCAGCTCCGGCGGCGCGGTTCCCTCCAGGTGGACGTGCAGCTCGGCGAGCGCGGGCACCGAGAGACCCTACAGGGGGTCTGCCACAACCTGGACCAATGGATGAGCACGCGGCTCAGAACCGGTTAGATTTTCCCGCGTGCCGGACCGCTACCAAGTTGTCGACTGCTCCGACGGCCGCACATGGGCCTTCCCCGAGCGCCTGGTCGCCATGGTGTGCGCGGGCGCCGTGCACGCCCGCGGGCACGAGGTCGAGGTGGTCGTCGTGCGCCGGCGCGACGACGGCCGCTTCACCGCTCAGCCGGTCACGCGCCTCCGCCAGCGCGCCGTCCGCAGCTAGCCCCGGCATTCGTAATTACGCACGGTTCCGGCGGCCGCCGATCACCGGCGACCGCACGTACTTGCGAACACCGGGACTAGCCGACGCGGCCCAGCACCACGGGGCGCCCGGGGGGCGCCTCCTCGCCCACGTGCACCGCGGACAGCAGCAGCCGCGCGGCCTCCTCGGCGCTCGAGTCGCCGCGCGCGTGCACGAGCGCCAGCGGGCGGTCGGGGCCGACCTCGGCGCCGACGGGCGCGACGTCGGAGAGGCCCACCGCGGGGTCGATCGCGTCGTCCTCGCGGCGCCGGTTGCCGCCGAGCGCGGTCACGACGAGCCCGACCGCGCGGCAGTCCATGCCGGCGACGTAGCCCGGCCGCTCGGGCGCGACCGGGCGCACGACGGGGGCCGCCGCGAGATGGTGGTCCGGCGCCTCCATGAGGTCGCCGGGGCCGCCCAGCCCGGCGACCATCGCGGCGAAGCGCTCGGCGGCCGCGCCGCTCTCGAGCGCGCGGTCGACCGCGGCGCGCGCCGCGTCGTCGCTCCCGGCCAGCCGCGCCTGGACGAGCAGCGCGCAGGCCAGCGCCGCCGTCACCTCCGCGAGGCGCGCCTCGCGCCGCGCGCCGGTCAGGAAGTCGATCGACTCGCGCACCTCGAGCGCATTGCCGGCGGTCGTGCCGAGGACCTCGTCCATGTCGGTCAGGAGCGCGATCGTCGGCAGGCCCGCTCCGCCCGCGACCTCGACCAGCGCGCGAGCCAGCGTCTCGGCGTCCTCGCGGGCCGCCATGAACGCGCCCGAGCCGGTCTTGACGTCCAGCACCAGCCCCTCGAGCCCCGCGGCGAGCTTCTTGGACAGGATCGAGGCGACGATCAGCGGGATCGACTCCACCGTCCCCGTGGCGTCGCGCACCGCGTACAGGCGGCGGTCCGCCGGCGCGAGGTCGGCGGTCTGGCCGACGATCGCGCAGCCCGCCTCGCCCACGACGCGCCGCAGCACCTCCGGCGACGGCGTCGCCGCGTAGCCGGGGATCGAGTCCAGCTTGTCGAGCGTGCCGCCGGTGTGCCCGAGGCCGCGGCCGGAGATCATCGGCACGGCCGCGCCGCAGGCGGCGAGCACCGGCGCGAGGATCAGCGACACCTTGTCGCCGACGCCGCCGGTGGAGTGCTTGTCGAGCACGGGCCGGTCGAGGTCCCACTCGAGCACGGTGCCCGAGTCGCGCATCGCCTCGGTCAGCGCGATGCGCTCGGAGGCGTCGAGCCCGCGCAGGAACAGCGCCATCGCCAGCGCGCCGACCTGCGCGTCGGACAGGCCGCCGTCGGCGATCCCTCCGACGAGGAACGCGATCTCCTCCGCCGACAGCGTCCCGCCGTCGCGCTTACGGCGGATGACCTCGGCCGCGAGCATCAGGAGTTGCCGAGCTCCTGACAGAACCGCTCGACCAGCCGCACGAGATCGCGCGCCGCCACCTCCGCGTTGCGCAGCGTCTGCTCGTGCGAGAGCTCCTCGCCGCCCATCCCCTCGGCGAGGTTCGTGATCGCCGACACCGCGGCCACGCGCAGGCCGCAGTGGCGGGCGAGGATCACCTCGGGCACGGTCGACATGCCGACGGCGTCCGCGCCCAGCGTGCGGAAGGCCCGGATCTCCGCCGGCGTCTCGAAGCTCGGGCCGGCGGTGGCGAGGTAGACGCCCTCGGCGAGGTCGATCCCGAGCGCGGCCGCCGCGGCGCGCAGGCGCTCGAGCAGCTCCTCGTCGTACGCGCCGCGCAGGCTCGGGAAGCGCGGCCCGACGGATGCGTCGTTGGGGCCGGTGAGCGGGTTCACGCCGAGCATGTTGATGTGATCGGCGATCGCCATCAGCCGCCCGGGACCGACGTCCGCGTTCAGCGAGCCGGCCGCGTTGGTGACCAGCAGCGCGTCGGCGCCGAGCCGGCGCAGCGCGCGCACCGGCACGCGCATCGCGCCCGGGTCGCCGCCCTCGTAGACGTGCTTGCGGCCCTGCAGGAACATCACGGGGAGGCCGGCGAGGCGCCCCAGCGCGACCTGCCCCTGATGGCCCGCGACGCCCGGCGGGGGGAAGCCGGGCAGCCGGCCGTAGGGCACCGTCACGGCGTCCTCGAGCGCCGCCGCCAGCCCGCCGAGGCCGGAGCCGAGCACGACGCCGAGCCGGGGCGTCAGACCGCCGGCGCGGTCGGCGAGCACCTCGGCCGCCGTGGCGCCCGAGGCCGCGCGCGCGTCGTCGGCGACCGCGGTCATCCGTCGGCCCCCGCGACCCCGCCGGTCGTCTCGCCCCGGGCCGTCATCCCGGCAGGAACTCCGGTCCGAACGACCGCGGCAGCAGGGTGGCGAGCGTGGCCTCCTCGCGCGCGCCGGCGCCCGAGCAGAGGTGGATCGTGCCGTCGAGGTCCATGAACTCGCGCAGCCGCTGGCGGCACCCGCCGCAGGGGACGCACACGGCGTCGCCGGAGGAGATCACCGCCGCCTCCACGATCCGCCGGCGCCCGGCGGCGACGAGCGCGCCGATCGCCGACGCCTCCGCGCACTGCCCCTGCGGGTAGGCGGCGTTCTCGACGTTGGCGCCCACGTGGATCGAGCCGTCGTCGGCGCGCAGCGCGGCGCCGACGTGGAAGCCCGAGTAGGGCGCGTGCGCGCGCGCCATCACGGCGCGGGCCGCGTCGATCAGCGCGTCCGTGCCGACCATCTGGTCGGCGTAGGAGGTGCGCAGGACGCGCTCGGGCGCGATGTCGAGCGCCTCGGTGAGGCGCATGACCTTGTTGAGCTCCGCCGCGAGGTCGGACTCGGGCTCCGCGACGCCCTCGAGCTCGAGGTAGCTGCCGAGCCCGGTCACGTGGTCGATGTGGATGCGGACGCCCTCCCACATCAGCAGGTGGCGCTCCTTGTCGACGATCGCGAGCGTCCCGAGCGCGGCCTCCAGCGCCTCGCGCAGGGCGTCGGGGTCGCCGACGCGCACGAGCCGGTAGCGGCTCTCGCGCGCCTCGGCGGCGTCGACGCGGTCGTACTGGACGAGCGAGGCGCCGCCCGGCTCCTCCTCGCGCAGCTTCAGCCGGCCGGACGGCACCTTGAAGTACGTGTCGCGCTGGCGCAGCACGCCGCGGTCCTCGGCGCCGAGGTCGCGGCAGGCCGCCAGCGAGCGGTCGGGATCGGGATCCGACGCCTTCAGCTCCACGTTGCGGCGGGGAGCGGCCATCGGCCACGAGGCTATCGGGTGTACGTTGCGCGCGATGGAAGGGGTGACCGTCGTCGATCACGTGCTGCTCGGCAGGCTGCTCTCGATCCTGCGCGACCGCCATACGTCGCACCGGGTGTTCCGCCAGACGCTCGGCGACGCGGCGATGATCCTCGGCTATGAGGCGATGCGCACGCTGCGCGCCGCCGAGGTGGAGGTGGACACGCCGCTCGAGCGCGCCTCGGGCGTGCGGCTGGCCGACGAGCTCGTGCTGGTGGCGATCCTGCGCGCCGGGCTCGGCATGGTCGACGGCCTGCTGCGGCTGGTGCCCGACGCGCGCGTGGGCCACCTCGGCATGTACCGCGACGAGGAGGCGCTGCGGCCCGTCGGCTACTACGAGAACATCCCGTCGGGCGTCGAGCACGCCGAGGTGTTCGTGGTCGACCCGATGCTGGCGACCGGCGGCAGCGGCGTGCAGGCGATCGCGCGGCTCAAGCGCGCCGGCGCGCGGCGGCTGCACTTCGTCTGCCTGGTGGCCGCGCCCGAGGGATTGAAGGCGCTGCACGAGGCGCATCCGGAGGTCCCGGTCACCACCGCCACGATCGACCGCCAGCTGGACGGCAACGGCTACATCCGGCCCGGACTGGGGGACGCGGGGGACCGCATCTTCGGAACCGATCGCTAGTCGTCAGCGTGAGCACGTCTGGTTTGTTCGGGCTTGACAAACTGGTACATTCCGGCGCGCCGAACGTCCAGGAGGTCGCCGATGTCGTTCCTGCAGTGCCCGGAGTGCAAGCTCACGGTCTCCGCTACGGCCTATTACCACCTGCGGGGGGACCAATGCCCGCGCTGCCTGACGGCCATGGAGCCGCGGGAGCGCTTCCGCAGCGCTCCGGTCGCGCCGGAGGTCGCCGCGAGCGATCCTGGCGTGCAGCCGGCGGGGCTGAACGGCTAAGTACCGCTAGCAGGGCGGTCGGGGGCCCGCGCCCGACCGTCTACCCTCTCCCGCGCGATGCGACTGCCGATCCTGCTGCTCGTGCTCGCCGCGCTGGTCGCGGCCGGCTGCGGCGGCTCGGATGACAAGAGCGGCGCCGAGTCCGGCGCCCAGGGGACGGCCACCGAGACCGCGACCGAGGCGCCGACCGAGGAGGCCACGCCGGAGGCGAAGAAGCCGCGCGTGAAGGTGCCGAAGGGCAAGGCGCCGAAGAAGCTCGTGATCAAGGACCTCAAGCAGGGCAGCGGCGCGGAGGCCACCGACGGGCACCAGGTCACCGTGCAGTACGTGGGCGTCTCCTTCAAGAACGGCCGCCAGTTCGACGCGTCGTGGGACCGCGGGCAGCCGTTCCCGTTCACGCTCGGCGCCGGGCAGGTGATCCCGGGCTGGGACCAGGGCGTGAAGGGCATGAAGGTCGGCGGCCGGCGCGAGCTGATCATCCCGCCCGACCTCGCCTACGGCGAGCGGGGCGCCCCGCCGGCGATCGGGCGCAACGAGACGCTCGTGTTCGTCGTCGACCTGCTGTCAGTCCAGTAGCTCGCCGCCCTCGCCGGCGGCCATCACGGCGCCGACCAGCGTCGCGAGCAGGAGGCCGTGCAGCGTCTCGCGGTCGAGGTCGCGGTGCGCGACCCAGTCCAGGCACGCGCCGTCCATGAACCACAGCCAGCCCTGGACGGCGGCGCGCAGGACGGGCGTCGCCGGACGGTCGCCGCGCAGCCCGCCGACGATGCGCGCGGCGGTCTCGCCGCGGACGCGCTCGAGGATCGCGCGCACCTCGGGCACGACGCCGACCGAGTGCAGCATCTTCGCGTAGCTGCCGGCGTTCTCCTCGACCCAGCCGAGGTACGCGTCGAGCGAGCCGGAGAGCTGCTCGAGCGGCGGCAGCGCGGGGTCGGGCCGCGTCCGCTCGGCCAGCTCGGACGCCTTCTCCTCGAGCGTTGCCGCGAAGTAGGCCTGCTTGGACGGGAAATAGTGGTAGAGCAGCGCCTTCGAGATGCCGGCCTCACGCGCGATCCGCGCCATCGAGAGCTCGTCGTAGGCGTAACGTGTGAACAGCTCGGCGCCGAGCACGAGCAGCCGCCGCCGCCGCTCATCGACGTCGAGACGGGTGTAGGCGGGACGGCCCATCGGCGCGGCGACCACCCTACCCTTCCTCTGTGGCCCAGCCTCCGCACCCGCCGCGGCATCCGACGTCGCTCGACGAGGAGCTGCTGGAGGCCGAGACCTCCGCGATCCTCTCCGAGCTGACCGACGCGCAGCGGCTGCTGCGGATCCAGGACGAGCTGCGGGCCGGCTTCGCCAAGCTCGCCCACATCGGCAAGGCGGTCTCGATCTTCGGCTCGGCCCGCACGCCGCGCGACCATCCCCGCTACGCCGCCGCGCGTGGGCTCGCGCGCCAGCTCGGCGACGCGGGCTACGCGATCATCACCGGCGGGGGTCCCGGGGTGATGGAGGCGGCCAACCGCGGGGCGCGCGACGCGGGCGCGGCCTCGATCGGCCTGGGCATCGACCTGCCGCACGAGCAGTCGATGAACGACTGGGTCGACGTCCCGCTGACGTTCCACTACTTCTTCACGCGAAAGGTGATGTTCGTCCGCTACGCGAGCGGCTTCTGCGTGTTCCCAGGCGGCTTCGGGACGCTCGACGAGCTGTTCGAGGCGGCCACCCTGCGCCAGACGCAGAAGATCCGCTACTTCCCGATCATCCTGATCGACTCCGGCTACTGGACCGGCCTGGTGGACTGGCTGCGCTCGACCGTGCTGGGCGAGGGCAACATCGTGGCCACCGACGTGTCGGCGCTCGTCCTCGCTGACACGTTCGAGCAGGTGCTCGGCACGCTCGAGGCCGTCGAGCACCGGCGTCCGCGGCGGGCCGCGCGACGAGCCGCCTAGCGCGTGGTAGGTCCTCAGCGGGAGCCGGCGACCCAGTCGCCGCCGCGGCGGCCCAGCACGAGCTCGTGGGGGGCGCCGCCGGCGCGGACGCGGAACACGGCCTCGTCCTCGTCGGTGCCGGGACGGTCGAGCACCTCGATGAGCACGAGCTCCTCCGGCTCGGAGCCGAGCTGCTCGGCGGCGATGCGGCGGGCGGCTTCCTCGAGCAGCGCGCGGTCCCAGCCGCGGTCGGCGGCGGCCGCGGCGGCCAGGTCGCGATCGACCTTCTCGAGCTGGCGCTCGAACGCGGGGCGTGTGCGGGTGAGCTGGCGCGTGCGGGCGATGTACCCCCCCACAGCGAGCAGGAGGATCACGACCAGGACGATGATCAGCCAGATGGGCATCGGCGCAGATTAGAGCGGCATGAGTGAGCGGCGGCTAAAGCGGGACGGCGCGCGAGCGCAGGTGCGCGCCGACCTTGCGCTTGACGCGCTGCAGGGCATTGTCCACGGTCTTGCAATCGCAGCCCAGCCGCTCGCCGATCGCGGTGTAGGAGTGGCCGTCGAGATAGAGCGAGAGCACGCGCGACTCGAGGTCTGAGAGCACGGTCGAGAGGCAGGCCACCAGCGAGCGCAGCTCCTCCGAGGAGATGACCTGGTTGACCGGGTCGTGGACCGGCGAGCCGGGGAGCAGCTCGTCGAGGCTCGGCTCGGAGTCCGACGCGCCGGCGGACGTCGCGGAGAACGACACATAGCCGTTCAGCGGCGTGTGCTTGTTGCGGGTGGCGGTCTTCACCGCCGTGATGATCTGGCGCGTGATGCAGAGCTCGGCGAAGTTGCGGAACGAGGACTCGCGGTCCGAGCGGAAGTCGCGGATCGCCTTGTAGAGCCCGACGAGGCCCTCCTGGATGAGGTCCTCGCCGTCGCCGCCGACGAGGAAGTACGAGGACGCCTTCAGGCGTACGAACGACGCATAACGGCGGACCAGGCGGTCGTAGGCGTCGGCGCTCCCCTGTTTCGCCAGCGCGATCAGGTATCCGTCATCAAGCTGAACCTGAGCTTGAGTCTTTGTCGGAGACAGCCTTGCCACGAGCGCACGTCCTTTCCAGGCCTTTTGTGGGGCCGGATGGTCGTGGCGCACAACCTCCCCCGGGCGCCGGATCCTGTTTCGAGCTCAAGGACGCATCGCTCACCCTCAAGCTCAACCTGACTGAAGTCGAGGGTGCCACGATTATGTCGAGGTGTCAAGTTTCTGCAACATCTCGTACAGCAGCACGGCGGCGGCGGCGCTGACGTTGAGCGACTGGATCCGCCCGCGTACCGGCAGCCCGATCAGGTCGTCGCAGGCGGCCGCGACGCGCGGCCGCAGGCCCTTGCCCTCGGCCCCCAGCACGAGCACGACCCCGCCGGAGTAGTCGGGCCGGTCATAGGGCGTGCGGGCGCCGGCGGCGGCGCCGTAGCACCAGCAGCCGGCGGCCTTCGCGTCGGCGAGGAAGTCGGCGAGGTTGCGCACCCGCGCCACCGGCAGGTGCTCCACGGCGCCCGCGGACGCCTTGCACACGGCGGCGGTCACCTCGGCCGAGCGCCGCTCGGGGATCACGACGCCGGTCGCGCCCGCGCATTCTGCGCTGCGGCAGATCGCGCCCAGGTTCTGCGGGTCGGTGATCCCGTCGAGCGCCACCAGGAGCGGGTCGGGGCGCTGCAGGAGATCGCCGGCGTCCGCGTAGGGGTAGGGGTCGACCAGCGCGCACACGCCCTGATGGGCATCGGACCCGGCGCGGCGTTCGACCTCCTCGGCGCGCACGATCGTCACCGGCGCGGGCGTCCAGCCCTCCCGGGCCGCCGCCTCGGTCGCCCAGACGCGGTGCACACGCCGCCGCCCCCGTAGCGCCTCCCGCACCACGTTGCGGCCGTAGACGACCATCCGGCGGCCGGTCCCGCCGCCCGGCGGGTCGGCACCCCGAGGGGAGCCCCAGGAGGGGCGCGGCGGCCGGGCGCCGCCGGCGGCCCGCGGCGGCCGCCTCGGGCGGCTCACGCCGCCCGCACCAGCTCGGGCCCGTCGGGGCCGTCGCGGACCTCCCAGCCCATCGCGCGCAGCTCCTCGCGCAGCCGGTCGGCCTCCCCCCAGTCGCGGTCCTTGCGCGCCTCCTCGCGCAGCGCCGCCAGCTCCTGCGCCTCCTCGGGCGGCGCCTCGCCGGCCGCCAGCAGGCTCTCGAGCCCGAGCACGCCGAGCATCTCGCGCAGGTGCGCGTCTCCGACCGCGTCCTCCGCGCGGTTGGCCTCGCGCACCCAGTTGAACAGCGACGCCAGCGCCTCGGCAGTGTTGAAGTCGTCCGCGAGGGCGTCGAAGAACGCGTCGCGGTGGGCGGCCAGGGCGTCCGGCGAGGGGCCCGACACGAGACGGCGGCCGGCGTCGCGGATGCGCTCGGCGGAGCGCGCCGCCTCGTCGAGGCGCTCCGACGAGAACGCCAGCGGCTGGCGGTAGTGGCCGCCGGTGAAGTAGAGAACGAGGGTCTCCGGCCCGACCGCGTCGAGCGTCTCCGCCAGCCCGCGGATGTTGCCGACCGACTTGGACATCTTCTCGGTCGCGAGCTCCACCATGCCGTTGTGCATCCACAGCCGCGCGAGCGGGCGCCCGCGGCCGGCGAGCGTCTGCGCCGCCTCGTTCTCGTGGTGCGGGAACACGAGGTCGATGCCGCCGCCGTGGATGTCGAGCTCGACGCCGAGCACCTTCTCGGCCATCGCCGAGCACTCGATGTGCCAGCCCGGGCGGCCCCTACCCCAGGGCGCGTTCCACGCGGTGTCCTCGTCGGGCTTCTGCGCCTTCCAGAGCGCGAAGTCGAGCGGGTCCTCCTTGCGCTCGGCGCCCTCCACGCCCTCGCCCTGGTCCATCTGGTCGACGTCGCGGCGAGACAGCTCGCCGTAGGACTCCAGCGAGCGCACGCGGAAGTAGACGTCGCCCTCCACGGCGTAGGCGCGGCCACCGTCGATCAGCGCGCCGATCAGCTCGACGATCGGCTCGATGTACTCGGACGCGTACGGCTCCACGTCGGGGCGGCCGAGCCCCAGCCGGTCGGTGTCCGTGACGTAGTGGCGGGCCATCTCGGCCGCCAGCTCGGCCGACGGGCGCCCGGCGGCGCGCGCCGCGTCGTAGATCTTGTCGTTGATGTCCGTGACATTTGCCACGAACGTCACCCGGTAGCCCTCGTGCTCCAGGAAGCGCTTGAGCTGGGAGAAGACGACGTACGGACGGGCGTTGCCGACGTGGATGCGGCCGTACACGGTCGGTCCGCAGGCGTAGATGCCGACATGGCCGGGATCGCGAGGTTCGAGCGACGACAATCGCCGCGTCCGGGTGTCGTAAAGAGCGATCTGCCGCACGGGCTCGGAGCGTACCCGCCGCGATCGTCGATAGGTTTGACGGAATGGAGGACGTGGCGGCACGCGCGGCGGAGGCGTTCCGGTCGCTGCCGGCGCGCTATCTCGGCGCCGCTCCCGGGTTCGACGCGACGTATCACGTGCGCCTGGGCGACATCGGACGCAGCTGGGAGGTCCGATGTACGACCCACGGGGCGCGCGTGCGGGCCGGCGTCACCAACCGTCGTCCCGACGTCGTCATCGGCACCGACGCCGACACGTGGCTGCGGCTGCGCGAGGGCGAGCTGTCGGGCGTGGAGGCGTTCTCGCAGCGCCGCCTGTACGCCCGCGGCGACCTCGACCTGGCGGTCGGCTTCGAGGGCCTGTTCCGGCTGCCCAGCGGGCGCCCGCCGCTGCTGCGCATCCACCACGTGCCGGTCGGCCGCCTGAAGCTGTCCACGCTCACGATGGGCGAGGGGCCGGACATGCTGCTCCTGCACGGGCTGGGCGGGACCAAGTCCTCGTTCTTCGACACCGCCGCCGCGCTCAGCCGCACGTACCGCGTGCACGCGATCGACCTCCCGGGCTTCGGGGGCTCGAGCAAGCCCGCGACCGCGCCCTATGGCACGCCCTACGCCGCCCGCGCGGTGCTCGGCGCGATGGACGCGCTGGAGATCGCGCGGGCCCACCTGGTCGGCAACTCGTTGGGCGGCCGGGTGGCGATCGAGGTCGGCCTGGAGCACCCGGAGCGGGTCGGCGGGCTCGGCCTGCTGTCCCCCGCGGTGGCGTTCGTGCGGCGCGACTGGCACCCGGTGGTGCGCGTCCTGCGGCCGGAGCTCGGGCTGCTGCCGCACTCGCTCGGCCGCGCGCGGATCGAGCGCCAGTTCTGGTCGCTGTTCGCCGACCGCGACCTGGTCGATCCGAGCGTCGCCGACATCGTGGTGGACGAGTTCGAGCGCATCTACCGCTCGCCCGGCGCGCGGCTGGCGTTCCTGGCCTCGGCCCGCGCGATCTACCTCGAGCGCCCGTTCGGCCGCGGCGGCTTCTACCCGCGGCTGTCCGGCCTGCAGCCGCCGGCGCTGTTCGTGTGGTCCTCGCACGACCGCCTGATCCCGGAGCGCTTCCGCCCGCATGTCGAGCGGTGGCTGCCGGGCGCCGAGCAGGTCGTGCTGGAGGGCTGCGGCCACGTGCCGCAGGTGGAGCGCCCGGACCGCACGAGCGGCCTCCTGTCGCGCTTCTTCGCCCGCGTGGACGCGCTGGGCGCAACCGTAGGCCGCCTGCGCGCGGCGTGAGCCGGGTAGGGCGTGAGCATGACGGCCACCCAGGCAGCCCGCAACGGCCACGGGGACCCGGCGACGGCGCGCCGCGCCGTGGAGGACACCGGCAACGGCGGCCCGCTGGGGCTGCTGCGGCGGCTGATCGCCTCCCGGGTCGCCCCTGCGGATCTCGACGAGCGCGATCCCGACTTCGTCCGCGAGGCGCTGCCCCGCCTGTGGCTGGCGGCGTCGCTGTGGTTCCGGGGCGAGGTGCGCGGCCTCGGCAACGTGCCCGAGCGCGGCCCCGTGCTGCTGGTCGGCAACCACTCGGGCGGCAACCTGACGCCCGACACGCTGGTGTTCACGCTCGCGTTCTCCACCTACTTCGGGGTCGAGCGCCCGTTCCACCAGCTCGCCCACAACCTCGTGCTGTCGCTGCCCGGGCTGTCGTTCCTGCGCAAGTTCGGCACGGTCGCGGCCTCGCACGAGAACGCCCGCCAGGCGCTGCGGGCGGGGGCGGCGGTGCTCGTCTACCCCGGCGGCGACTACGAGGTCCACCGGCCGAGCTGGGAGCGCCACCGCGTCGACTTCGGCAACCGCAAGGGGTTCATCCGGCTCGCCATAGAGGAGGACGTGCCGATCGTGCCCGTGGTCGGCATCGGCGGCCAGGAGACTGCGCTGTTTCTCTCGCGCGGGGAGGACCTCGCCCGCGCGCTCGGCCTGGACAAGCTCTTCCGGCTGAAGGTGCTCCCGATCTCGATCGCGCTGCCCTGGGGGCTGAACATCGGCGACATGCTCGGCCACATCCCGCTGCCGGCGAAGATCACGGTCGAGGCGCTGCCGCCGCTCTACCTGCGCGAGGAGTTCGGGGCCGCGCCGGACGTCGACGAGGTCTATGAGCACATCGTGCGTCTGATGCAGGAGACGCTCGAGGCACTCGCGGCGGAGCGGCGCTACCCGGTGATCGGATGAGGATCGCCGAGTACGTCGAGGTGTCGGCGCCGCCCGCGCTCGCGTGGGAGCAGGTGTCCGACCCCGCGCGCGTCCTGCACTTCTTCTCCGGGATCACGCGCTGGGAGGTGGCGGGTGAGCAGCGCACCGGGCTCG
>JBIOTP010000070.1:0-40405 GCA_044865965.1 Solirubrobacteraceae bacterium
GTAGAGGTCCTTGAACGTGTCGGGGAAGCCCTGTGCGTGCCCGGGCGGGTAGTCGCCGCGCTCGCGCAGCATCAGCTCGTTCGGCCGGTCGCGGTGGCCGATCCACAGCTCCTCGGGCGCCTCCGACGTCCACGCGAGCGAGCTGTGCGACCCGTCGATCTCCCAACGCAGCCGGTTCTTGCGTCCGGCGGAGACCTGGGAGATGGCGAGCACGGCGCGCGCGCCGCCGCTGAGGCGCAGCAGGATGCCGGCCGCGTCCTCGGTCTCCATGGGCGTGTCCACGGTCGCGCCGTCGGTCGCGCCGCTGAACGTCTCGACCGGCCCGGTCGGCTGGCGGCGCACCGCGATGAACGTCGTCAGGTCGGCCATCACGGCCTCGACGCGCCGGCCGGTGATGAACTGCACGAGGTCGAGCCAGTGCGAGCCGATGTCGCCGACCGCGCGCAGCGAGCCGCCGGCCGCGGGGTCCAGCCGCCAGTTCCAGTCGGTGTCCCACAGCAGCCAGTCCTGCAGGTAGCCGCCGCTGATCAGCCGGACATCGCCGATCTCCCCGCCCAGCACGCGCTCCTGTGCCTCGAGGCACTGGGGATAGAAGCGGATGTTGAAGTTGACGGCGTGGACGAGGCCGCTCTGCTCGGCCAGCTGCAGCAGCTCGGCGGTCTCGGTCGAGTCCATCGCCAGCGGCTTCTCGCAGACGACGTGCTTGCCGGCCGCCAGCGTCGCCCGCACCTGCTCGGCGTGGAGGTGGTTCGGGGTGGTGAGATGGACGACGTCGACAGCCGGGTCGTCGAGCATCGCCTCGAAGCTCGGGTAGGGGGCCGGCAGGGCGGCGACGCGCGCGTTGGCGGCCGCGCGCTCGGGAGTCGAGCCGACGACTCCGGTCACCTCGACGCCGAGGCGGCGCAGCGCCTCGACGTGCACGACGCCGATGAACCCCGTTCCGACGACGGCGGCTTTGATGTCCCTTGCTTCTCTCACGCCGCCTCTCCCGCTAGCGGTTGTCTAGACAGCTATAGCGGGCGAGATTACCTTCGCCGCCGACAGCGTGTCAAATCGCTACGGCGCGGCGACACGCCGCCGGGATCGGTGGATTCAGGCTAAAGACAAGCGGCGCGCCGGGGGGACGACCCGACGCGCCGGCATTGCCACTGCGGCTCAGGAGCCGCCGTCTTCCCCCTCCCCGTGCTTGGCCTTCGCCGTCTGAGAGACGCACTTGCCGAAGGCGTTCTTCTTGTTGTGGTTGGTGCCGTACTTCTCCTGGAACGCCGCAGGATCGGCCGAGCGCTCGGCATCGCACGTCTTGGCCGCGTTGGTCTGAGCCTCGGCCGCCTCGGCGTCGGCCTCATCCTGCTCGGCCCGCTTGGCCTTGGCCTTCTGCGACACGCACTAGCCGAAGGCGTTGGCCTTGTTGCCGTTGGTGCCGTACGTCTCCTTGAACGCCGCGGGGTCGGCCGAGCGCTCCTCGCGGCAGGCCCGGGCCGCGTTGGTCTTGGCCGCCTTGCGTTCAGCCTTGGCCTCCTTGGCCTTCGCGTTGACGCAGGCGCCGAAGCTCTTGAACTGGAGCCTGAACGCCTCGCGCGTGGCGGCGGTGTCGCCGCGCAGGGCGCGGCACTCCTTCTTGGCCTCCCGCTTGTCCGCCTTGCTGGTCTTGGCGGACGCCACGCCGGTCAGCGGTGCGGCGAACGCCGCGAGCGTGGCGGTGATGATCAGCAGTCGTTTCATGCCCTCTCAACGCCGGAGCGGGGGCGGGGTTGGAGGGTTATGCGGGAGCCGCCGCGCTGCGGCGCTCGAAACGCGTGACCGCAGCGCCGATCGCCGCCAGCCACGCGAGCGCAACGACGCCGAGTACGCCGTAGGCGGCGCCGGTCAGCCACGACGAGGCGCCGCGCTCCTCGCGGCGCAGAACCTCGTGGTCGACCTGGAAGGCGCGGTCGAAGTGCGCGGCGGCCGGCACCTCACGCGCCGGGATCGCCGGATCGCCGGGCATGTAGATGGGCAGGGCGAGGATCGCGCTGCCGGTGTGCAGGCGCACCATCGCCTTCCAGTCGTCGTGGACGGGCACCGGCTCCGTCGTGCGATAGGTCCCCGGCGCGATCTCGCGCAGGTGCACGAGGCGGCTGCCGCCGCCCTGCCACGCCATCGCGTGGAACCACTTCGCGTCGTCCGCAGCGCTCGGCGGATCGAGCCGGATTGTGGCGAGCACGTCGCGGTTGCCGTCGAGGGCGACCGAGGCGCGGATCGGCGGGCCGGCGTCGGTGTGCATCGGGATCGCCAGGCAGGCGACGGCGGCGGCGAGCGCGGCCGCGGGCACGAGGCGCGGCAGCGTCGCCGGCCGGCGCGGCGATCCCAGCGCCGCACCGATGTGGGCGCCGATGAGCCCGCCGCCGACGGCGGCGACGAGTGCCAGCAGCGGCGCCTCGGGTAGCAGCGAAGACGGCCACGGCAGCGGCATCGCCACGTGCGACCACGCCCACTCCGCGGCGAGGCCGGCGGTGCCGACGAGCGCGCCGGCGCCGACCCCGAACGCGAGCGGTCCGCGACGGACGAGCACGAGGCCGGCGAGCTCGACCAGCACGCCCTCGGCGAGGTACAGCGGGAAGTGCAGGAACGTGTGTCCGAAGAGCGGGCCGACGATCAGGACCAGCGGCGTCATCACGATCAGGTAGGCGCCGGTGGCGGCGAGCGCGCCGCCGCGGCCGAGGCGCAGGCGCGCCGCGACGAGGCCGATGCTCGCGGCCAGCGCGATCAGGATCGGATGGAAGACGAGCTGGAACTGCGGGACGCCGAACCCGAACTCGAGCTGCAGCGTCGACAGGCCGATCAGCGCCGCGCCGGCGAGCTGCACCTCCCAGGCGAGCAGCATCAGCCGGCCGGGTCCCGGGCGGCCGACCGCGCAGCGGCCCTCCACGAGCAGCAGCCAGGCGGCGATCGGCGCCAGCGAGGCTCCGCCGATCATCAGCACGTGGGTCGGCCCCCACAGCGTCACGTCCTGGCCGAAGAGCCGGTGCCAGACGTCGTCGAGCGGGAACCCGACCATCGCCAGCCCGCCGCACAGCAGCAGCAGCGCGCCGCCGAGCGGGATCCGCCAGCCGGGCGCCCAGGCGATCGCCGCGCGGTCGCGCGCGTCCGCACCCAGCACGGCGGCGAGGAAGCCGGCGAGCGCCACGCCGCCGAGCCCGATCAGGATCGGATAGTGCGCGACGTTCGCGAACGGCCCGCTGTCTCGGCCGTCGTCGATGTGCGTGCCGACGTCCCAGAAGAAGCCGAAGGCGGCGATCAGGAGCGAGCCGAGGGTGACGAGCACGGGCAGCGCGGCCCAGCCGGGCACCGGCACGATCCGCTCCGAGAGCGTGGCGAGCCGCGACACGACCGTGATCCGGCCTGCGCGGTGGCCGAGGCCGACCGCCACTACGGCCGCGACGAGGAGGCCGCCGACGAGCGCGGCCGGCACGAGGTCCTGTACGGGGGCGCCGCCGGCGGGCTCGCCGGCGGCCAGCAGTGTGATCGGGAAGCTCATGGTTACCAGTAGTAGGTTACTGGCGGTAGGTTACCCTGGGTAGACTCGCTCTCACGCCGATGAGTGAGACAACGCACAGCGACGCCTACCCTCGCGGTCGCATGCCGCGCGCCGTGCGTGAGGCGCAGATGGTCGCGGCGGCGGAGCGGCTGTTCTCCGAACGCGGCTACCACGGCGTCTCGATGGACGAGATCGCCGCCGCGTCCGGCATCTCCAAGCCGATGCTCTACGACTACTTCGGCTCCAAGGAGGGCCTGTTCCTCGCCTGCGTCGAGCGCGCCCGCGGGCGGCTGTTCGAGGAGATCGCCGGCGCCGTGCGCGGCGCGGACGAGCCCGAGCGCGCGCTGCGCGCGGGCGTCGAGGCGTTCCTGAGGTTCGCCGACGAGCAGCGCGCGACCTGGACTGTGCTGTTCGGCGAAGGTGGCCGCTTCAACGAGGTGGCGAGCGCGATCCGCGCCGAGCAGGCCGGGCTGATCTCCCAGCTGCTACGCGAGTTGCCGGGTTGGGAGCGCGTGCCGAACGCCGAGGAGCTCGACGCGCTCGCGCACGCGTTCGTCGGCGCGGCCGAGGCGATCGCCTTCTGGGCGGTCGACCGCCCCGGCGTCACGCTCGAGCGCGTCGCCGATCACCTCATGGCGGTGCTATGGCCCGCCGTGCGGGCGCTGCCGAGCCGCGCGAGCAGCGGCAGCAGCGGGCGCAGCGGCGTCTCCAGTACGACCGTGTCGCGATAGCGCTGCGCGACCGCGGCCAGCTGCGGGATCGCGGTCAGGCTCGTCGGGAGCCCTCTTCGGGTGAAGCGACGGGCTTTGGCCAGTTCCGCGACCTCGGTCAGGAACTCCTCGAGCTCCATCGGCGGGGTGACGTCGGTGACCATGTGCGCCGTGGCGTTCGAGGCATTGCGGTACGCGTGGCGCGTGTCGGCGGGCACGAGCACCTCGTCGGTGCGCACCCACTTGCGGCCCACCAGGAACTCGATCTCGCCGTCGAGGACCTTGAAGCGCTCCTCGAGCCTCGGATGGACGTGCGGCGTGACGCCGCCGCCCGGGTCGACCCACGCCTCGACCGTGAGCCGATCGCCCTCGCGCGTGAAGCGGTAGCGCTGTCGCAGGACCGGATCTTCGATTAACCTAGCCATCGTTAGGAAGCTACCTAAGGATCATTAGGTTGTCAAAGCCCGCCCGTCGCCGGATGACCGCCGAGGCGCGCCGCGAGGTGATCGAGCGCGCCGCCACCGAGGTGTTCGCTGCGCGCGGGTACCAGGGCGCGTCGATCGACGAGATCGCCCGCCGCTCCGGGGTCTCGGCGCCGGTCGTCTACGACCACTTCGCGTCCAAGCAGGAGCTGCACCGGCGTCTGCTCGAGCGCCACCGGGACGAGCTGCTTGCGCTGTGGCGCGAGCACCTGCTGACCGGCGAGCCGCCCGAGACCCGGGTCCCGCGGGCGATCGACGCCTGGGCGCGCTACGTCGAGACGCATCCGTACGCGTGGAAGATGCTGTTCCGGGAGACGACGGGCGACCCCGAGGCCGTTGAGGTCCACCGGGAGGTGCTGGCGGGGTCGCGAGCGATGCTCGCCCCTCTGGTGGGGCACGAGCCGGGGAGCGAGCTGCTCGGTGACCTCGAGATGGCGGCCGAGCTCATCCGATCCGGCCTCACGGGCCTCGCACTCTGGTGGCAGGACCACCCGGACGTCCCGCGCCGGCAGATCGTCGCGACCGCCATGAACGTCCTCTGGGTCGGCTTCGAGCGGCTCGGCCGCGGCGAGCGCTGGGAGGGGTAAGAGAGTTGCGTTCTGGAGGCCGATCGTATTTAATGGCGACGTTAATTAACCGGCCCGTTACGTGCCAACCGACCAGCTCAGCCTCACCTTCGCCGCTCTCGCCGATCCGACGCGCCGCTCGATCCTGACCCGCCTCGCCGAGGGCGAGGCGACCGTGAACGAGCTGGCGGAGCCGTTCCCGGTGAGCCTGCCGGCGATCTCGCGCCACCTCAAGGTGCTCGAGCGCGCGGGACTGATCGTCCGCACCCGGGAGGCTCAGTGGCGGCCGAGCCGGCTGCAGGCCGACCCGCTCGACGAGGCGGTGGAGTGGATGCAGTCGCGCAAGCGGACATGGGAGGCCCGGATGGACCGACTCGAAGCGCACCTGCGCCGGAAAGGAGAGCAAGATGAGTGACTCGACCCCCGCGGCGGCCGCCGATCAGGAGGTTCTGCTCACGCGCATCTTCGACGCGCCGCGCGAGCGGGTGTTCAGGGCCTGGACCGACCCCGACGAGGTGGCCGCGTGGTACGGCCCCGAGCACTTCGACACGCCGCGCGAGCGGATCCACATCGACCTGCGCGTCGGCGGGCGCTACGAGCTCACGATGGTCCAGCGCGGCGACGGCGCCGAGTTCGCGCTCGGCTACGAGATCCTCGAGCTCGTGGAGCCGGAGCTGATCGTCCTGCGCTCGGACCCGATGCCGGAGATGGGCATGCACGAGCCCACGATCACACGCGTCGAGCTACAGGACCTCGGCGGCAGGACCCGGATGACCCTGACCGACGGCCCCTACCCCGAGAGCGGGCACGCCGAGGCCGGGTGGAGCGCCGCCTTCGACAAGCTCGCGGCGCTCGTCGCCGGGTAGGGACCCGGCGTCCACCGCCGGATTCATCGACATCGTATGGTTCGCCGCCGCCGATGACGAAGGCGGCGGCTGACATGGGCATCACGTTTCCAGGCGAGTCACCGGAGTACCGCGCGGCGCGCGATCGGCTGCTCGAGCGGGAGATCGGGCTGCGCCGCGAGATGGAGGCCGTGGCGGCGGCGCGGCGGGAGCTGCCGCCGGGCGGGGTCGTGCCGCGGGACTACGTGTTCCGGGGCCTCGGCGCTGACGGGAATCCGGCCGACGTGCGGCTCTCGGAGCTCTTCGCGCCCGGCAAGGACGCCCTCGTCGTGTACGGCTTCATGTTCCCGCGCGATCCGGGCGACGAGTCGCCCGGACCGACGAGCGGGCAGACCGCGGAGCTGCCGCTCGCCGAGGGGCCGTGCCCCTCGTGCGTCGCGCTGCTCGATCAGCTGGACGGCGCGGTGGAGCACGCGGCGCCGCTGATCAACTTCGTGGTCGTCGCCAAGGCGCCGCTGAGTCGTGTGCTCACATTCGCCGAGGAGCGCGGCTGGCGGCGGCTGCGGCTGTTGTCGTCGGCCGGCAACACGTTCAATCGCGATTACCACGCCGAGACGGCGGAAGGCGCTCAGCGGCCGATGTTGAACGTGTTCCACCGCGACGCGGGGACGATCCGGCACTTCTGGGGCTCGGAGCTCTTCTACGCGCCGAGCGACCCCGGCCAGGATCCGCGTCACGTGGGCACGCTCGAGCCGGTGTGGAACCTGCTCGATCTCACCCGCGACGGGCGGCCCGTCGACTGGTGCGAGCAGATGGGCTACGCGTGATCATCATCCCACCGAACGGCGGCGAGGTCATCGGCGACTCACCGGACCGGCGGGTCGAGATCCTCTCCGACCATGACACGCTGCACGCGACGTGGTCGCGCTTCGGGCCGCGCCGTGAGGGCGCGGATCTGCACGTCCACCGGCGTCACTCCGATCTCTTCTACGTCCTCGAGGGCGAGCTGACCGTGCGGCTGGGCCCCGAGGACCAGCGCGTCGTGGTGCCGGCGGGCACGCTCGCCCGCGTGCCGCCGCTGGTCGTCCACGGCTTCCTGAACGGGACCGACGCGGAGCTCCGCTACCTCAACTTCCATGCGCCCGGGCAGGGCTTCGCGGACTACATGCGCGCGCTGCGTGACGGCCGGACGCTCGTGTACGACCAGGAGCGGCCGCCGGCGGACGGCGGCCGCCCGGCCACCGAGGCGGTCGTCGGCGGCGACGAGGTCGTGGCCGACGGCGTGCGGCTGCTCGCGGACGTCGAGGCGATCGGGATCGCGGAGATCCGGACCGGCCCCGACGACCCCGCGCCCCCCCACGTTCACCGCCGCCACGCGGAGTCGTTCTACGTGCTTGAGGGCGAGCTGGCGCTCACCGCCGGCGGCCGCGGGCTCCGCGCGCAGGCGGGGTCCTGGCTGCAGGTGCCGCCGGACCTCCCGCACAGCGTCTGGTTCCCCGGCCGGATACGCCTCCTGAACGTCCACACGCCGAGCTGCGGCTTCGGAGCCTTCCTGCGCGACGGCGACGAGGCCGCCTTCGATCAGGAGCCCTGACGAGGGGCTCACCCGCCGCTGGGGAGGGGGATCGGCAGCCGCCTGGGACTCCGCACGATCAGGCTCGGGCGCGGCGCCCGCTACCTCGCCAAGGCGCGCCTCTTCCGCATCCGTCAGGGCCGCCGGCTCGCTACGAACAGGTAGCGGTTGAGGCTCCGCCCCGAGCCCGAGCAGGTCCTGAGCCCAGCCCGTCGCCCCGGTCGTCAGTGCCCGCGCACGCGCGTGAGGCGGATGCGGACCGTCACGTTGTATCGGCGGGCCATCGCCTCGGGGGTCATGCCGACGCGCTCGATGTGCTTGCCGTACTTGGCCAGGTAGGCGTCGGCCTGATCCGCGGGCGGAGCGGCGCGATCGATGGCCGCGTGGCCGGACAGGACGACGATGTCGCCGCCGCGCCCGTCGCCGCCGAAATTCAGCGTCACCCGCGGGTTGGCCTCGATGTTCCGGACCCGCGCCCCGGGCATGCTGTACATCGTCACGGACTCCCCGCCGTCCCACAGGAACCAGACCGGGCTCGGCAGCGGCGCCCCCGCCGGGGTCACCGTCGTCAGCCAGACGACGGTCTCGTCGCGCAGGTGGCGAGCGACGCGGGCGCCGAACTCCGTGCCTTCATCGATCACCGCCCGAGCATACGGGGCCGCTCGTCCAGAACTGGGCGATCATCCGGATCAGCGATAGCCGTAGCGGTGCAGCAGCCTCAGTAGCCGCCGGCGGTGCGCGCGGGATTCCCTGGGCCGCCGAAGACGCCGAGCGCGGTCGGCGTCCTCGAGCCGGAACGGCGAGCCCAGGTCGCGCATGAGCTCGCCGTAGGTGCCCGTCGCCGCGCGGAAGTCGTAGATGCCGAGCGTCACGCAGCAATGCCCCTGGTTGCTGGCCGTGACGACCACCTCCTGCTCCCCGTCGCCGTCGAGGTCGGCGAGCTGGAAGTCGTCCGCGTCGCCCGGCTCGAGCTGACAGTCGACCCCGCAGACGCGCGGGATCGGCCGCCGGAAGGCCACGACGCCGTCGCGGGCGATCGTCAGCGTCGTGTTCTGCGGGCCGAATTCGCCGCGATCCCAGCTCAGCGTCGCCGACACCGGTCCGGACTCGACGGTCTCGGTGCCCGCATTGAAGTCCGAGGCCCGAGCCGGCGCGGTCGCCAGCCGGACCGCTACGGCACACTGGACAAGGGATGTCACAAGCCTCATCGCACGCGATCATCGGCGCCGCCCGGTCGCGGGGCAATCGGGGGGCCACCCTGGAATTACGGCAGACTGGACGGCGTGAGCGTGCGCCTGTGGACGTGGGACGAGCGCCCGGACCTCGCCGAGCGCGGGCCCGCCTCGGAGGCCGTCTGGCCCGAGTACAACCTTCACGGCGACGTCTTCGCCGACTGGTGGACGCCGCTGCTCGAAGAGCTGCCGGAGTACCAGTTCGCGCTCTATGACGAGGACGCCGACGTCGTGCTCGCCGAGGCGCACACCGGTCCGCTGAGCTGGGACGGCGATGACCGCACGCTGCCCGACGGCATCGACGGCGCCCTCCGCCGCGTCGTCTCCGATCGCCGCGCCGGCCGGCCGGTCGACACCCTCTGCGCGCTCGCCGCCGAAGTCGACCCCGCCGCGCGCCGCGGCGGCCTGGCCGCGGAGCTGCTCGGCGGCATGCGCGAGCTCGCCCGCCGCCGGCGGCTGCGCCGGCTGATCGCGCCCGTCCGGCCGTCGTGGAAGGAGCGCTACCCGCTCGCGCCGATCGACCGCTACATCACCTGGCGTCGCGAGGACGGCCGGCTCCTCGATCCGTGGATGCGCCTGCACGAGCGGCTCGGCGCGCGCGTCGCCACGCCCCTGCCGGAATCGATGCGCATCACCGGCACGGTCCGCGACTGGGAGGCCTGGACCGACCTCGCCTTCCCGGAGTCCGGCGCCTACGTGTTCCCGCACGGCCTGGCTCCGCTCGCCGTGGACCGCGAGACCGACGTCTGCACCTACTGGGAGCCCAACGTCTGGATGATCCACCCGGAGCTGGTCGGCGAGGACGCGGATCCCTAGCGCCGCGGCGAGCAGCCCGGCGTTGCCGGCGACCTCGGCCCGCGACGTCCGGGACGCGCCGGGAGTCAACCACGGCCGTCGATACCCTCAGCGCGAGACGATCAGTGGACGAGGCGCAGCAGACCGGGGAATTCACGCTCGACGAGTCCTTCGCACGGATCCTCACCGAGGCCACCCAGTCGCTCATCTGCGTGCTCGACCGCGAGGGCCGGATCCTGCTGTTCAACGACGCGTGCGTGCGGGCGACGGGGTTCCGCCGCGAGGAGGTGCTCGGTCGCGACGCGCGCGACTTCGTCATCCCGCCGGAGGAGCGCGAGGCGTTCGGCGAGTTCCTCGCCTACGTGTGGAAGTCGGGCCTGCCGAGCCCGCAGGTGGGCCACTGGCAGACGAAGGACGGGGGCCGCCGCCTCATCGCGTGGTCGAACAAGCCGATGGCCGGGGCCGGCGGCACGCCCGACTCCCTGGTCACCTCGGGCATCGACCTGACGGATCGCGAGCCGGTCGAGGACGAGCGCGCGCTGGAGGGCGATCCCGAGGCGAAGCTCCTTCAGGTCAGCCGGCTCGCGGCGGAGCAGCGCGCGCTGCGGCGCGTCGCCACGCTGGTCGCCTCGGAGGTGAGCCCCGACCGCGTGTTCATGGCGGTGTCCGCCGAGTGCGCGCGGGTGCTCGAGGTCAACGCGTCGGCGGTGCTGCGCTACGAGGGCGACGGGTCGGCGACGATCGTCGGGCGCACGAACCGCGACAACATCGACGTCTTCCGGATCGGAGAGCGCCTGCCGGCGGGTGAGTTCTCGGCCGTCGGCCGCGTGCTGCGCAGCGGAGCGCCGGCGCGGATCGACGACTGGGGAGGCCTCAGCGGCGGTGCGAGCGTCGAGACGCTCATTCGCATCGGGTACCGATCCGCCGCGGCCGCCCCGATCGTCGTCCTGGGAACGCTGTGGGGCGCGGTCGCGATCGCGAGCGAGGACCCGCTGCCGCCGGAGAGCGAGAACCGGCTCGGGGCGTTCTGCGAGCTCGTCTCGCTGGCCGTCGCCGGCGCCCAGGCGCGCGCGGATCTCATCGCCTCCCGCGCCCGCCTCGTCATTGCGGGCGACGAGCAGCGGCGCCGGCTGGAGCGCAACCTCCACGACGGCGCGCAGCAGCGGCTCGTCTCCGTGGCGCTCAAGCTGCGGGTCGCGCGGGCCCGCCTGGAGTCGGAGCCGGGGGTCACGGCGGACCTGCTGGACGAGGCCGCGCAGGAGCTCGGCACCGGCCTCGAGGAGCTGCGCGAGATCGCGCGCGGGATCCATCCCGCGATCCTGAGCGAGCACGGCCTGCGGCACGCGCTGGAGGTCGTCGCCGAGCGGCTCCCGCTCCCGCTCGAGATCGACGTCGCGGGCGACCGGCTGCCCGAGCACGTCGAGGCGACGGCCTACTACATCGTGTCCGAGGCGCTGACGAACGTCGTCAAGCACGCGGCGGCTAGCCGCGCGCGGGTGTCCGTCCGCCGCGACGGCGCAGTCCTGCGCTGCGAGGTCTCCGATGACGGCCGCGGCGGCGCCGACCCGTCCGGGGGCACCGGCATCCTCGGCCTGCGCGACCGCGCCGAGGCGGCCGGCGGGACGCTCTCTGTCGACAGCCCGCCCGGGCGCGGAACGGTCGTGGCGGCCGCGCTGCCGCTCGTCGCCTAGAGTCGGGCGGCGTGGTCGAGGTCCTACGTGGCTGGCGCCCGGATTGCCTCGCGCCGCGTGCCGAGCTCCCACGAGCCGGACACGATCCGCCGCTAGGGTGTTGGGGACTTGGCAGCGCAATCGCAGCAGCGCGGTGGCGGCCGCTTGTCGGCGCTGGACGGCTCGTTCCTGCGCCTTGAGACCGCGACGGCGCACATGCACGTGGGCTGGAGCGCCGTCTTCGCGGGCGAGCGCGAGCGCCCGACGCTGGAGGCGCTGCGCGCCCGGGTGGCGAGCCGGCTCGACGACGTCGCCTGGTGCCGGTGGCGGCTGGAGTCCGCGCCGCTGGGGCTGGCGGAGCCCCGCTGGGTCGAGGACCGGGACTTCGACCTGAAGGTGCACGTCCAGGCGCTGAGCGAGCCGGACGAGCCCGTGAGCTACGCGACGTTCGCCGAGCTGCGCGACGCGCGGCTCTCCGAGCCGATGGACCGCTCGCGCGCGCTGTGGCAGATCTTCCTGATCCCGCGCCTCGAGGACGGCCGGGCGGGGCTGATCGGCAAGATCCACCACTCGCTCGTGGACGGCATCGCCGCGCTGCAGATCGTCGGCCTCGTCACGGACGACATCGGCGGCGGCGGGCCGGCGTGGACCCCCGCCCCCCATCGCGGTCCGCTCGGCTGGGCGGTCGAGGAGCTCACGCACACCGCGGGCGAGGGCGTCAGGGCGCTACGCGCCACGGCCGGCGCGATCGCGCGCCCGAACGCGACCGCCCGCGGCGCGCTGGCGCGCGCCGGCCGCGTGCTCGCGGCGGCGCGCGAGGACATCCTGCCCCGGGCGCCCGCCAGCGGGCTCAACGTGCCCATCGGCCCGCGCCGCTCGCTGGTCGGCTACCACGCCTCGCGCGAGGACGTGCGCGCCGCGCGCGCCGGCGGCGGCACCCTCAACGACGTCGGCCTGGCGGTCGTCGCGGGGGCCCTGCGCGCGCTCGCCGAGGGCCGCGGGGAGTCGCCGCTCGCGCCGCTGAAGGCGATGGTCCCCGTCAGCATGCGCCGCACCGACGAGACCGGGCCGGGCAACCGCATCGCGATGATGGCGATCGAGCTGCCCATCCATCTCGACTCGCCGCAGGAGCGCCTGCGCTGGGTGCGCGCCCGCACCCGCCGGCTGAAGGACAGCGGCCGCGCCGAGGGCGTCCACACGCTGTTCCGCGCCGGCGGGCTCGTACCCGCCTGGCTGCGCTCGCCGGTCGTGCGGTTCGCCTCCTCCCCGCGCGTGTTCAACCTGACCGTCTCACAGTCGCCGGCCCCGCGCGATTCGCTCTATATGCTGGGCTGGGAGATGGAGGAGGTCTACTCGGTCGTCCCGATCGCCGACGACCACGCGCTGGCGATCGGGATGGTCCGCTACCGCCGCGAGCTGTTCATCGGCTGCTACGCCGACCCCGACGCGCTCCCCGAGATCCACGACCTCCCCGCCATGCTGGAGGCCGAGATGCGCGCGCTGGGAGCCGCCGCCGAGGTCGGCGCAGCGGAGTAGCCGATCAGGCCGGGGCCTGCGAGTACATCAGCGAGCCGGGCGTCGTGAGCCTCTCCCCCGTCTCCAAGAGCGTCTTCAGGCCGGACAGGATCTGCGGCCAGCCGCCGTAGATCTCGTCGCTGGCGCCCTCGCGCAGCTCGTCGTGGGTGAGGGTGAGCCGGCAGGAATCGCCGATCGGCTCGATCTCCCAGGTGACCCGCGAGGCTCCCTCGCGCTTGACCTCCTCGCTCCACTGGGCCGTGAAGCTCTGGACGAGCCGCCGCGGCGGATCGACCTCGAGGTTCTCGCCCGCGTGGATCGCCTCCGGCGCCATCGGGTGCACGGCCTCGTAGCGCGAGCCGGGCGTCCAGTCCGAGTCGACGCCGACCCCGAACCAGTACTGCCGCCGCAGCTCGCTGTCGGTGATCGCCTGCCACAGGCGCTCCGGCGTCGTCTTGATGTAGATCTCGAACACCTTCTCCATCTGCTCCTCCTCGAGTCGCCGCTTGAGCCGGCTGAGCGTCGCGGCCCAGGGCTCGGCGTACTTGCTCACCCACCGGTCGTGGACGAGGCGGATCGGGACCGGGTTCAGGAAGTGGAGCTTCTCCCGCCCGCGCCGCTTCGTCGTCACGAGACCCGCCTCCTCGAGCACCCGCAGGTGCTTCATGACGCCGATGCGGGTCATCGGGTGGCGCCGGCCGAGCGCGCCGAGCGTCTGCCCGTCCTGCTCGTAGAGCTCGTCGAGCAGGCTACGGCGCGTCGGGTCGGCGAGGGCCCTGAACACGGCGTCCATGCCCGGCATGATAGGTAACCGTATGGTTACCTGTCAAGCCGTTGCCGCGGCGAGCAGCGTCACGCCCGGGATCTCCAGCCCCGCGGGCGTCTCGTATCAGAGGGGCGCGTGCGCGTCGCGGGTCGCTGACGGCAGAATGCGCGCCATGCGCGCGATCGTCATCACCGCCAACGGCGGTCCGGAGGTGCTCGAGCTGCGCGACGAGCCTGAGCCGGAGGTCGGGGCCGGCAAGCTGCTCGTCGAGCTGGACGCGGCGGGGGTCAACTACCGCGACGTGTACGAGCGCGAGGGGCGCGGGGCCTACGCGAACACGCCACCGCTCGTCGCCGGCGTGGAGGGCGCGGGGACGGTGACCGCGGTGGGCGAGGGCGTGTCGGACTTCTCCGAGGGCGACCGCGTCGCGTGGGTGGCGGCGCCGGGCAGCTACGCCGAGCGGGTCACGGTGCCGGCCGAGGCGGCCGTCCCGGTGCCCGACGGCGCGGACACGGAGCTCGCCGCCGCGGCGCTGCTGCAGGGCATGACCGCGCACTACCTGTGCACCTCGACCTACCCGGTCCAGGCGGGCGACGACGTGCTCGTGCACGCGGCCGCCGGCGGCGTCGGGCTGCTGCTGACGCAGATGGTGAAGATGCGCGGCGGGCGCGTGATCGCGACGACCTCGAGCGACGAGAAGGCCGCGCTGGCGCGCGGCGTCGGGGCCGACGAGACGATCCGCTACGAGGGCTTCGCCGAGCGCGTGCGCGAGCTGACCGGCGGCGCCGGTGTCGCGGTCGCCTACGACGCGGTCGCCGCCACGACGTTCGAGGGCAGCCTCGCGGCGCTGCGCCGGCGCGGCACACTGGTCCTCTACGGCCAGGCGAGCGGCCCGGTCGCGCCGTTCGATCCCGAGCGCCTGCGCTACGGCTCGCTGTATCTCACGCGCCCGGGCCTGCCCGACTACACGGCGACGCGCGAGGAGCTGCTCGCGCGCGCGGGCGACGTGCTCTCCTGGATCGCGGAGGGGCGGCTCGACGTCCGCATCGGCGGGCGCTATCCGCTCGCCGACGCGCGCCGCGCGCACGAGGACCTCGAGGCGCGGCGGACCACCGGCAAGCTGCTGCTGACGCCATGACCTTCGAGACCCTCGACGAGCGCTTCGCCGCCTGCATCAAGCGGACCGCGCGCGTGCAGCAGCTCTTCGACGGCTGCCTGTGGGCGGAGGGGCCGGCGTACTTCCCGGCCGCCCGCTACGTGGTCTGGAGCGACATTCCCAACGACCGCATGCTGCGCTACGACGAAGCGACGGGCGCGGTCGGCGTGTTCCGCGCGCCGGCGCGCTACTCCAACGGCAACACGGTCGATCGCGAGGGCCGGCTCGTCAGCTGCGAGCAGGGCGAGCGGCGGGTGACGCGGACCGACCACGACGGCTCGATCACGGTGCTCGCCGACCGCTACGACGGCAAGCGGCTGAACAGCCCGAACGACGTGGTCGTGAAGTCCGACGGATCGGTGTGGTTCACGGACCCGGCCTACGGGATCGACAGCGACTACGAGGGCCACAAGGCCGTCAGCGAGATCGGCGCCTGCCACGTCTACCGCGTCGAGCCCGCAAGTGGCGAGGTGCGGATCGCCGCCGGCAACTTCGACCGCCCCAACGGGCTCGCGTTCTCGCCCGACGAGCGGCGCCTGTATGTGTCGGATACCGGCGCCGACCCGTCGCACATCCGGGTCTTCGAGGTCGGCGCCGACGGCGTGCTGACCGGCGGTGAGGTGTTCGCCACCTGCACGGCCGGCATGTTCGACGGCTTCCGCTTCGACGACGCCGGCCGCATCTGGACGAGCGCCACCGACGGCGTGCACTGCTACGACCCCGACGGCACGCTGCTCGGCAAGGTCCGGGTCCCGGAGATCGTGGCCAACGTGGTGTTCGGCGGGCCGAAGCGCAACCGCCTCTACATCTGCGCGACGGCTTCGCTCTACACGGTTTTGTTGCCGGTCAACGGCGCGAAGACGTTCTGAGATCCCGGCACGCGGCGGATCTCTTAGGGTTCCGCCCATGCGCCAGCTGACGAGCCTCGACGCGCAGTTCCTCGCGCTCGAGAACTCGCGCATGAGCGGGCACGTCGCGGGGCTGGCGATCGTCGACCCGTCGACCGCGCCGGACGGCACGCTGACCGCCGGCGACATCTGCAAGCTGCTCAGCGCGCGCCTGCCGCTGCTGCCGCCGCTGCGGTGGCGGCTGGCGGAGGTGCCGTTCGGGCTCGAGTACCCGTACTGGGTCGACGACCGCGACTTCGACCTCGACTACCACGTGCGCGAGCTCGCGCTCGCCTCGCCGGGCACCGACGCGCAGCTCGCGCAGCAGGTGGCGCGGATCGTGTCGCGGCCGCTCGACCGCGCGCGGCCGCTGTGGGAGCTCTACGTCATCCAGGGGCTCGCGTCCGGGCAGGCCGCGATGCTCACGAAGATCCATCACGCGGTCGTGGATGGGCTGTCCGGCGCGGAGATCATGGGCCTGCTGCTCGACCTCGCGTCCGAGGGCCGCGAGCTCCCGCCGCCCCCGCCGCCGAGCGCCGGCGACGAGCCCGGCGACCTCGAGCTGCTGGGCCGCGGGCTGCTCGGCCTGCCGCGCTACCCGGTGCGGCTGCTGCGCTCGCTACCGTCGACGCTCGCCAACCTCGACCAGACGCCGTTCGCCCCCCTTCCCGGCGCGGGGATCGTGAGCCGGGTCGCGTCGGGCGTGCGCCGCAACGCGGGGTCCGAGCGCTACGCGGCGCCGAAGACCTCGTTCAACGAGCGCATCTCCCCCCATCGCCGGTTCTCGTTCGGCCAGCTCTCGCTCGACGAGGTGAAGGCCGTCAAGAACGCGTACGGCTTCACGGTCAACGACGTGGTGGTGGCGATCTCCGCGGGCGCGGTGCGGCGCTGGCTGCTCGAGCACGACGAGCTGCCCGACGTCCCGCTGGTGGCGCAGATCCCGGTCTCCGTGCGCACGGACGAGCAGTTCGGCACGTTCGGCAACCGGATCCTGCTGATGGCCGCGCCGCTGTTCACGAGCGAGCCGGACCCGGTCGAGCGGCTGCGGCGCACGCACGAGGCGCTGATGGGGATGAAGGAGCGCCACCGCGCCCTGCCCGCCGAGCTGCTGCAGGACGCCAACCACTTCGTCCCGCCCGCCGTCTTCTCGCGCGCCGCGCGGATGACGTTCCGCTACTCGACGAGCCGGCCGGGCCGCCCGACCTGGAACCTCGTGATCTCCAACGTCCCCGGCCCGCAGTTCCCGCTCTACTGCGCGGGCGCGCGGCTGGAGGCGCACTACCCGGTGTCGGTCATCACCGACGGGATGGGGCTGAACATCACGGTCATGAGCTACTGCGGCCACCTCGACTTCGGGCTCGTCGCCGACCGCGACCAGATGCCCGATCTGGACCGGCTCATGGGCTGGCTGGGCGAGTCGCTCGCCGAGCTCGCGGCGCGATCCGCGTCCTGATCGCCGACGATCAGGAGCCTGCTCAAGGACGTGCGCCCGGAGCAGCTCGCCGAGGCGGTGCGAACCGTGGCGGCGGGCGAGGCGCTGGTCGCGCCCTCGGTCACGCGCCGGCTGCTCGAGACGTTCGTCGCGCGCCCGCGCCCGGGCGCGCGCATCCTGGCCAAGCTCGGCCTCCGCGACCGTGTCGGCGCGGTGGTCGCCGCCTACGAGGCCGGGCTCATCTCCTGAGGGTCCATGTGGAACGTGTACATGCGGTCGGCCTCGATCCGCGCGTAGAGCGCCCCGGAGTCGAGGAACTTCTCCCAGTCCGCCCCGTAGCGGGGTGTGTACACCTCGAGCAGCGCCTCGCGGAACGCGCTGCCGGGGCCGAAGTCGACCATCTCCGCACGCCCGTGCACGGTGACGGCGAGCTCCTCGCCCGGCAGGTGCGTCGCGCTGACGTGCGGCCGCGCGCGGATGTGGCGGAAGCGGACCGAGTCCGGCGACGAGCCGAAGTGGAACGCGCCGCGGAAGAAGATGCCGTCGACGGGCCCGACGATCGGCCGCCCGTCGGCGGTCGAGGTGGCGAGCGCCAGCAGCCGCATCCCGGACAGCCGCGCGGCGACCTCCTCGGCGCTGAGCCGCCGCTCGGGCGTGATGATGCGCAGCAGGTGCGCGCCCGCCGCCTCGAAGCTGCGGTCCAGCAGGTCCTGGAGCGCGGCGAGGTCGGCGGGCGTCTCGTGCACCCGAGGAATTGTGCCGCCTCAGGCGAGCGCCGGTGCCGCGACGCGCGCGGCGTGCGGCCGGCGGGCGAGAACGACGCTGACCGCGACCACCCAGATCAGCAGGATCGCAGGCGCCCGGCGATCGCGCCGGGCTCGCCTGAGTGCCTTCAGAATCGCGTCGAAGCCACCCGCGTCGCCCACGTGTTGCCGTTCGCCGCGTACTGCCCGTACATCCACACGGTGTTCGCGTCGCCGCCGTCGCGGCAGATGCCGAAGTAGTCGCCCCAGCGCGCTCCGGTGTAGGCCGCCGTCCCCCCACGCACCAGCGCGCTGCCCTGCAGGCTGTTGGGAGCGTCCGCCGTGCGGCGACCGGTCTGGCGCAGCTCGGCGAACGTCGACTGCGAGCAGCGCCCGAACACCACGTGCGCGTTGCGGCCGAGGTCGGTCTGGATCGCGGGGAAGAAGTAGTAGTTCCCCGCCGAGCCGAACGCTCCCTGCTGGCTGACGCTCCGCGAGGGCACGTCGATCTCGTACCACTGCGCGACGGAGCGCGCCTGCGGCTCGCCCGGCCAGGTGAAGCGGGACGTATGCGTGGTCCACAGCCGCTGGACGTTGCCTGCGAACTGGTACACCGCGTTCAGCAGGCGCGTGTCGTTGGTCTCGATCGGCACGGTCGTTCCCGGCTGGATCCCGTCCGGCGGCAGGTCGTAGGCCCGGCACGGGACCCCGACGCGCGTGAGCGCCGGGGCGCCGCCGCTCCAGCCCGCGAGCGCGTTCGTCAGCGTCCACAGCGTGAGCGCGCTCCCGCGCGGAAACAGGCTGTTGGCGAGGTAGACGGGGGGCGTCCCGGTCGAGCCGCGAAAATGGACGGCCGGTTGAACGGTGAACGCGAGCGAGTTGTCGGGGTTGCGCAGCCCCCAGAAGTCCCACCAGCGGATCGCGTGCGTCGCTCCGGCGCCGCCGGCGTAGAGCTCGGCCTTGTTGAGGATCCGCAGCTTCGCGTACGAGAAGCCGCCGTTGAAGACGAACTGGTTGGTGGTGATGTAGATGCCCTGCTGGTCGAACCCCAGCATCGGGTAGTCGGCCCAGTTGTTGCTGGCGGCGCTCCCGTCGAGGGCGGCGTCCAGCGCCCACACCCAGTACGCGCCGGCCGGGTCGGTTCCCTGCGAGACCGCGACCATGATCCACGAGCCGGCGGGCGCCGCCCGGCGCGCGCCCGCGACCACGATCCAGCGCCGGGCGTAGTGGTCGTACGCGACCCGGGGGTCGAAGATGCTCGAGCCGGACGGCAGCACGGGCCCGAACAGCGTCGTCGTGTTCGGCCACCGGAAGCGCTGGACGCCCGCCTTCGTGTAGCCGGCGAGGTCGGTGTTCACGGCCACCATGACGTCGTTGGGTCCGGCGGCCGTCGTGCAGTCGGGAGGGCGGAACGCGGTCTGAGGGATGCCCTCGAACGAGGCCGTCGTCGCCGGCGCGGCCGGACCGGGCCCGGCCGGCGCGTCCTCGGGCACCTCCTGGAGGAGCTCCGCCTCGTCCGCGATGGGATCCTCCTGCACGCCCGCCGCCTCGGGGGACTCCGGCGTCGGCTCCGCCTCCCTCGCCTGCTCATTGAGGCGCTCGAACTCCTCGCGGGAGACGGGCCACCGCGTGATCATCCAGTCGGGACGGATCGGCGAGGGCGGCGGCTCCAGAGCCTCGGCCATCGTCAGGTCCGCGAGCCTGCGCTCCGCGCCCGGGACGGGCTCGCTCGCGCCGGAGCCGTCGTAGTCAGCCACCGCTAGTCCTCCTTCGTGGACGGGTCCTCTGTGGCCGGCGGCTCGTCCGCGCCGGGGCGGCGGGCCGCCTCCTTCAGGCGGCGGAGCTCCTCCGCCGGCACCGGAGCTCCGATGGGAATGTCAGCGGGCGGACCCTCCGGCGGCTCCCGTTCGTCGTCTTTGCGCTCCGGCTGCACGCGCTCACCATGCCCCGAGCCGCCACCCTGATCTGGTTCTCGCTCCGAGTCGTGGTGCATCTCTCTCCCTTGACGCGCGCCCATCCGTATCAAGGGTCGTCGGGCATTGCAACCATTGACGCGCCGCTCATCGCCGGGGTAGCGTCCCCGCCGAACGACGAGGAGGTCGCCATGGCCGAGGTGTTCGTGATCGCTGCTGGAGTGCTGCTCGGTGGCGCCGCTCTGCGCCTGCCGACGACGCGCGCGAGAGCGCTCGCGCTCGCTCTCGGTGCGCCCGCCATCGCGCTCGTCGCGGGCGTGGTGTCGGGTGAGCTGGAGGAGTCGGCCGCGTTCCTCGTCTGGGACACGGCGCAGGCGCTCGCGGCGAGCGTCCTGTGCATGGCCGCGGTGAGCCGCCTGCGCCCGCGCGCCCGCAGGACCGGCGACCGGGTGTGAGCGCGGCGCTCAGCGCCGGCTCGTCGCGCGTAGCACGCCGGTGTCGCGCGTGAGCCGCTGCGCGAGGATCACCGGCACGAGCGTCAGCGCGATCACGAGCAGCACGACGACGTTGACCTGCGGCAGGTTCTGGCCGAGCCGGATGCTGCCGAAGATCCACAGCGGCAGCGTGTTCTGCGCGCCGGCGGTGAACGTGGTGACGATCACCTCGTCGAACGAGAGTGCGAATGCGAGCAGCCCGCCGGCCACGAGCGCGGTGGCGATCACCGGCAGCGTGACGTGGCGGAACGTCTGCCAGCCGTCGGCGCCGAGGTCCATCGAGGCCTCGATCAGCGACGTCTGGGTCCGCCGCAGCCGCGCGAGCACGTTGTTGTAGACGGTGACGATGCAGAACGTCGCGTGGCCGATCACGATCGTCAGCAGCGAGAAGCGTACGCCGCGGACCGTGAAGAACGAGTTCAGCGCCATGCCGGTGATGATCCCCGGCAGCGCGATCGGCAGGACGAGCACGAACGAGACGACCTCGCGGCCGAAGAAGCGGAAGCGGTGCACCGCGAACGCCGCCAGCGAGCCGAGCACGACCGCGATCGCCGTCGCGATCAGCGCCGCCTTCAGCGACAGCCAGAGCGCGTTGCGCATCGCCTCGTTGTGCCAGGTCGAGGAGAACCAGCGCGTCGAGAGCCCGTCCAGCGGCCAGCTCTGCACGTTGGACGGGTTGAACGCGTAGAGAGCGATCAGCAGGATCGGCGCCAGCAGGAAGGCCACGATCAGCCCGGTCCAGGCGGCGAGCGCGGCCCGGGTCACAGCGCCTCGAACGCGCCCAGCCGGCGCGCGATCAGCAGGTAGGCGGCCATCACGAGCACCGGGATCGTCGCGTAGGCCGCCGCGAACGGGACGTCGCTGGCGATCCCGACGTTGCGGTAGACGACGTTGCCGATGAAGTCCGAGCCGGCGCCGCCGACCAGCGTCGGCGTGATGAAGTCGCCCAACGTCAGGCTGAAAGTGAAGATCGAGCCGGCGACCACGCCCGGCAGCACGAGCGGCATCGTCACCCGCCGGAACGTCGTGGCGCCGTGGGCGCCGAGGTCGGCCGAAGCCTCCAGGAACGAGTCGGGGACCCGCTCGTAGGCCAGCCACACCGGCAGGATCATGAACGGCAGCCAGATGTAGCTGAAGACGATCCACATCGCCCAGTTCGAGTAGGCGACGTCGAGCGAGAGCCCGACGCTGTCCAGCGCCCAGTTGACGATGCCGTCCTTGGCCAGGATCAGCCGCCACGCGTACACGCGCACGAGGTAGCTCGTCCACAGCGGGACGAGCACGAGCACGAACAGCGCGGCGCGCAGGCGCGGCCGTGCCACGCGCGCCGCGTAGTAGGCGAAGGGCACCGCCAGCAGCGCGTCGGTGACCGTCACCGCGGCGGCGATCCCGACCGTCCGCGCGGCGATCGTCCGGTACGTCGGGTCGTCGGCGATCCGCCTGAAGTTCTCGACGTTCCAGACGTGGACGAGCTTGCCGGTGAACTCGTCCACGCTCCAGAACGCGGAGATGAACAGCGCGGCCAGCGCCAGCAGATAGATCAGCACGAACCACGCGGCGGGCGCGCCCAGCGTCAGCCCGCCGCGCAGCCATGGCCGGCGGTAGAGCGCCGCGGAGACCCTCCGGCGCGCGGGCGCTAGCCCTTTATCTCCGTCCAGCGGCGCTGCCACTCCGTGTAGTCCGTGCACTCCATGCGCCCGCCGCCGCAGTCGCGGGTGGGCGTCTTCCAGAACTTGATCGAGTTGAAGTACGACTCCGGCGCGTCGGCGTGGTACTGCGAGCAGGCGCCCTTCTGGAGCGCGTCCATCTCCGCGCATGCCTTCGTGTTGGCGGGCGTCTCGCCGAAGCTGACCGCCTGCTGCGCCTGCACCTTGGGCGTCGAGACCCACTTCATCCACATGTAGGCGCAGTTCGGGTGCTGGGCGTGCGCGGACAGCATCCACGTGTCGGCCCAGCCGGTCGCCCCCTCGCTCGGGATCGTGTCCTTCACCGGCGCCTTCGCGTCCTGCAGCGTGATCGTCTGGTACGGCCACGACGCGCCGATCACGGCGTCGCCGTTCTTGAACAGGTCGATCTCGTCGGAGGCCAGCGCCCAGTACTTCTTGATCAGCGGCCGCTGCTTCTTGAGCAGGGCGACGGCGGCGTCGAGCTGCTCGGGGGTCAGCTCGTACGGGTCCTCGATGCCCAGCCCGGGGTTCTGGCGCGACAGGAACAGCGCCGCGTCCGCGATCTGGATCGGGTTGTCGGGGACGGTGATCCGGCCCTTGTACTTCGCGTCATAGAGCGCGGACCAGCTCGACGGCGCGGGGCTGACCTCCTTGGTGTTGTAGAGCAGCGTGTTCGGGCCCCACTGCAGCGAGATCCCGTAGTGCTTGCCGTCGACGGTGTTGTGGGGCGGCGACTGCAGCTGCGGGATGAAGTTCTTGTAGTCCGGGATCAGCTCCACGTTGACGGGCGCGACGTCGCCGCCGCGGATGAGCCGCAGGCTGGCGTCGCCGGACGCCGACACGAGGTCGTACTGCGTGCCGCCGCCCTGGCGCATCAGCGTGACCATCTCGTCCGACGAGCCGCCGTACTTCGCGTTGACCTTGCAGCCCGTCTGGCTCTCGAACGGCTTCACCCACTCGGGCTGCGTGTAGCCCTCCCACGCGATCACGTTCAGCGTGCCCTCGCCCTTGCCGATCGTCGTCGGCAGCTTGGCGCCCTCGGTGGGCGCTTTGGCGGCCTTCCCGCCGGTCTCCTCGCCGCCGCAGGCGACGATCGCCATCGCGGCCGCCAGCGCGAGCGCGGCGGCTGCTCTGCATCCCCTCATCCTTCCTCCTCTTTCTCCAGCGCGCTCGCGTGGCGCGCGCTCCATGCCAGCTTGACCCGTTGCCCGCGCGCCTCGAGCGCCTCGCTCGCCGACGTGTCGGCGTTCTGGCGCAGCGCGACGAGCGTCTGGCCCTCATCCAGATCCACCACGTAGCGCGTGACCGAGCCGAGATAGACGACCTCGCGGACGGTGCCGGCGGCGGTCTGCGCGTCCGCCGGGGGTTCGTCCACGATCGCGATCTTCTCCGGGCGGACGGTGAACCTGCGCCCGTTGCGCTCGAGGACGTTCGACGTGCCGACGAACCCGGCCACGAACTCGTTGAGCGGGTGCTCGTAGATCTCGCCCGGGGTGCCGACCTGCTCGAGCCGGCCGGTGGAGAAGACGGCGATGCGGTCGCTCATCGTCAGCGCCTCCTCCTGGTCGTGCGTCACGTAGATGAACGTGATCGCCGCGCTCAGCTCGCGCTGGATGCGCTTGAGCTCGAGCTGCATCTCCTGGCGCAGCTTGAGGTCGAGCGCGCCCAGCGGCTCGTCGAGCAGCAGCACGCGCGGGCGGTTGACCAGGGCCCGCGCGAGCGCGACCCGCTGGCGCTGCCCGCCCGAGAGCTGGACCGGCTTGCGGGATCCGAGCCTGGGGAGCCGCACCATCGCGAGCGCCTCCTCGACCCGCGCGGCGCGCTCGCGGCGCGCCACGCGCTTGACCATCAGCCCGTACGCGATGTTCTGCGCGACCGTCATGTGCGGGAACAGCGCGTAGTCCTGGAAGACCGTGTTGACGTCGCGCTGGTAGGGCGCCTCCTGCGTGACGTCGACGCCGTTGAGCTCGACCGTGCCGGCGTCGGGGCGCTCGAAGCCGGCGATCAGCCGCAGCGTCGTGGTCTTGCCCGAGCCGGACGGCCCCAGCAGGGTGAAGAACTCGCCCGGCGCCACCTCGAGGGTCAGGTCCTCGAGGGCGACCACGTCCCCGTAGGTCTTGCGCAGGCCGGCGACTCGGACCGCGGGCGTCACCCGCGCGAGCCTATTTCATCGTGAGGCGGGCGCCGCGCCTACGGCCTCCCGTACCTTCGCCGGGTCCCACCCGCCGTGGCATCCGCCGGCTGACCCGCTGGTCCGGCGGTCCGCCGGCTGGCAAGTTGTGGGGAATCATCCGAGCCAACCGAAGGAAAGAGCCATGACCCGACTCCGCCGCCTCCGCCAGACCCTTTCTCAGCTCGTCGCCGAGGACCGGCCCGGCTTCAGTCGGCTCGACGCCTCGCCCGCGCTCTACGACGACGGATCCTGGCTGACGCCGCGCAAGTGAGCGCCGACGCGCCGGATCCGGCGCAGCTGCACCCCGTGACGGGTCAGACACGGGTGGCGTTCCTCCGGCCGCTCGTGTCCGACCCGCACATGGCACGGGGCGGTGGTCGCCGCCGGGAGCGTCGTCCCGGGCGACGTCCCGCCGTACGCGATCGTTGCCGGCAACCCGGCGCGGGTGGTGCGCCGGCGCTACGAGGACGACGACGTCGAGCGGCTGCTCCGCGCGGCGTGGTGGGACTGGCCGATCGGCCTCGTGACCGAGCACGCGCGGACGATCATCGCCGGGACCCCGGCCGAGCTCGAGCGGATCGCGGCCGGTCACGGGCTGCTGCGAGCTTGAGCGCGAGCGCCGGGCACGCCTTCACCGCTCGCCGCGCGTGCTCGATCCTCGCGGGGTCGATCTCCGCGTCGCGGACGATCGGATAGCCCCAGTCGTCGAGCTCGATCCCCTCGGGGAAGAGCTCGGCGCACAGGCCATGGCCCTCGCACGCGATCGGGTCGACTACGAGCCACTCGCTCACGCCGCCGTCCACGCGCGGCGCGGGGGCGAGGCCGCGGTCACGCCGCCACCCACAGCGGACCCGGGGCCGGGGCGGCGCGCCGGGCGGCCGCCTCGAACTCGGCGGCGAACATCCGGGCCGCGCTGGCCAGCATGCGCGCGGCGCCGTCCGGGTGCGCGCAGGCGCCGCGGTGGCGGACCATCGCGGTCCAGCGCTCGAGGCGCGCGAGGTCGCCGGGGGCGCCGCGGCCGGCGGCGAGCCGGCCGGTCACCTCCGCGAGCGCGCCGAGCCCGTGCACGCACGGGCCGCACTGGCCGGCCGACTCGGCGGCGAGCGTGGCGGCGATGCGCGCGGTCGCGGCGACCGGGTCCTCGGAGCGGCCGAGGGCGATCAGCACGCCGGCCCCGATCGCGCCGCCGTGCTCCGCGAGCGCGCGGTCGTCGAGCGGCAGGTGCGGGTCCGCGGGCACCCACGCGCCGAAGTAGCCGCCCGCGAGGACCGCGCGCAGCGGCTCGGTCTCGCCGCCGGCTCGCTCGAGGACGTCACCCAGCGGCACGCCGGCCTCGACCTCCAGCACGCCCGGCGCCTCGACGGCGCCGGACACGGTGACGAGCGTCGTGCCGGGGCGGCTCGCCGTGCCGGCGGCGCGGAACAAGTCCGGCCCGTGGCGGGCGATCAGCGCGAGATGGGCGAGCGTCTCGACGTTCTGCACGAGCGTCGGCCGCCGGCGCAGGCCGCGCTCGGTGATCCGCGGCGGCTGCAGCCGCGGGCGCGCCCGGCGTCCTTCGAGGTGCGCGAGCACCGCGGTCTCCTGGCCCGCGACATAGCCGGGCGCGCTGTCGGCGAGGGTGATCTTGCAGCGGTCGCCGCGCTCGGCGAGCGCCGCGGCCAGCGCGCGGTGCCGCTCGGCGGGCGCGGCGACGATCGCCTCGCGCGCCCCGACGGCGTGCGCGGCGAGCACGGCGCCGTCGAGCACGAGATGCGGCGCGCGCGCGAGCAGCAGCGCGTCCTTGGCGCTCATCGGCTCGCCCTCGGTGCCGTTGACGACCACCACCGGCCGCCGCCCGCGCGCGACCGCGGCGAGCTTCACCGCGGCGGGGAACGCCGCACCGCCGCGACCGACGAGTCCGGCCGCATCGACCGCGGCGATCAGGTCGCCCGGCGCGATCCGCGGCAGCCGTCCGTGCACGGCGAGGTGACCGCCGAGGTCGAGAGCGCCGGCGCGCGGGAGGCCGGCAAGGAGGCGCGGCGTGGACATGGCGAGGCCCCCGCCACCGCCACGTGGGCGATCGCGGTCTCCGCGGCGACCATCACGGGCCGTCATCGCGCGGCCTCCTTCAGTTCAAGTCGCGGCGCGAAGCGCGCGGCGGCGGCGCCGAGCCCGGCGAGCGCGCAGGCGACGCTCAGCCACGTCATCCAGCTCCCGCCGGAGTCGGTGCCGATGCCGAGCGCGTGCACGAGCGCCAGCGGCCAGCACGCGTACGCGAGCCAGTGGACGCCGCGCCAGGCGCGCAGCCCGAGCCGGGCGCGCAGCAGGCTCGTCGCGGCGACCGCGAGGAGCAGGTCCAGCGCGAGCGCGCCGAGCCCGAGCCAGAACGGGTGGTAGGAGCCCATGAACGGGATCACCGCGTCGGCGATCGCGATCGGCGCGTAGCCGTCGATCACGACGGACGCGACGTGCAGCGCGATCACCACGACCGCGAGCAGCGAGACGGTCCGGTGCGCGTCGTCGACGACGAAGCGCTGCAGGCCGCGGGGCGCCCAGCGGCGCACGTTGAGCGTGCCGAGCACGACGGTGAGCGTCAGCAGGACCAGCGCCGTGGCGCCGGTCCCGCGCGCGAAGTACCAGAGCGCCATCAGGCTGCCACGAGGTCGGCGGGCCATCCGCCGGCGACCTCGACCCGTCCGTCAACGCCCACGAGCCGTGCGGCCACGCCGTGCTCGGCGAGCCGCTCGGCGGCGTCCTCGCCCCACACGATCGCGGCGGTGGTGAACGTGTTCGCCTCCAGGCAGCTCGCGGCGGCCACGCTCACGGTCCGCCAGACCGGCTCGACCGGCTCCCCGGTCGCCGGATCGAGGATGTGGTGCAGCACCCGCCCACCGCGGCGCCACCGGCGCTGGGTCACGCTGGACGTGGCGAGCCCGCCGGAGCGCACGAGCACGGTGGGGACGCTCGCCCGGTCCGCGAGATGGCTGTCGGCCACCCCCACGCGCCAGCCGCCCGTCGGAGGCGGGTCGGCGAGCGCGACGTCGCCGCCGAGGTTCGCGAGCCGGCCGCCGGACGGAGGCGGCCCGGCAACCGCGACGTCGCCGCCGAGGTTGGCGCGCCCCCCGGCGGGCGGAGGCGGGTCGGCCACCGCGATGTCGCCGCCGAGGTTGGCGCGCCCCCCGGCGGGCGGAGGCGGGCCGGCCACCGCGATGTCGCCACCGAGGTTGACGAGGACGCCGGCGGGCGCGGCGGCGCGGGCGGCGGCGGCCGCCGCGCGGTCGGCGGCGAGCGCCTTGCCGGTCGCGCCGAGGTCGAGCGCCGTGCCGCGCGGGAGCCTTACCGTGCGTTCGCGGCGGCCCACCTCGACGCTGCGCCAGCCCGGCGCCGGCGCGGCCGCCACGGCGGGGCCGTCGGCCGGCAGCGCGGCGAAGTCGCGGTCGTAGCCGGCGGCCGCGAGCGCGGCGCCGACCGTGGGATCGACGGCGCCGCCCGTCACCTCCGCCGCGTGCAGCGCGGCCTCCACCCCGTCGAGCAGCAGCCGGCTCACCGGCACGCGCCCGCCCGCCCGGGCGTTGAGCGCCACGAGCTCCGAGTCCTCGCGGAACCGGCTCCACGCGCGATCGACCCGCGCGAGCTCGAGCTCGACCGCGGCCCGCGCCGCGAACACGCGGTCGGGTCGCGTCACGATGACCTCGGCGGTCGTCCCGAGCGCCTTCCACTTCGTCGCGACCAGCATCACGATCCACCCGAGGTCGTCGTCGCGCTGGCGCTCGACGCCGAGGGGGCCGACGAGGAGCTCGACGACGAGTCGCCCGACGAAGAGGTCGACGAGTTGCCCGACGCGGAGCTCGACGAGGACGAGTTGTCCGACGACGAGTCGCTCGACGACGAGTCGTCAGACGACGAGCCGGACGAGGACGAGCCGGACGACGACGTGTCGTCCGAGCCCGACGAGCCGGTGCCGGTGGCGCCGTCGTCGACGGTCTGCGAGGTGGTGGTGCTCGACGAGGTCTTGGTAGACGCCGTCGAGTGCGCCGCCAGGGCGCTCAGCCCGAGGGCCACGGCGGCGGTCGTGGCCACGAGGGTGCCGCGCAGCCGCCGCATCCGGAGAAGACCACGATCGCGCTCCTGGGTGGTGGGGGATTCGGTCATGGCCAGAAGCTTCGGCGCCGGCCCTCAAAGCAGCCCGAACGGAGCCTGAGAGGTTCCTGGGAGCGGTCAGGCCGGCGCGGTGCTGAACTGCTCGACGCCGATGACCGGCTCGAGCGCGGCGGACCAGGGGAAGACGTTCAGCGTCAGGCCGGGATGAGGCCAAGCTCCGCCGCCGCGGGCGCGGCGGCCATGTCGGCGGCGGCGGCCTGGAGCGCCTCCACGGTCGCCGTGACCGCCGGCGGGCGGCGCTCCGCGGCGGGGAGCACGACGTCGACGATCCGGTGGGCGCCCCCCGCCACCGGGCGGACCTCCAGCTCCGGGCGGCGGACGGCGGCGAGCGCCAGCGACGGCAGCAGCGCGACGCCGAGCCGGGCGGCGATCAGCGCCTGGACGGTGACGTAGTCGTCGGTGGCATACGCGATCGCGGGCGCGAAGCCCGCCTCGCGGGCGAGGTGGAGCAGGTAGCCGCGGCAGCGCTCGCAGCCGGCGATCCAGGTCTCGTCGCGCAGCATCCGCAGCTTCACCGGACCCTCGCCGGCCGCGGGATGGCCGGGCGGCAGCACGACGTGCGACGGATCGCTGAGGAGCGGGACGGCGGCGAGGTCGGCGCCGTCGGGCGCCCCCACTCCGGCGTACCGGAAGGCGAGCACGAGGTCGAGGTCGCCGGCCCGCAGCCGCGGCAGCGAGTCCTCGGGCTCGGCCTCCGAGAAGGACACCTCCACGCCGGGGTGCGCCGCCCGCAGCCGCGCGAGCGCCGCGCTGACCAGCGTCGCGCTGGCCGAGGGGAAGGCGGCGAGCCGGACGCGCCCCGCGCGCAGGCCGGCGATCGTCGCCACCTCCTCCTCCGCGGCGGTCAGCCGGGCGAGCACCGCGTCGGCGTGCTCGGCCAGCGCCCGCCCCGCGTCGGTGAGCTGCACGCCGCGGCCGTAGCGGGTCAGCAGCGCCGTCCCGACCTCGTCCTCCAGCCGCGCGATGTGATGCGACACCGCCGGCTGCGTGTAGCCGAGCGCGCGCGCGGCGCCGGAGAGCGAGCCTTCGCGGGCGACCGCTCGGAGCATCTGCAGGCGGCGGACGTCGAGCACTGACGTCAACCTATCAATGTTCTCTTGAGGTCGCCCAGCAAATCCGCATTTGTGCTTGAGGACGGGAGCCGTCACGCTGCCGCGTCATGCCCGCCGCCCCAGCCGCCTCCCGGCTCCGCCTCGCCGTCCTCTACCTGCTCACGGTCGTCGTCTGGGGCACCACCTGGATCGCCATCAAGACCGCCGTCAGCTCGGTCCCGCCGATCACCGCCTCGGGGCTGCGCTTCGCGGTCGCGGCGCCGCTGCTCGCGCTGATCGTCTGGCGCACCCCCGGCGCCTCGCTGCGCTACCCGCCCGGGAAGGCCCGGCTGCTCGCGCTGATGACGCTGGCCTACTTCACGCTGCCGTTCGCGCTGATGAACCTCGGCGCGGAGGCGATCCCGTCCGGGCTCGCCGCCGTGCTGTTCGCGACCGTCGCGCTGTTCATCCTCGCGCTGTCGGTGCCGGTGCTGGGCGCGCGGGTCACGCCGCGCCAGGTCGGCGGCATCGCCGTCGCGCTCGCCGCGCTCGCCGCCCTGATCGCGCGCCAGACCGGGCTCGGCGGCGACACCCACCCGCTCGGCGTGACGGCCTTCCTGGTCGCCGCGGGCCTGCACGCGACGGTCTACGTGCTGCTCAAGCGCGACGCGGGCGGCATCGGCGTGCTCACGCTCAACACGCTCCCGATGGGCATCGCCGCCGTGCTGCTGTGCGGCCTCGGGGCGCTGCTCGAGCACCCCGATCCCGGGGCGATCACCGGCGCCTCGCTGGCGGCCGTCGTCTACCTCGGCGCGTTCGCGTCGATCGCCGGCTTCCTCGCCTACTCGAGCCTCCTGCGCCACCTCGGGCCGGTCCCGCTCTCGCTCGTGTTCATCTTCTTCCCCGCCGTCGCGCAGCTCGCGGCGATCGCCGGCGGCGAGGGGGCCATGGACGGCGGCTCGCTGGCGCTGCTCGGCCTCATCCTCGCGGCGTCGGCCGGCGCGCTCACCGGCGCGCGGCCGCGGCTGCGGCCGCGCGACGGCGCGTCCGCCCCCGCCGCCGCGTAGGGTCACGACATGCCGGCGCGCAGCGCCCTCATGAAACGCGTCGTCAACCCCGCCGTTCGGCTGCTGCTGCGCTCGCCGCTGCACGGCGCGCTCAGCGGCGGGCTCGCGCTGATCACGGTCACCGGGCGGCGGAGCGGCCGCGAGTTCACCTTCCCCGTCAGCTACCGGCAGGACGGCGACGTCGTGATGATCGGCGTGGGCTGGCCCGCGCAGAAGCAGTGGTGGCGCAACCTGCTCGGCGACGGCGCGCCCGTGCGCCTGCGCATCCGGGGGCACGAGCGCGAGGGCCACGCCGTGGCGCGCGGGAACGAGCGCGACGGCGTCGTGGTCGAGATCACGCTCCGACGACGTTAGAGTCCGCCCATGGCGCGGCGCGGCAACCTGCGCTCGGTGGAGCGCGGCGTCACGCGCGACCTGCGCGGCAAGCTCACGTACGCCGAGTACCTCGACCTCGACCGGCTGCTCGGCGCGCAGCACCCGCGCAGCGATCCACCGCACCACGACGAGCTGCTGTTCATCATCCAGCACCAGACGTCGGAGCTGTGGATGCGGCTCATCATCCATGAGCTTCAGGCCGCGCTCGCGCACCTGGCCGCCGACGACCTCGGCCAGACCCAGAAGAACCTCGCGCGCGTCAAGCAGATCCAGCGTCAGCTGTTCGAGCAGTGGGCCGTGCTGGCGACGCTGACGCCGAGCGAGTACGTGAAGTTCCGCGGCGTGCTGGGCGACGCCTCCGGCTTCCAGTCGCTGCAGTACCGGCTCGTCGAGTTCCTGCTCGGCAACAAGAACCGCCAGATGCTCTCGGTGTTCCGGCACGCGCCGGCCGACCAGGAGCGCCTGCGCGAGGCGCTCGAGGCGCCCAGCCTCTACGACGAGTTCCTGCGCCACCTCGCCCGTGCGGGCCACGACGTCCCGCGCGAGTGCGTGGACCGCGACTTCTCCGAGCCGCACCGCCGCAACCCCGGCCTGCTGACGGTCTTCAAGCGCATCTACGACGAGCCGGAGCGCTTCTGGGAGCAGTACGAGATGTGCGAGGAGCTGGTCGACGTCGAGGAGAGCTTCCAGCTCTGGCGTTTCCGCCACATGAAGACCGTCGAGCGGATCATCGGCTACAAGCGCGGCACCGGAGGCTCCTCCGGGGTGGGCTTCCTGCGCGCCGCGCTCGACCTGACGTTCTTTCCCGAGCTGCTCGACGTGCGGACGGAGATCGGCGCTTAGGCGCTATGTAAGGTTGAACTTACGTAAGCTGCGTCTTACACTGTCGATGTGCAGCAGGCCGTCGAAGCCATCGCCGACCCCCGCCGGCGCGAGATCCTCAGGCTCGTGCGCGCGCGAGAGCTCACCGCGGGCGCGATCGCGAGCCACTTCGCCGACGTGTCGCGGCCGGCCATCTCGCAGCACCTGCGCGTGCTGCGCGAGGCCGGACTGCTGAGCGAGCGGCGCGAGGGGACGCGGCGCCTGTACCGCGCCCGCCCCGAGGGGCTCGGCGGGGTGCGGGAGTTCGTCGCGCAGTTGTGGGACGAGCGGCTGGACGCGCTGCGCATCGAGGCCGAGCGAGAAGAAAGGAAGCGTGAGAATGACCGAGGCCGTGACAACTGAGCCGATCGTGCGCGAGGTGCGGATCGAGGCGAGGCCGGAGACGGTCTTCGAGTTCTTCACCGACCCCGCGAAGCTGACGCGCTGGCTGTGCGCCGCCGCGACCGTGGACCCGCGGCCGGGCGGCGTGTGCCACCAGACGCACGAGGCCGAGGGAGGCCCGTACCACATGCGCGGCGAGTTCGTCGAGGTGGCCCCGCCGACGCGCGTGGTCTTCACGTGGGGGTTCACGAACCCGGACGCCAGCGTGGCGCCCGGGGCGAGCACCGTGGAGGTGACGCTCGAGCCGGACGGCGCCGGCACGCTGCTGCGGCTGGTCCACCGCGACCTGCCCGAGGCCGCGATCGAGTCGCACACCGGCGGCTGGACCCGGCTGCTCGCCGAGCTCGCCGAGGTGGCGCGATGACCGCGGCGCCGGAGTGGACGGCGCTCAAGAGCATCGCGCTGCACCGCGACGACGCGCCGGAGCGGCTGTGGCCGGAGGGCGCGAGCGCCGAGTACGTCGCCGCCCGGGACGGGCTGCGCGAGGCCGAGCGGGCGCTGCGCGACCAGGTCGAGGCGGTCGCCGCGCGCCGCCGCGCGCTGCCGCCCGGGCCCGTGCTCCCGGACTACCGGCTCGAGGGCGACGAGGGGCCGGTGAGCCTGCGCGACCTGTTCGGCGAGCACGACACGCTGGTCGTCTACCACCTGATGTTCCACCCGGACGACGACGAGGCATGCCCGATGTGCTCGCTGTGGATCGACGGCCTGCACGGGGTCTCGCACCACCTGACCCGGCACACCGCGTTCGCCGTGATCGGCAAGGCCCCGATCGCGAAGCTGCGCGCATGGGCGGACCGCCGCGGCTGGGACGGCCTGCGCATCGTCTCCAGCCACGACAGCCCGTTCAACGCGGACCTCGGCGTCGAGGAGCCGGGCGGCGGCCAGTGGCCGGCGGTGAGCGCGTTCGTGCGCGAGGGCGGCGAGGCGCGCCACTTCCTTACGGTGGCGGCGCCGTTCCTGGACGGCAGCAACCGCGGGATGGACCTGCTCTCCCCGGTGTGGAACGTGTTCGACCTGTTGCCTCAGGGGCGCGGCGAGTGGCTGCCCGACAACAGGTATCCGGGTCGGGGGCGCGGCTAGGTTGTTCGGTTCGGGCCGCGCGGCGGGGCCGGAGTCAACCGGGATCGATGTTCTGGTTCAGCCGGAACACGTTCTCCGGGTCGTACGCGCGCTTCAACGCGAGCAGCCGCGCGTAGCGCTCCTCGCCGTAGGCCGCGCGGACGCGCTCGGGCCCCTCGTCGCCGAGGAAGTTGACGTAGGCGCGGCCGGCGGCGGCGGGCTCGAGCGCGTCGTAGCAGTCGCGCGCCCACTGCACGTGGCGCTCGGGCTCCGGATCGTCCGGCAGCCAGACCGCGTTGATGTTCACGTTGTGGGCCGCGTCGCGCTGGCCGTAGGCGGTCTCGTGCTCGCCCACGCGCGCGAGCGCGCCGCCGAGCTGGAACACGATCACGTACGAGCGCGGCGACTCGATCCGCGCCGCGTGCTCGACCAGCGTGTCGATCGTGCCGTCGCCGAGCGGCGGCACCTCCCAGGACTTCCAGTAGTAGTGCCAGCCGTGCGGGACGACGGGGTCGAACAGCTGCTGCAGCTGCGCGTACGGGCGCGGCGCCACGGCGTCGACCAGCGGGCGGCCGAAGCGGCGCAGCGGGCGCAGGACGTCCTCGCCGCGCTCGGCGTCGCCGGCGTAGCAGACCGCGATCGCGACGACCGGCCGCCCGTGCATCGCCGCCGGTAGCAGCGGCAGCGGCGGCGCCGGGCGCAGGTTCAGGATCGTGGTCAGCTCGTCGGGCGCGCCGGCGATGAAGTCGCGGTAGAAGCGCAGCACCTCCGGGGCGTCCTCGAGCGCGTGGTAGATCGGCCCGGCCAGCACCGGGCCGACCGCGTGCAGGCGGTACTCGAAGGACGTCACGATCCCGAAGTTGCCGCCGCCGCCGCGCAGGCCCCAGAACAGGTCGGGGCGCTCGTCCGCGCTCGCGGTGACGACGTCCCCGTCCGCGGTCACGACCTCGGCCGACAGCAGGTTGTCGACGGTCGCGCCGTGCTTGCGCATCAACCAGCCGATCCCGCCGCCGAGCGTCAGCCCGGCGATGCCGGTGTGGGTGACGATGCCGCCCACGGTCGCGAGCCCGTGCGCCTGCGTGGCGGCGTCCAGCTCGCCCCACAGCACTCCGGCCTGCGCCCGCGCGGTCCGCGCGCGCGGGTCGACGGAGATGCCCCGCATCGGCGACAGGTCGATCACCAGCCCGTCGTCGCACACCGCGAGCCCGGCCACGCCGTGCCCGCCGCCGCGCACCGCGACGAGGAGGCCGCGCTCGCGCGCGAGGCGCAGCGCGGCGACCACGTCGTCCGCGCGCGCGCAGCGCGCGATCGCCGCCGGCCGGCGGTCGATCGCGCCGTTCCACACGCGGCGCGCGTCGTCGTAGCCGGGGTCGGCGGACGTCAGCAGCTCGAGGTCGGCGATCGTCATGGCGCGACGCTCCCATCCGCGCGACCCGCGGGCAAGTACAGGACGTGGACTTCACCCGCGGCGCCGGGGCTGGGAGGATCGGGAGAGAGATGGAGGTGCGCACCTACGGCCAGTACTGCCCGATCGCGCGGGCGACCGAGATCCTCGCGATGCGCTGGACGCCGATCATCGTCCGCAACCTGCTGCTGGGCTGCGAGACGTTCTCGGAGCTGCAGGAGGGCGCGCCCGGCATCCCGCGCACGCTGCTGAGCGAGCGGCTGCGGCTGCTGGAGCGCTACGGCATCGTCGAGCGCCGGCCCTCGGGCCGCGGCTCGCGCTACCTGCTCACGGACTCCGGCCGCGAGCTCGAGCCGGTCGTCGACGCGATGGGCGTGTGGGGCGCGCGCTGGCTCGAGCTCGCCCCCGAGCACCTGGACGCGCACGTCGTGCTGTGGTCGCTGTGCCGGCTGGCGGACCTCGAGGACCCGCCCGCCCGCCGGCTCGTGATCCGCTTCGAGATCGGCGACTGCCGCCAGCGGCGCTTCTGGGTGGTCGTCCAGCCCCCGTCGTCCGAGGTGTGCGTGAAGCCGCCGGGCTTCGACGAGGACCTCGTGGTCACGACCGACTCCGAGTGGCTCGCCAAGTGGCACATGGGCAAGATCCCGCTCGCGCGAGCCATGCACGAGGGCCTGATCGCCGTCCAGGGCCCGCGCGACCTCGTGCGCACGCTGTCGCGGCTCGGGCTCAGCCGGTTCGCCGACGTCGAGCCCGCGCTCAGCCGCAGCTCTTAGTGCGAAAACCCTGGCACTTAGGAAATCGGCAGCACGGCGGTGGCCTCGATCTCGACCTTCGCCTGCGCCTCGATGAGCGCCGAGACCTCGACCGCCGTCATGGCGGGGTAGTGGCGGCCCATGACCTCGCGGTACGCCTCGCCGATCTCCCGCTGGCGCGCGAGGTACTCCGCGCGGTCGGTGAGGTACCAGGTCATGCGCGCCACGTGCTCGGGTCCCGCGCCCGCCTCCGCCAGCACCGCGAGCACGTTGGCGAGCGCGAGCCGGACCTGGCCCGGCAGGTCCGCCGAAGGGAACGCGCCGGCCTCGTCCCACGCCACCTGGCCGGCGACGAACACCACCCGGCCGTCGGCGAGCACGCCGTTGGCGTAGCCGCGCGGCTCCGGCCAGCCGGGCGGCTGCAGGCGCCTCATGCGCGCTCGCGCAGCCGGTTCCGCTGCACCTTGCCGGTCGGCGTGCGCGGCAGCGCGTCGACGAACTCGACCCGGCGCGGGTACTTGTAGGGCGCGATCAGCTGCTTGACGTGGTCCTGCAGCGCCTCGGGCGTGACCTCCTCGCTCGCGACGACGAACGCCATCACGACGTGGCCGCGCTCCTCGTCCGGGGCCGCCACCACCGCGCACTCGGCGACCGCCGGATGCTCCAGCAGCGCGGCCTCGACCTCGAAGCCGGAAATGTTGTAGCCGGCGGACACGATCATGTCGTCGGTGCGCGCCTGGAACCAGAAGTAGCCGTCCGCATCGACGGTGAACGCGTCGCCTGTGAGGTTCCAGCCGTCGGCCACGTAGCTGCGCTGGCGCGGGTCGTCGAGGTAGCGGCAGCCGGTCGGCCCGCGCACCGCCAGCCGGCCGATCTGGCCGGGCGGGAGCGTCTGCATGTGCTCGTCGACGATCCGCGCCTCGTAGCCCGGCACGGGCGTGCCGCACGAGCCCGCCTTCGCCTGCTCCGGCGGCGCGGCGATGAAGATGTGCAGCATCTCGGTGGAGCCGATCCCGTCGACGATCCGCAGCCCGGTCTTCTCGAACCACGCGTCCGAGACGCCGGCCGGCAGCGGCTCGCCGGCTGAGATGCACTTGCGCAGCGGCGCCAGGTCGTCGGTGGTCGCGGTGCGCAGCAGCGCGCGGTAGGCGGTCGGGGCGGTGAACAGCGTCGTGATGCCGTGGCGGGCGATCGCCTCCAGCAGCGGCTCGGGGCCCGGCTGGGCGACCGGCGCGGTGGAGGCGCCGAAGCGCAGCGGGAACAGCACGAGCCCGCCGAGGCCGAACGTGAACGCCAGCGGCGGCGTGCCGCTGAACACCTCGTAGGGCTCCGGGGCGAGGATGTGGCGGCCGAACGTGTCGCACGTCGCCAGCAGGTCGCGGTGGAAGTGCACGCAGCCCTTCGGCTCCCCGGTCGTCCCGGAGGTGAACGCGATGATCGCGACGTCGTCGATCGCGGTGTCCGCCGGCTCGAACGACCCGCGGGCCGGCAGCTCCTCCAGCACGAGGGTCTCGAGCGGCGCCGCCTTCGCGACCTCCTCCGCGAGCGGCCGCGCGACGATCGCGTGCGTGACGGCCGCCTTGCCGATCACCTTGGCCAGCTCGCCGGCGCGCAGGAGCGGCATCGTCGCGACGACGATCCCGCCGGCCAGCAGGATCCCGAGCCACGCCGCGATCGCCTCGGGCGTGTTGGGCGTGTGGAGCAGCACGCGCGCGCCGGGCTCGAGCGCCAGCGCCGCGGCGACGGCCTCGGCACGCTCGCGCAGCTCCGCGTAGCTCCACGGCTCCTCGCCCCGGACGGCGACGCCCTCGTGGCGCAGCAGCTCGACGGCGGCGTTCAGCCGGTCCGGGTACTCGAGGTCGCCCGGCAGCAGGTCGGGCCACTCCCAGCGGGGCGGCAGCCGGTCGCGCGCGAACGTGTCCATGCGCTCATCCTCCTCCATGCGCGGCGAGCGCGGCGCGGGCGATGATCAGCTGCTGCACCTCGGACGCGCCCTCGTAGATGCGCAGCGCGCGGATCTCGCGATAGAGCCGCTCGGCGGGGTTGCCCACCGTCACGCCCAGCCCGCCGAACAGCTGGACGGCGTCGTCGATCACCCGCTGCGCGGTCTCTGTCGCGTGCAGCTTGGCCATGGCCGCCTCGCGCGTCACGCGGCCGCCCACGACATCCTTGGTCCAGGCCGCGCGGTAGACGAGCAGCGCGCTGGCGTCGACGCCGAGCGCCATGTCGGCGAGCTTGGCCTGCACGAGCGGGAGCTCGGCCATCGGCGCGCCGAACAGCTCGCGGCTGGTCACGCGGCCGAGCGCCTCGTCGAGCGCGCGGCGCGCGAACCCCAGCGCCGCGGCGCCGACCGTCGAGCGGAACACGTCGAGCGTGGCCATCGCGATCTTGAAGCCCTGCCCGAGGTCGCCGAGCAGCCGCGCCGGGGAGCCGTCGAGCTCGAGCCGGGCCAGCGGGTGGGGCGCCATCACCGCGATCCGCTCGGCGACCTCCACGCCGTCCGCGTCGACGACGAACGCGGTGATCCCCTCGGGCGCGCGCGCGAACACGGTGTAGAAGTCGGCCAGGCCGCCGTTCGAGATCCACGTCTTGGTGCCGTGCAGCACGTAGCCGTCGCCGTCGCGCTCCGCGGTGGTGGCCATCGCCGCCACGTCCGAGCCGGCCTCGGGCTCCGACAGCGCGAAGGCGGCGATCTTCTCGCCGGCGCCGACGGCCGGCAGGTAGCGCTCGCGCAGCTCCTCCGAGCCGAACAGCGAGATCGCGCCGGAGCCGAGCCCCTGCATCGCGAACGCGAAGTCGGCGAGCGCGTGGTGATAGGCGAGCGTCTCGCGCGCGAGGCACAGCGTGCGCACGTCGAGCTCCCCGACCGTGTGGCGCAGCCACCCGCCCGCCGCCAGGCGCGCCACCAGCTCGCGGCAGTGGTCGTCGAGCCCCTCCTCCCCCACGTCGTCCAGGCCGCCGACATGCTCACGCGCCCACGGCTCCAGCTCGGCGGCGAACGCGCGGTGGCGCTCCTCGAAGAACGGCCAGCGCAGCTCGGCCATCAGTTGCCCTCGAACGCCGGGCGCGACTTGTCCAGGAACGCGTGGTAGGCGCGGTCGAAGTCGCGCGTCTGCATGCAGATCGCCTGCGCGTCGGCCTCGGCGTCGATCGCCGCCTCGAGCCCCATGTCCCACTCGCGGTTGAGCATCGCCTTGGTCATCGCGTGCGCGAAGCTCGGCCCGCTCGCCAGCGACGCGGCCAGCGCGCGCGCCTCCTCGACGACCGCCTCCTCCAGGCGGTTGAAGAAGCCCCAGCGCTCGCCCTCCTCGGCCGACATCGTGCGACCCGTATAGAGCAGCTCGGCCGTGCGGCCCTGGCCGACGATGCGCGGCAGCATCGCGCAGCAGCCCATGTCGCAGCCGGCCAGGCCGACGCGCGCGAACAGGAACGCCACGCGCGCCCGCGGCGTGCCGAGCCGCACGTCGCAGGCGGTCGCGATCGCCGCCCCGGCGCCCACGCAGACGCCGTCGACGGCGGCGATCACCGGCTGCGGGCAGGCGCGGATCGCCTTCACGAGGTCGCCGGTCATATGCGTGAAGCGCAGCAGCCCGTCCATGTCCATCTCGGTCAGCGGGCCGATGATGTCGCGCACGTCGCCGCCCGAGCAGAAGTTGCCGGCCTCGCCGGTGATGACCACCGCGCGTACGTCGTCGTCGGACGCCAGCGCCCGGAAGCTGTCGCGAAGCTCCGCGTAGGACTCGAACGTCAGCGGGTTCTTGCGCTCGGCGCCCGTGAACGTGATCGTCGCGACGCGGTCCCGCAGCTCCCATCCGAAGTGCTTCACACGGCCACCTTCGGTCGCCAGCGCGGCGCCCACTCCGGCGCCTCCTCGGAGGCCTCGTCGAAGCGCCGCACCGGCGCCTTCGCGCGGTCCTTGCCGGTCGGCGGCGGCCGCCGGCCGGAGCGGTACTGCGGCACCCACTCGACCTCGTAGCCCTGGTCGGCCGCGGCGTGCAGCGTCCAATGCGGATCCCACAGGTGCGGCCGGGCGATCGCGCACAGGTCGGCGCGGCCGGACAGCACGATCGTGTTGACGTCGTCGTAGCTGGAGATGGCGCCGACCGCGATCACCGGCATGGCCGCCTCGTGCCGGATCCGGTCGGCGTACGGCGTCTGGTAGCTGCGGCCGTAGGCGGGCTGCTGCTCCGGCCACACCTGCCCGGTGGAGACGTCGACGATGTCGCACCCGGCGGCCCTGAGCATGTGCGCGAAGGCGACCGCGTCGTCGCCGTCGAAGCCGCCGTCGACCCAGTCCGTGGCCGAGATCCGCACCGACATCGGGCGCTCGGCCGGCCACGCCTCGCGGCAGGCGGCGAACACCTCCAGCGGGTAGCGGGCGCGCGCCTCCAGGTCGCCGCCGTACTCGTCCGTGCGCCGGTTGGTGAGCGGCGACAGGAACGAGGAGAGCAGGTAGCCGTGCGCCATGTGCACCTCCAGCAGGTCGAAGCCCGCCTCGGCCGCCCCGCGGGTGGCGGCGACGAACTGCTCGCGCACGGCGTCCATGTCGGCGCGGTCCATCTCCTTCGGCACCTGGCTGATGCCCGGCAGGTAGGGCAGCGGCGACGGCGCGAGCAACGGCCAGTTGCCCTCCGGCAGCGGCTGGTCCTCGCCCTCCCACAGGAGCTGCGTCGAGCCCTTGCGGCCGGAGTGGCCGATCTGGGCGCCGATCCTCGCCCGCCCGTGTACGTGCACGAAGTCGGCGATCCGCCTCCACGCACCGACGTGCTCGTCGCGGTAGAAGCCGCCGCAGCCGGGCGTGATCCGCCCCTCGGGCGACACGCAGATCATCTCGGTCATCACGAGCCCGGCGCCGCCGATCGCGCGCGCCCCGAGGTGCACGAGATGGAAGTCGCCGGGCGTGCCGTCGACCGAGCAGTACATGTCCATCGGCGAGCAGACCACGCGGTTGGCGAGCTCCAGGCCGCGCAGGCGGAACGGCGTGAACATCGGCGGGCGCCCGGAGAACGCGGCGTCGACCGAGGCGATGAACTCCGGGTCGCGCACCTGCAGCTCGCCGTAGGTGATGCGGCGGCTGCGGGTGAGTAGGTTGAACGCGAAGATCCGCGGCTCCTGCCCCATGTAGCGCCCGAGGCCCTCGAACCACTCGAGGCTGCCCTGCGCCGCGCGCTGCGTGC
>JBIOTP010000071.1:0-7900 GCA_044865965.1 Solirubrobacteraceae bacterium
GTCGCCCTGCTCGGCGAGCTGCGCGCGCACCTCGGCGAGCTGCTCGGGCAGCGCGCGGGCGGCCGCCTGCTGGGTCGCGAGCGCGGTGCGCAGCTCGGCGACCTGCTCGGTCGTGGCCTCGTGGCGCGCCACGACGGCGCTCAGCGCGGCGATCTGGCGGGCGTCCTCCTCGCGGCGCGCGAGCGCGTCGCGCAGCTCGGCGACCTGCGACGTGAGCGTGTCGCGCAGCTCGGCCAGCTCGCCCGGCGCCTGCAGCCGGCGGACGCCGGACTCCTGGCGCGCGAGGGCCTCGCGCAGCTCGGCGATGTCGCGCGCGGCGTCCTCCTGGCGGGCGACGGCGGCGCGCAGCGCCTCGATCTCCCCGGCGGCGGCGTCCTGGCGGGCGACCGCGGCGCGCAGCGCCTCGATCTCCCCGGCGGCGGTCTCCTGGCGGGCGACGGCGGCGCGCAGCGCCTCGATCTCCCCGGCGGCGGTCTCCTGGCGCGCGACCGCGGCGCGCAGCGCCTCGATCTCGGCCGGCGCGGTCCCGCGGGCGACGGCCTCGCGCAGCTCGGCCAGCTCGGCGCGGGCCTGCTCCTGACCGCGGCGAACGGCGTCCACCTGGCCCAGCGCGGCGCGCAGCTCGGCGGCCTCCTCACGCGCGGCGTCGCCCTGCTCGCGCATCGCCTCGACGCGGGCGCGCAGCTGCTCGGCCTCGCGCTGGAGCTCGCCCAGGCGGCGGCGGTCGTCGCCGTCCAGGCCCTGCGCGGAGGCGCGGTCGACGGTGACGCTCGAGAGCTGCTCGCGGACGGCGTCGGCCTCGCGCGGCACGCGCTCGACGCGCTCGAGCGCGGCGGCCAGCTCGGCACGGGCGGCCTCGCGCTCGCGCTCCCGGTCCCGCTCGAGGCGCTCGATCGTCTCGGCCAGCTCGTGGCGGGCGGCCTGGGCGGCCTCCTCGTGCTCGGCGCGGACGCGCTCGAGCTGGGCGATCAGGTCGGCCTGCTCGGCGCTGCCGCCGCGGGTGCGCTCGAGCTCGGCGAGGCGGGCCTCGGAGGCGGCGCGGGCGGCGTCGGCGCGGCGGCCGGCCTCGGCGATGGCGTCAGTGGCGCGCTGCTCGGCCGCGGCGACGGCGTCGGCCAAGCGGATGTCGGCGATCGCGCTGGCCTCGGCGCGGTCGCGCTCGAGCTGGTCGAGGCGGGCGCTGAGCTGGGCGCGGGCGGACTCGGCGGCGGCCAGCGCGCGGCGGCGCTCGGCGTCGGCCTCGTCGCCGTCGAGGCGGGCGCGCTCGAGGCGCTCGAGCCGGGCGAGCAGCTCGGGGTCGCCCTGGGCGCGCTGGACCTCGGCCCGCAGCGCCTGCGCCTCGCGCTCGGCGGCCTCGGCGCCGCGACGCGCCTCCTGGACCTGAGCGGGCAGCGACTTGGAGACGTTCTCGAGCTCGTCGATGCGCTCGAGCGCGCTCAGCAGCCGCGCGACGACGGCGGCGGCGTCGACGAGGTCGGCGACCGAGTTGCCCTGGATGCCCGGATCGGGGTTGGTGAGGCGCTCCTCGGCCTCGGCGTCGGCCTCGGCGCGTCGGGCCTCGCGGCGCGCGAGCTCGGCCTCGACCCACGGGGTCGCCGCCAGCGGGCGGAACACGACCAGCGTGCCGGCGGTACGCCAGCCGTCCCACGGCTGCGCCTCGTACTCGAGCGCCTGGCGCAGCGCGCGCACCACGACGGGGTGCTGCTGGCGCATGCGCAGCAGCATCAGGTTCATCGGCAGCTCGAAGGAGAGGTCCTCCAGGAACAGCGAGAAGTCGAAGCCCTCGTCGAGCTTGACGGGGATGAAGACGGCCTCGAGCTGGAAGTCGTTGCCGCCGGCGTGGCGGCCGGTGAGCTCGACGCGGCCCGGCGCCTTGGGCGGCTCGCCGGCGTCGAGGAAGCCGCGCCACGCCTGCCCGCCGGGCGGCAGCGTGCCGCCGATCAGCGTCTCGAAGAAGCCTAGGCCGAGGATCTCCTCGGCGGGCCGGCCGAACAGCAGCTCGGCCGGCTCGGACCACTTGGAGACCGAGCCCTGCCCGTCGGTGAGGACGAAGTAGCCGCCGACGATCTGCCGCAGGATGGCGTCCAGGCCGTCCGCCGGGGCGGCGGTATCGCCCGCGAGCACCGCGTCGGGCGTGCTGGACGGGGGCGTGGTCTGGGATGGCATCGGCAGGGGTCTCCGGGTGACGGTCTAGTCGCTCTCCTCCTCTATCGGCAGATTCAGCCATTCGTCCAACAGGACCGCCGCGGCCCGCGAGTCGAGCGGCGCCTCGCCGCCCGCCTGGTGGGCCAGCGAGGTCGTGAAACGCTCGTCATAGAGCTCGATCGGGACGGCGACGACCTCCGCCAGGCGGCCGGCGAACGCGCGCGCCTCGCGCGTCTGCGCGGAGTCGCCGCCCGACAGCGACAGCGGCAGCCCGACGATCACGCGCTCGGCCTCGAGCTCGCGCACGAGCGCCGCCACGCGGGCGAGCCCCTTGCGGGTCGCGGGGCGGAGGATCGGCTCGAGCGGGGTGGCGAGCGTGCCGGTCGGATCGCTGACCGCCACCCCGCAGCGGGCGGCGCCGTAGTCGAGCGCGACGACCCTCAAGCCCCGAGGGCGCGCTCGATCTCCGCGCGCGCGGCCGCGAGCGCGTCCGGGAGCTTGTCCGGGTCGCGGCCGCCCGCCTGGGCCATCGTGTCGCGGCCGCCGCCCCCGCCGCCGACCGCCGCCGCCGCCGCCTTCACGATCGCGCCGGCCTTGACGCCGCGCTCGACGGCGCCGGGCGTGGCGGCCACGAGCAGCGACGCGCGGCCCTCGCCGGGCGCGCCGAGCACGATCACGGCGGGGTCGCCGAGCTGGTTCTTGAGGCGGTCGGCGAGGTCGGGAAGCGCCTTGGGATTCGCGACCTGCGTGATCTCGAACACCGCGCGTACGCCGTCGATGTCGACCACGTCGTCCGCGCGCAACGCCGCCTCGGGCGGCGCGGCCACTCCCGCCGCCACCTGCTTCTCGAGCTCGCGCCGCTTGCGCTCGCGGTCGGCCGCCACGTCGGGGACCGACTCGGGCTGGGTGCGCAGGGCCGCCGCCGCCGCGCTCAGCAGGCGGTCGTGGCGGCGCAGCAGCTTGACCGCCACCGGGCCGGTGACGGCCTCGATCCGGCGCACGTTGGCCGCGCTCGAGGTCTCGGTCGTGATCTTGAAGACGCCGATCTCGGCCGTGGAGCGCACGTGCGTGCCGCCGCACAGCTCGCGCGACCAGTCGCCGTCGCCGACCTCGACCATCCGCACGGTGTCGCCGTACTTCTCGCCGAAGAGCGCCATCGCGCCGAGCCGCCGCGCCTCGTCGAGCGTGGTCGTGAGCGCGCGCACCGGCTGGTTGGCGAGCACCCACTCGTTGACGCGGTCCTCGACCGCGCGCACCTCCTCCGGCGTCAGCGGGTGGCCGTGCGTGAAGTCGAAGCGCAGCTTGTCGGGGCCGACGTAGGAGCCGGCCTGGCGCACGTGGGTGCCGAGCTTCTCGCGCAGGGCCGCGTGCAGCAGGTGCGTCGCCGTGTGGTTGCACTCCGTCGGCCGGCGGGACGCCCGGTCCACGCGCGCGATCACCCGCTCGCCCTCGTGCAGCTCGCCCAGCTCGGGCTCGAGCACGAGCGCCTGGTCGTCGCCGAGGCGCACGACGTCCACCACGCGCGCGCGGCAGTCGCCGTGCTCGCACTCCACCACGCCGGCGTCGTGGACCTGGCCGCCGCCGGTGGCGTAGAACGGCGACTCCACGAGCTTCGCGAGGAGCTGGCCGTTCTGGCGCGCGACCGCCGCCACCGCGGTCGCCTGCTCGGTGGTCTCGTAGCCGGTGAAGGTCGTGGGGCCGCCGGCCGCCTCGGCGAACTCGCGCAGCCGCTCGCGCCGCCCGTCGTGCGCGCCGCGGCCGGCCTCGGCGCGCGCGCGGACGCGCTGCTGCTCCATCAGGTCCTCGAAGCCCTGCTCGTCGACGCCGAGGCCGCGCTCCCCGGCGAGCTCGACCGTGAGGTCGAACGGGAAGCCGTACGTGTCGTGCAGCAGGAACGCCTCCTCGGCGCCGATCCCCTCCTCGCCCGCGCCGCGCGAGCGCGCGATCACGTCCTCGAGGCGGCGCATGCCCTGCTCGAGCGTGCGGTTGAACGTCTCCTCCTCCGTCTGGAGCCACATGTCGACGGTGTCCGCCTGCTCGTCCAGCTCCGGGTAGGCGTGCCCCATGAGGTCGCGGACGACGGTCGCGTAGCGGGGCAGGAACCCCGGCTCGATCCCGATCCGGCGGCCCTGGACGATCGCGCGGCGCATCAGCCGGCGCAGCACGTAGCCGCGCTCCTCGTTGGAGGGCACGACGCCGTCCGCGACCAGGAACGACATGCCGCGCGTGTGGTCGGAGAGGATGCGCAGCGCCCGGTCGACCTCGAACGTCTCGCCGTAGCGCTTGCCCGACAACTCCTCGCCGAGGGCGATCAGCGGGCGGAACTGGTCGGTCTCGAACACCGAGGTCGTGCCCTGCAGGATCGCCGCCAGTCGGTTGAGCCCGAGGCCGGTGTCGATGTTCTGGGCGGGGAGCGGCGTGAGCACGTTGACCGGGTTCTGGTCGTACTGCATGAAGACGAGGTTCCAGTACTCGAGGAAGCGCTCGTTGTCGCCGCCCGGCAAGTCGTCCTCGGAGCCGAACTCGAGCCCGCGGTCGAGGTAGAGCTCCGAGCACGGCCCGCAGGGGCCCAGCGGTCCGGCCTGCCAGAAGTTCTCCGAGCGCGGGCAGCCGACGATCCGCTCGCGCCGGACGCCGATCTCCAGCCACGCCTCGATCGCCTCCTCGTCGGGCCCGAGGCCGAGCTCCTCGTCGCCTTCGAAGACCGTGACCCAGATGTCGTCGGGATTGAAGCCGAAGCCCTCCAGGGACAGCTCCCACGCGAGCTCGACGGCGCCCTGCTTGAAGTAGTCGCCCATCGAGAAGTTGCCGAGCATCTCGAAGAACGTGAGATGGCGGGTCGTGGTGCCGACGTTGTCGATGTCGGGCGTGCGGAAGCACTTCTGGCACGACGTCAGCCGGTTGTGCGGCGGCTTCTCGCGGCCCTGGAAGTACGGCTTGAGCGGGTGCATCCCCGCGGTCGTCAGCAGCACCGACGGGTCGTGCTCCTCCGGCACGAGCGAGCCGGACCGCAGCCGCTTGTGATCGCGGCTCTCGAAGAAGCTCAGGAAGCGCTCGCGGATCTCGTCGGAGGTCACGCGCCTGAGTCTAGGCGCCGCCGGGATTCGAACCTTCAGAATGTCAGGTACAGCCCGGCGTCCGTCTCGGCGAGCATTTGGCGCGCGCCCTCGTCAGTCGCGGTCCGGCGGTTGCGCTCGACCAGCTCAGGCGACTGGAAGTAGGAGCCCATCCTCCCGGGGTCGAAGAGGTTCGACGGCGGGCCGAACGGCACGCCCAGGGCCGCGTCGCCCGCCTCCTCCCAGTCGTCGGCGAGCCCGATGTCGCACGCCGGGTCATAGAACGCGGTGAGCGCGAAGTCGCCGAGCTCGTGGACGTCGCCGTCCGGCAGCTCCTCCAGCGGCTCGCCCTCGTACGGGTCCGTCAGCTCCGCGCGGTTCGCCTCGATGAACGCCCGCAGCGGGCCGGCGTCGCCGGTCTCGAGCGCCGCGTAGAGGATCGGGGCCAGGCGCCGCTGGAAGCCGGCGTAGTCGAACGCGTAGGCCTTGTGGTCCATGGACATCGCAGGCGCGGATGGTAGGCGAGAATCGGCGCGGGTTCGGTCAGCGGCTGACGACCACCGCGGTCCCGTCGATGCGGATGACCCACAGGGCGTCGCCGACGGGGACGAGCACCTTCGGCGGGACGGACCCGATGCCGACGGTCGCCGTGGTCCGGCCGGTGCGGGGGTCCACCCTGGCCACGCCGTAGCGGTTGCGGATCCCGTCGCCGTAGCTCACCCAGAGGGCGTCGCCGGAGGCGGCGAGGAGATTGGCGCCGAGCGAGACCGGCACGCGTCGCGTGACGCGGCCCCCCTCGACCCGCGTCACGGTGCCCGAGCGCGGGTCGGAGACCCAGGCGCCCGTCGCGTCGGCGGCCAGCGCGGGCCCGCTGGAATCGTCGCCGCCCATGGCGAGGGGGACGACGTGCGCCACGCGGTGGACGACGCCGCGCTTCACGGCGTCGATCTCCGCGAGCGTCCCGTTGGTGCTCAGCACCCACAGAGCGCGCGGGCTGCTGGCCATCCTCGCGACACCCCTGGGTTGCGGGACCGACGCGGTGATCGCGGCGGACGCCGGGTCGAGCCGGTCGAGCGTGAGCCGGTCCGCGTTGTCGAGCCAGATCGCGCCGCCGGCGACCTCGATTTCGCCGATGGAGAAGCGGGCCGGCGTGCGCCCCACGACGCGCCCGTCCGCCAGATCGATGTGCAGGACCGCGTTGCCCCGGGGGTCGAGGCGCGTGACCCACAGCGCGCCGGCGCCGGCGGCGAGCGCCCCGACGTCGCCGCCCGTGCCGATCCGCGCGGTGACGCGGCGGCTGCGCGGATCGACCCGCGTGAGACCGCCGTTCATGTCGCCGACCCACAGCGAGCCGCCGGCGACCGCGGCGTCCGCGGGCACGCCGCCGAGGCGGACGGTCGCGACGATCTTCAGCCGCTCGGGCTGCGGCGGGGACGGCTTGAAGACGGTCAGCGCGGCCGCGACGGCGAGCGCGCAGGCGGCCGCCGCGAGCGCGCCGCGGGTCGCCGCGGGCCCCCAGACGCGGGGATGCAGCGGCCACGCCGTGCGGCCGACCCGGCCGCGGCGCTCGAGCCGTTCGGCCGCCTCCACGAGGTCAGCGCGCAGACCCGTGATGTAGTCGCTCATCGCCCCGCTCCGATCCGCCGCCGCAGCGTGGCGAGCCCCCGTGACACGCGCTGGCGCACGACGGCCTCCGAGGTGTGCAGCTCGGTCGCCAGCTCGCGGTAGCCGCGGTCCTGCACGACGTGGGCGGCGACCGCCTCGCGCTGGTCGGCCGGCAGCTCGGCCAGCAGCGCGGTCGTCGCGTCGTCGGCCAGCAGCGAGATCAGGCGGGCGTCCTCGGCGCTCACCGGCCGCGGCTCGATGGCCAGCGCCCGCCGCATCCGGCTGTCCACGCTGCCCTTGCGGTGATAGTCGGCCAGCCGCCGCGCGGCGATCGTGAACAGCCAGGCGACGGCCGGGGCCGCGGGCGTGTACCGCCGCCTGGCCACGAGCGCCGAGGCGAACGTCTCGGCGGTGAGGTCGGCGGCGACCTCCGGGTCGCCGGTCCGGCGGGCCAAGTAGCCCAGCAGCGTCTTCACGTAGCGGTCGTAGAACATCCCGAACGCCTCGGGGTCTCGCGAGGTGAGCAGCTCCTCGTCACTGGGCGTGGGCGGGGACATGGCCCTCGACGGTCAGCATCGCCTACTTCATCGCTCCGGGCGGGGCGAATGTGACGGTCACAGATCCACCCGCGCGCCCGATATGGAAGACGACATGCCGGCGCCGCCTAACGCCCGACGCGGCGCCCCCGAGCACCCCAAGAGGAGGCCCCTCATGATCCGCAGGACGGCGCGCTTCGTGCTGCCCATCGCAGTGCTGCTCACCTTCGCCACGCCCGCCGCCGCGCGGCCGGACGCCACGCGTTCCGCGCTCGCGACCGAGCGCTACTACAGCTCCTACGCTCCCTCCGGCGCGAGCAGGGACGCCGCGCTGGCGACCGAGCGCTACTACTCCTCGTACGGCACGCCCGAGACGCTCGCGAGCCGGGTCGCGCCGGCGCCGGCCGCCGCCGACAGCGGCCCGACCTGGACCGCGGCGATCCTCGTGGGCAGCCTCGCGATGCTCGCGGCCGCCGGTCTCGGCCTCCTCGCGGGACGCGCCGGCCGGCGCCCCCGTCACGCCGGCGCGTAGGGGTCTCGCCTCGCCGCGGCGCTTCC
>JBIOTP010000072.1:0-10605 GCA_044865965.1 Solirubrobacteraceae bacterium
ACCACGCTCCCGCTGTCGGGCCGCTCGAGCCCGGCCACGATCCGCAGCAGCGTCGACTTGCCCGAGCCGCTCGGGCCGAGCAGCGCGACCAGCGCGCCGTCCGGGACGTCGATCGAGACGTCGTCCAGCGCGGCGAAGGCGCCGAAGCGCTTCGTCAGGGCGGTGGCGGCGATCATCCTTCGGACCTCCGGGGCTTGACGCGGGTCATGGCCAGCAGCGTCCCGAGCGCGATCAGCGCGAGCAGCGCCGAGGCGGCGTAGGCGCCGGCCAGGTCGAAGTTCGAGAAGCGCTGCTCGACGAGCAGCGTCAGCGTCAGCGTCTCGCCGGCGACCTTGCCCGACACGACGCTGACCGCGCCGAACTCGCCGATCGCGCGCGCGACCGACAGCACGACGCCGTAGGCGATCCCCCACCGGATCGCCGGCAGCGTGACGCGCCAGAATGCCTGCCACGGGCCGGCGCCGAGCGTGGCGGCGGCCTGCTCCTGCTCGTCGCCGACCTCGCGCAGCACCGGCGTCACCTCGCGCACCACGAACGGCAGCGATACGAACACCGTCGCGAGCACGATCCCCGGCAGCGAGAAGATCACCTGGAACGGGAGCCGGATCCAGCCGTCGCTGCCATAGACGAGCACGAGCGCGAGCCCGATGACGACCGGCGAGACCGCGAACGGCAGGTCGATCAGCCCGTCCAGCAGCGCCTTGCCGCGCAAGCGCCCGCGCGCGAGCGCCAGCGCCATCAGCACGCCGAACGCAGTATTGAGCGGCACCGCGATCGCCGCCACCTCGAGCGTCAGCCAGAACGCGCTGATCGCCGCGGGCGTCGTCACCGCCTGCCACACCGTGCCGGCGCCGTGCTCGAGCGTCCGGTAGAAGATCAGCGCGACGGGGAGCAGCAGCAGCCCGCCCAGGTAGCCGAGCGCGAGCACCCGCAGCCCGATCCGGCTCATACCCGCACCCTCCAGCCGATCCCGCGGATGGCGATCAGCACGACCAGCGAGAGACCGAGCAGCACGACCGAGACCGCCGCCGCGCTCGCCACCGCGTCGCTCTCGATCAGCCCGAACGCGAGCACCGAGACGACCTCCGTCTTGCGCGGGATGTTGCCGCTGATCAGCACGACCGAGCCGAACTCGCCGACCGCGCGCGCGAACGCCAGCGCGGCGCCGGAGACGATCGCCGGCACGAGGTTCGGCAACACGATGCGCCGGAACGACTGCGCCGAGCTCGCGCCCAGCGACGCGGCCGCCTCCTCCATCTCCGGGTCGAGCTCGATCAGCACCGGCTGGACGGAGCGCACGACGAACGGGAGGGTCACGAACAGCAGCGCGAGCAGGATCGCCCAGCGCGTGTAGGAGATGTCGATCCCGAGCGGCGAGCGCTTGCCGTAGAGCGCCAGCAGCGTCAGCCCGGCGACGATCGTCGGCAGCGCGAACGGCAGGTCGACGAGCGCGTTCACGGCGCTCTTGCCGGGGAAGCGGTCGCGCACCAGCACCCACGCGATCAGCGTGCCGGCGACCGCGTTGATCGCCGCCACCGCGAGCGAGATCCCGATCGTCAGCTCGAACGCGGCGATCGCCCGCGGGCGGGTGACGACCGCCCAGAAGTCAGCCTCGGTCGCCTTGACCGCGACCGCGGCGAGCGGGATCAGCACGACCAGGCTCAGCCAGACCGTGCCGATCCCCAGCCCGAGGCCGCCCCGCGCCTGGCGCGCGGCGCGGGCCCGCGGCAGCGCGACCGAGCTAGTCAGTGGAGACCCCCGCCTCGTCCTCGATCTTGGCGACCGACCCCTTGTCCGGGTCGAAGAACCGGTCGTTGACCTTCGACCAGCCGCCGAGCTCGTCGATCGTGAACAGCTTCGGCGGCGTCGGGAAGCGGTCGGCGAACTGCCGGGCGACCGCCGCGTCGACCGGGCGGTAGCCGTGCTTGGCGAACACCTCCTGCGCCGGCCTGGAGACGAGGTAGTCCAGGAAGGCCTTGGCCTGCGGCGCTGCCTTCTCGGTGACCGCCGCCGGGTTCTGGATCAGCAGCGTCTGGTCCGGGATCACGTAGTCGACGTCGGACCCCTTCTGCTGCGCCGTGATCGCCTCGTTCTCGTAGGTGATCGCGACGTCGCCGTTGCCGCCGAGGAAGTTCTGCAGCTCCTCGCGGGCGCTCTTGTCCTGGACCTTGACGTGCTTCGTGAGCAGCTCGCGGACGTAGTCCAGCCCCTTCGCCGCGTAGGCGGCCATCAGGTTCCACTTGGCGCCGCCGGAGGTGAACGGGTTCGGCGTGAGCACCTCGACGCCGGGCTTCAGCAGGTCGTCCCACGTCTTGATGTGCTTCGGGTTGCCCTTGCGCACGAGGAACACGACGACCGAGTTCGAGACGAAGCCCTTGGTCGGCGTGTCCGCCCAGTCGTCGGCGACGAGCCCGGCCTTGACGAGGCGGTTCACGTCCGGCGCCAGCGAGAACGCGACGACGTCGGCCTTCTGGCCGGCCTCCACCGCGCGGCTCTGGTCGCCGGACCCGCCGTAGGACTGCGTGAACGACACGCCCCTGCCCGCCGCCGTCTTCGCGAACGCGGGGATCACCTCGTCGTAGACGACCTGCGGGGTCGAGTACGCGACGAGCGCGAGCTTCGCCTTGCCGCCGCTCGCGGCGGCGGCGGTGTCGCCGCCGCGCTCGTCCGACGCCCCGCCGCAGGCCGCCACGAGCACGGCGAGCAGGGGCACGGCCAGGTTGAGTCGTCTCACGGAAGCCCTCCACGAATAGAGCTAAACCCAATCGGGTTTCATCCTATAACAAAGTCGACAAACCCGGTCGACTTTGTCCAGAGATAGTGGTGCCGGGGCCGCTAGCCTGCTCGGCGATGACCGCGACCGGCACCGAGATCGAGCGCAAGTGGCTCGTGACGCGCCTGCCCGACGGCTTCGAGGAGGCGCCGCACCTGCCGATCCGCCAGGGCTACCTGGCGGTCGTGGACGGCGGGCCCGAGGTGCGCATCCGCGACATCGCCGGCGAGTGCTGGCTGACCGTCAAGGGCCCGGGCCACCTCATCCGCACCGAGGTCGAGCTCGAGATGCCGCGCGCGAAGTTCGACCAGCTGTGGCCGCTCACCGACGGCCGGCGCGTGGAGAAGACGCGCACGCGGCTGCCGATCGGCTCACTGGTCGCGGACCTCGACGTCTACGGCGGGCCGCTGGAGCCGCTGCGCATCCTCGAGATCGAGTTCCCGTCCGAGGACGCCGCCGCCGCGTTCGAGCCGCCGGAGTGGGTCGGCGCCGAGGTGACCGCCGACGGGCGCTACAAGAACCGCAGCCTCGCCGGGGCCGCGGGCCCGCCGCAGTAGTCAGGCGCCGCGCCCGGGGATGGCGATGCCGGACTCGTAGGCGAGCACGACGGCCTGGACGCGGTCGCGCAGGCCGAGCTTCATCAGCACGCGCGCGACGTGCGTCTTGACGGTGGTCTCGCTCACCACCAGCTCCCGCGCGATCTCGGCGTTCGAGAGCCCGCGCGCGACGAGGCGGAAGACCTCGAGCTCGCGCGCGGTCAGCTCGTCGAGCCCCTTCGGCGGCTCGGGCTGGGCGGGCGAGGCCTGCGCGAACTCCTGGATCAGCCGCTTGGTGATCGACGGCGCCAGCAGCGCCTCGCCCTGGGCGACGACGCGGATGCCGGCCGCGAGCTGCTCGGGCGGCACGTTGTCCATCAGCACCACGTCGGGCCGCAGCCGGCGGGCCTGCTCGACGGCCGCCAGGCCGTCGGCCGCCTCGCCCACGACCTCGAGGTCGTCCTCGGCGTCGAGGATCATGCGAAAACCGGCGCGCACGAGCGCCTGGTCGTCGGCGATCGGCAGGCGCACGCTCATACCAGCGCCGCCTCGCGCACCTCGAACGGCAGCGTCGCCCGCACGGCCCGCCTGCTCGCCGAGGCGACCGCCGCCCTGCTCAGCGCGGGCGCCCTCCAGCGCGCCCTGCTCCGCGTGGTCGCGGAGGCACAAACGCCTGCCTCGACCCCGGCGCCCCGCTCGCGCCGCCGTCGCGTCGTGCGCGAAGCCGCCCTCGCCTGAACGCGCGCGCCTACGAGCGATCGCGCATGCGCGCGGCGCCGTCGAGCGTGGCGCGAACGGCGCGCAGCAGCTCGTCGCCGTCGAACGGCTTGGAGAGGAAGGCGGTCGCCGGGTCGTCCGGCGCGGCGACCGTCGCCTCGCCGGTGTAGCCGGACACGAACACCACGGGCAGCGTCGGATGGCGCTCGCGGGCGGCGACGGCGAGCTCCACGCCGGACATGCCGGGCATCACGACGTCGGTCACGAGCGCGTCGGCGGCGTCGAGGCGCTCGAGCGCGACGGCGGCGTTCTCGACCGGGATCACCTGGTAGCCGGCCGAGTACAGGATGCGCCCGGTGAGCACCCGCACGGCGTCGGCGTCCTCGACCACCAGGATGGTCTCCCCACTGCCGCGCGGCGCGCCCGTGCGCGGGCCGGCGGGCGCGGGCTCGGCCGCAGCCCGCCGCACGGCCGGCAGCCACAGCGTGACCGTCGTCCCGCGGCCGGGCTCCGACTCGAGCTCCACGCGCCCGCCGGCCTGCGCGACGATCCCGTGGACCGTCGCGAGGCCGAGGCCGAGGCCGCCGTGGCCGGCGCGCTTGGTGGTGAAGAACGGCTCGAACGCGTGGGCGGCGACCTCGCGGCCCATCCCGCGGCCGGTGTCGGTGACCGCGATCCGCACCGCCTCGCGCTCGCGCCCCTCGCCCTCCCGGCGCACATTGGCCGCCGCGATGCGCAGCTCGCCGCCGTCCGGCATCGCCTCGCGGGCGTTCAGCGCGAGGTTCATCAGCACCTGCTCGAGTTGGCTGCGGTCGGCCTCGACGTTCCAGAGGCGCTCGTCGACGTCGACGGTGAGGCAGATGTGCTCGCCGAGCGTGCGCTTGAGCAGCTGCTCGATCCCCTCGACCACGCGCCGCACGGAGATCACCTGCGGGTGGCCGGCCTCGCGGCGCGAGAACAGCAGCAGCCGGCGCGTCAGCTCGGCCGCGCGCCGTGAGGCGGTGATGATCTGCTCGGCGTCGGCGGCCGCCCGGCTCCCCTCGGGCAGCTCCTTGCGGACGAACGCGGCGTAGTTGCCGATGACGGCGATGAGGTTGTTGAAGTCATGCGCGACGCCGCCGGCGAGCTGGCCGACCGCCTCCAGGCGCTGCGCCTCGCGCAGGCGGGTCTCGAGCCGCACGCGGTCGGTCACGTCGGTCGCCACGCCGCCGACGCCGTAGACGGTCCCCTCCTCGTCGATGAGCGGGAACTTGACGGCGAGGAACGTGCGCGGCGTGCCGCGGTGCACCAGCTCCTCCTGCACCTCGATCGGCTCGCGGGTGGACATCACGCGCAGGTCGTCGACGCGCAGGCGCTGGGCGGCCTCGGGCGCCATCACCTCGCGGTCGAGCCGGCCGACGAGGTCCTCGACCGGCCGGCCGTGCAGGCGCGCGAACGCGCGGTTGACGCGCAGGTAGCGGCCGTCGCGGTCCTTGAGGTAGATGACCGACGGCATGTGGTCGACGACCGCCTCGAGCCGGGCGACGGCGGCGCGTTCGGACCCCTCCCGCAGCACCACCAGCGTGAGGTCGCGCAGCGGCCGCCGCTCCGCCTCGAGGCCCTCCGGCAGCGCCGGCAGCGGCTGCCCGATCAGCTCGTCGCGCGTGCGGCCGAGGAGCTTCGAGGCATGGGCGTTCGCGAACACGACGCAGCCGGCCGCGTCGACGCCCACCATGGCGTCGGAAGCAGCCTCGAGCAAGTCCTCGAACGTCAGGGGGCCGTTGGGCATCGGTGCCTGTGGCCGCAGTGTAGGCGGGATTCAGGTGCGCAGGCGCCGGGCCGCCTTCTGGCGGGCGACCGCGGTGAGCTCGAGCTTGCGCAGGCGCACCGCCCGCGGGGTCACCTCGACGCACTCGTCCTCGCGCACGAACTCCAGCGCTTGGTCGAGCGAGAGCTTGCGCGGCGGCACGAGGCGGATCAGCACGTCCGAGGTGGAGGAGCGGATGTTGGTGAGGTGCTTCTCCTTGATCGCGTTGACGTCGAGGTCCTCCGCGCGCGCGTTCTCCCCCACGATCATGCCCTCGTAGACCTCCTCGCCGGGCTCGACGAACAGCGCGCCGCGCTCCTGCAGGTTGAACAGCGCGAACGAAGCGGTCCTGCCGCGGCGGTCGGCCACCAGCGAGCCGGTGGGGCGCAGCCGCAGGTCGCCCGCCCACGGCTCCCAGCGATCGAACACGTGGTGCAGCAGGCCGGTGCCGCGGGTCTCGGTGAGGAACTCCGTGCGGAAGCCGATCAGCCCGCGGGCCGGCACGAGGTAGTCCATCCGCACCCAGCCGGTGCCGTGGTTGATCATCTGCTCCATGCGCGCCTTGCGCAGCGCGAGCAGCTGCGTGACGACGCCGACGTAGTCCTCGGGCACGTCGATCGTGAGCTTCTCGACCGGCTCGTGGCGGGCGCCGTCGATCTCGCGGATCACCACCTGCGGCTTGCCGACGGTCAGCTCGAAGCCCTCGCGCCGCATCAGCTCGACCAGCACCGCGAGCTGCAGCTCGCCGCGGCCCTGCACCTCCCAGGTGTCCGGGCGCTCGGTGTCGAGCACGCGGATCGAGACGTTGCCGACCATCTCCGCGTCCAGGCGCGCCTTGATCTGGCGCGCGGTGAGCTTGTCGCCGTCGCCGCCGGCCAGCGGCGAGCCGTTGACGCCGACGGTGACCGAGATCGACGGCTCGTCGACCGTGATCACCGGCAGCGGCCGCGGGTCCTCCGCGTCGGCGAGCGTCTCGCCGATCGTCACCTCCGGCAGGCCGGCGACGGCGATGATCTCGCCGGGGCCGGCCTCCTCGGCGTCGACGCGCTCCAGCGCGTCGGTGACGTAGAGCTCGGCGACGCGGGCGGCGCCGACCGTGCCGTCGGCGCGGCACCAGGCGATCGGCTTGCCGCGCCGGATCGTGCCGTGGCGGACGCGGCAGATCGCCAGCCGGCCGACATAGGGCGACGCGTCGAGGTTCGTGACGTGCGCCTGGAGCGGGTGCTCGGGGTCGTGCTCGGGCGCCGGGATGTGGTCCACCAGCAGGTCCATCAGCGGCTTGAGCGTCGTCCCCGGGTCGGTGGGCGTCAGCGACGCGCGGCCGGCCCTGGCGTTCGTGTAGACGATCGGGAACTCGATCTGGTCCTCGGTCGCGCCGAGGTCGATGAACAGCTCGTAGACCTCGTCGACGACCTCCGCGATGCGAGCGTCCGGCCGGTCGACCTTGTTCACCACGAGGATCACCGGCAGGTGCGACTCCAGCGCCTTGCGCAGCACGAAGCGCGTCTGCGGCAGCGGGCCCTCGGACGCGTCCACGAGCAGCAGGACGCCGTCGACCATCGTCAGCCCGCGCTCCACCTCGCCGCCGAAGTCCGCGTGCCCGGGCGTGTCGACGATGTTGAGCTTGGTGCCCTCGTGACGGACCGCGGTGTTCTTGGCGAGGATCGTGATGCCCTTCTCGCGCTCGAGGTCCATCGAGTCCATCACGCGATCGGCGACGTCCTGATGGGCGCTGAACGCGCCCGACTGCCACAGCATCGCGTCGACCAGGGTCGTCTTCCCGTGGTCGACATGGGCGATGATGGCTACGTTGCGGAGATCGCTACGGAGAGCCATGGGTCGCAGGGGAGCATAGGCAGCGGCCAACTCCGACCTCGTTGGTAGGCTTTAGAGCCGATGATCTTCACCACGAAGGCGGAGTACGGCGTCCGGATGCTGCTGCAGCTCGGGCGCCAGAGCGGCGGGCATCCGGTCTCGCTGAAGGCGATCGCCGAGGCCGAGACCCTGCCGCTGGCCTACTGCGAGCGGATCGCCGCCCTGCTCAAGAAGGCCGGCCTCGTGGAGGCCACGCGCGGCGCCCACGGCGGCTACGTGCTCGCCCGTCCCGCCGACGAGATCACGATGGACGAGGCCGTGCTCGCGCTCGAGGGCGCGATCGCGCCGATGGACTGCTTCTTCGACGACCATGCCGGCCGGGTGCTGTGCTCGCACGAGGCCGACGGCGCCGGCTGCGCCACCAAGCTGCTGTGGACGCGCGTGCAGATGGGCGTGATCCGCTCGCTGCAGCGGACCACGCTGGCGGAGCTTGTCGAGTTCGACGCGCGCCAGCCCGCGCACGCGCCCGCTCCCCCCGTAACGACTTAAGGAACGAATGGCCGAGCTCCAGATCAAGAACCTCCACGTCACCGCCGCCGACAAGCAGATCCTCAAGGGGGTCGACCTGCACGTCCGCGCGGGCGAGTTCCACGCGCTGATGGGCCCGAACGGCTCCGGCAAGTCGACGCTCGCCAACGCGGTCATGGGCCATCCCAACCTCGAGATCACCGAGGGGCAGGTCCTCTTCGACGGCGAGGACATCACGGAGGCCGATCCGGACGAGCGCGCGCGCCGGGGCCTGTTCATGGCGTTCCAGTATCCGGTCGCGATCCCCGGCGTCACGGTCACCAAGTACCTGCGCATGGTCATGAACGCCCATCGCGAGGCGCGCGGAGAGCCGGAGGTCTCGCTGAAGGACTTCCGCAAGTCCGTCGAGGGGGCGATGGAGCTGATGAGCGTTCCGCGCGACTTCTCCAACCGCTACCTGAACGACGGCTTCTCCGGCGGCGAGAAGAAGCGCATGGAGATCCTCCAGCTCGCGCTCATGCGGCCGCGGCTGGCGGTGCTCGACGAGACAGACTCGGGGCTCGACATCGACGCGCTCAACACGGTCGCCCACGGCGTCAACACGGTCGCCCAGGGCTCGGACATGGGCGTGCTCATCATCACTCACTACCAGCGCATCCTGCACATGGTCAAGCCGCAGTTCGTGCACGTGATGTACGAGGGGAAGATCCGCAAGGAGGGCGGCCCCGAGCTGGTTGCGCAGCTCGAGAAGCACGGCTACGGCTGGCTCCGCGAGGAGGCCGGAGCGGCCGCCTGATGGCGCTCGTCGTCCCCACCTCCGCCGAGTTCCCGGTCCTCGCCCGCGAGGGGCTCGTCTACCTCGACACCGCGGCCACGGCGCAGACCGTGCGGCCGGCGCTCGAGGCGATGGAGCGCTACTACGAGACCTACCGCGCGAGCATCCACCGCGGCGTCTACCCGCTCGCCGCCGAGGCGACCGACGCCTACGAGGGCGCCCGCGACAAGGTCGCCGCGTTCGCCGGCTCGACGCGGGGCGAGACGGTCTTCACGCGCAACGCGACCGAGGCGCTGAACCTCGTCGCCTACGCCTGGGGGCGCGCGAACGTCGGCCCGGACGACCTCGTGGTGCTGTCCCAGATGGAGCACCACTCGAACATCGTGCCGTGGCAGCTGCTGGGCTGCCGGATCGCCTGGGCGCCGATCGACGACGACGGGCTGCTCGACCTCGACGCGCTCGACGCGCTGCTCGCCCAGGGCCCGAAGCTCGTGGCGGTCGCGCACGTCTCCAACGTGCTGGGGACGATCAACCCGATCGCCGAGATCGCCGCGCGCGCCCACGCGGCCGGCGCGATCGTCGTGGTCGACGGCGCGCAGGCGGCGCCGTCGCTGCCGGTCGACGTGAGCGCGCTCGGCGCCGACTTCTACGCCTGGACCGGCCACAAGGCCTACGGGCCGACCGGCATCGGCGTCCTGCACGGGCGCCGCGAGCTGCTGGAGGCGATGCCGCCGTTCCTCGGCGGCGGCCACATGATCGCCCGCGTGGGCGACTTCGAGTCCACCTGGGCCGAGCCGCCGGCCAAGTTCGAGGCGGGCACGATGCCGGTCGCCGAGGCGATCGGCCTCGGCGCGGCCGTCGACTGGCTGTCGGGCATCGGCATGGACGCCGTGCGCGAGCACGGGCGCGACGTCACCGCGTACGCGCTCGAGCGGCTGTCGGAGGTCCCGGGGCTCGTGCTGCATGGGCCGATGGACCTCCCGGCGCGCGGCTCGCTGTGCTCGTTCGTGCTGGACGGCATCCATCCCCACGACGTCGCGGAGATCCTCGGCCGCCAGGGCGTCTGCGTGCGCGCCGGGCACCACTGCGCGCAACCGCTGATGCGCCGCCTCGGCGTGCCGGCCTCGACGCGGGCGTCGATCGCGGTCCACACCACGCACGAGGACGTCGACCGCCTGCTCGACGGGCTGGAGACCGTGCGCGAGGTGTTCGCCTGATGGACGACCTCTATCGCGAGAACATCCTGGAGCACTACAAGCGCCCGCATAATTGGAGCCCGCCCAAACCCGAGCTGGAGGATCCGGACCTCGAGTTCTTCGACACGAACCCGCTATGCGGGGACGAGCTGCGCGTGCAGCTCAAGGTCGACGAGGACGGCCGGATCGCCGACGTCGCGTTCTCAGGGCACGGCTGCGCGATCTCGCAGGCGGCCGCCTCGATGGCATCCGACGAGATCGTCGGGATGCGCGCCGACGAGCTGCTCAAGCTCGACCGCTCGTTCGTCCTGGACCTGCTCGGGATCGACATCTCGGCGACGCGCCTCAAGTGCGCGCTGCTGTCGCTGAAGGTGCTCAAGTCGGCGAGCCTCGGCCAGGCCGCCGCCTGGGAGTCCGAGACCGCGGCGTAGTCCCGGCATTCGTAAGTACGCACGGTTCCGGCGGCCGCCGATCGCCGC
>JBIOTP010000073.1:0-5255 GCA_044865965.1 Solirubrobacteraceae bacterium
TCGTGTGCTCGATCGAGAACGTCGACCCGATGGGCGTGCACACCGGCGACTCGGTGACGGTGGCGCCGCAGCAGACGCTCAGCGACCGCCGGTACCAGATGCTGCGCGACCAGGCGATCGCCGTCATCCGCGCGGTCGGCGTGGAGACCGGCGGCTCCAACGTGCAGTTCGCGGTCGACCCCGCCACCGACGAGATCGTCGTGATCGAGATGAACCCGCGCGTGTCGCGCTCCAGCGCGCTCGCCTCCAAGGCCACCGGGTTCCCCATCGCGAAGATCGCGGCGCGGCTCGCGGTCGGCTACACGCTCGACGAGATCCCCAACGACATCACGCGCCGCACTCCCGCCGCGTTCGAGCCGACGCTCGACTACGTGGTGGTCAAGTGGCCGCGGTTCGCGTTCGAGAAGTTCCCGGGCGTCGACGCCCGCCTGTCGACCCACATGAAGTCGGTCGGCGAGGTGATGGCGATCGGGCGCACGTTCCAGCAGGCGTTCGCGAAGGCGATGCGCTCGCGCGAGCTGGACGCGCAGGCCGACGTGGGCGGCTCCGGCGCGGCGCTGCTCGAGCGGCTGCGGACGCCCAGCGCCGACCGCTTCGACATGCTGCTGGAGCTCCAGCGCCGCGGCGTCGCCGACGGCGAGCTGCGCGCCCGGACCGGCATCGACCCGTGGTTCCTGCGCGAGCTGCGCGCCATCGCCGAGGATCCGGCGGCGCCGTTCCGCGGCGTCCGCGGCTACAAGGCGGTGGACACGTGCGCCGCCGAGTTCGAGGCCGAGACGCCGTACTACTACTCCGCCTGGGAGCGCTCCGCGTCCAGCGAGGTCCGCCGCGGCGACCGCCGCAGCGTCGTGATCCTGGGCTCGGGCCCGAACCGCATCGGCCAGGGGATCGAATTCGACTACTGCTGCGTGCACGCCGCGATGACCGTCCGCGAGTCCGGGCGCGACGCGGTGATGGTCAACTGCAACCCGGAGACGGTGTCGACCGACTACGACACGTCCGACCGCCTGTACTTCGAGCCGCTGACGCTCGAGGACGTGCTCGCGATCGTCGCAGAGGAGCACCCCGAGGGGGTGATCGTCCAGTTCGGCGGGCAGACGCCGCTGAAGCTCGCGGCCGGGCTCGAGCGCGCGGGCGTGCCGCTGCTGGGCACGCAGCCCGAGGCGATCGACCTCGCGGAGGACCGCGGCCGCTTCGGCGCGCTGCTCGAGGAGCTCGGCCTGCGCGCGCCGCCGTACGCGCTCGCGCAGTCGCCCGCTCAGGCGCTGGCGGCCGTGTCGCGCGTCGGCTTCCCGCTGCTGGTGCGCCCGAGCTACGTGCTCGGCGGCCGCGCGATGGAGCTCGCTTACGACGAGGGCATGCTCCAGGACTACCTCGAGCGCACCCAGCCGCGCGGCGAGATCTTCCTCGACCGCTTCCTCGAGAACGCGATCGAGGTCGACGTCGACGCGATCTGCGACGGCGAGGACGTGTGGATCGGCGGGATCATGCAGCACGTCGAGGAGGCCGGGATCCACTCCGGCGACTCGGCCTGCGTGCTGCCGCCGCACTCGCTGGGCGCCGACATGCTGGACGAGATCCGCTCCGCGACGCGCGCCATCGCGCTCGCGCTCGGCGTCGTCGGGCTGATCAACGTCCAGTACGGCGTGCTGGGCGACGACCTCTACGTGATCGAGGCCAACCCGCGCGCGTCGCGCACGGTCCCGTTCGTCTCCAAGGCGACCGGGCTGCCGCTCGCCAAGCTCGCCTGCCGCGTGATGCTCGGCGAGCAGCTCTCCGCGCTCGGGCTCCCCGAGAGGACCGACAACGGCCACGTGTCGGTCAAGGAGGCGGTGCTCCCGTTCGACCGCTTCGCCGGCGTCGACGCGCTGCTGGGGCCCGAGATGCGCTCGACCGGCGAGGTGATGGGCGTGGCCCGCGACTTCCCGGCTGCGTTCGCGAAGGCCCAGGCGGCGGCCGGCGCGCGGCTGCCGTCCGGCGGCACCGCGTTCCTCACCGTCACGGACTCCGACAAGTCCGCGGCGATGGGGATCGCCGCGCAGCTCCACGACCTCGGCTTCCACATCGTGGCGACCCGCGGCACGGCGGCCGCGATCAAGCGGATGGGCATCCCCGTGGAGACGCTCAACAAGATCGCGGACGGCTCGCCGCACGTGCTCGACCGGATCGAGAACGGCGACGTCGACCTCGTGATCAACACGCCGACGGGCACCGCCGCGCGCGCGGACGGCTATGAGATCCGCCGCGCCGCCGTCGCCCGCGGCATCCCCTGCATCACGACGATCGCCGGCGGCTTCACGGCCGCGCGGGCGATCGCCGCCGCGCGCGTCGGGGAGCCCGCCGTGCTGTCGCTGCAGGAGCTGCACTCCCGGGGAGTCCACGCATGAGCGTGGCGCCGCTGGGCCGGCGGCTGGCCGAGATCACCGAGCACCGCCACGTCGGGGCATACGACGTCATCGCCTGCGACGACCCCGACGGGCCGGTCCCCGACGCCGGCCAGTTCTACATGCTCGCGGGCGCCGAGCGCTGGGGCGGGGGAGCGGACGAGCGGCCGTTCCTCCCGCGGGCGTTCTCGGTGCTGCGGCGCCGCCCGCCGACCGGCGACCTTGCCGGCCCCGGCGACCTCGCCGAGCCCGGCGAGGCGGCGGGGCTGGAGTTCCTGCTGGAGGACGTAGGCCCCGGCACCGCGCGGCTGGCCGAGCTGCGCCCCGGCGACGGCCTGTGGGTGGCCGGGCCGTTCGGGCGCGGCTTCGCGCGGCCGCGCCAGGCGCGCCGGCCGATCCTCGTCGGCGGCGGGGTCGGGATCGCGCCGCTCGCGATCTGGCAGGACACGCTGGGCGCGTCGGCGCTCGTGCTGCTCGGCTTCCGCGACGGGCCGCACGCCGAGGGCGCCGCGCTGCTGTCCGGGGCGCGCGTGGCGACCGACGACGGCGCCGTCGGGCACAAGGGCCCGGTCACCGACCTGCTGGCGGCCGAGCTCGGCTGCGACCCCCGAGCGGAGGTCTATGCCTGCGGCCCGCCGGCGATGCTCGAGGCGGTGCGGGCGATGTGCGCGGCGCACGGCGTCCCCGCGCAGCTCGCCCTGGAGTCCGGCATGGCCTGCGGATTCGGCGCCTGCTTCGGCTGCGTCGTCCCGACCAAGGACGGCTACGTCCGGCTGTGCCTCGACGGCCCGGTGCTGGACGCCGAGCAGCTCGAGGAGGTCGCGTGACGTTCCTCGAACTCGCCCATCCGGTCATCAACGCCTCCGGCACGTTCGACGCGATCGCCGCCCGGCGGGCGTTCGGCGACGCGCTGCTCGAGCGCTTCCCGTTCGCCGCCTTCGTCACCAAGACCGTCACGCTCGAGCCGCGCCAGGGCAACCCGCCGCCGCGGCTCTACGAGCTCCCGGGCGGGCTGCTGAACTCGATCGGGCTGCCGAACAAGGGCCTCGAGCGCTTCCTGGCCGAAGACCTGCCGCGGCTGGCGGAGCTCCCGGTGCCGCTGATCGTCAACGTGATGGGGACGACCCGCGAGGACGTCGGACGGCTCGTCGAGGCCTTCGGCGCGCGCGACGAGGTCGCCGCGCTCGAGCTCAACGTCTCGTGCCCGAACGTCAAGACCGGCCTCACGTTCGGCGCCGATCCGGGCGAGCTGGCCGGCCTGCTGCTCGCCGTCAGACCGCGGACGGGCAAGCCGCTGATCGTCAAGCTCACGCCGAACTGCGCGTCACCCGCGGACGTCGCCGCCGCGGCCGAGGAGCACGGCGCCGACGCGGTCTCGCTGATCAACACGCTGCGCGGCATGGCGCCACATCCGCACCGTCCCGGCGAGCCCTGGCTCGGCGGCGGGACGGGCGGCGTCTCCGGTCCCGCCGTGCGCGCGATCGCGCTCGCCCAGGTGGCCGAGGTCCGGACGCGGGTGCGATGCACCATCGTCGGGATGGGAGGAGTACAGTGCGGCCGTCACGCTGACGACCTGCTGCGTGCGGGTGCCGATCTGGTCGCGGTCGGCACGGAGACCTTCCGCGACCCCTTAGCCGGGGAACGGGTGGGCCGCGAGCTCGCGAGCCTGCGCCCTGGACGCTCTGCGATCCCTTCCTGAAGCGTCCAAAATCCCTGCAAACCGCACGCTTAGGGTCAAGTTCCCTCCACGGCGCTCGACCTCAGGTAAAGGTCAAGGTGAATTCCATCCCCCCGCCCTTGTCCAACGTCCTCAGCGATGTAGACTCGCCGCCCATGCCGCCAGCGACGAAGACGCCCGCCAAGGCAAGCGTGGCTGCTCCCGAGCGCTCCCTCGATCAGCGGATGGAGGCCCTCAAGCGCGCAAACGAGATCCGTACCGCACGGGCACAGCTCAAGCGCGATCTGAAGGCGGGGCGGCGCAGCGTCCACGACCTGCTCCTCGAGCCGCCGGAGTACGTCGAGACGGCGAAGGTCTTCGACATGCTCCTCGCCGTACCCAAGTACGGCCGCGTCAAGGTCAACAAGGTCCTGCAGCTCTGCCGGATCTCACCCTCTAAGACGATCGGCGGCCTCTCGCAGCGCCAGCGCACGGAGCTTGTCTCCATGCTGCGGCGCTAGCGCGGGTGGCCGCCCGCGTCTTCGTCATCACGGGCCCTTCCGGCGTCGGCAAGGGCACGCTGATCCGCACGCTGCTCGAGCGCGTCCCCGAGCTCCAGCTCGCGGTCTCGGCGACGACGCGCGCGCCGCGCCCGGGTGAGCGCGACGGCGCCGACTATCACTTCCTCAGCGACGCGGAGTTCGATCGCCGCGTGCTCGCCGGCGACTTCGTCGAGCATGCGAGCTACTCGGGGCGGCGCTACGGGACCCTGCGCGAGGAGCTCGAGCGCCGGCTCGCGCGCGACGAGTCGGTCGTGCTCGAGATCGAGGTCCAGGGCGCCCGCCAGGTCGCCGAGGCGATGCCCGAGGCGGTGCGGATCTTCATCTGCCCGCCGTCCGAGGGGGCCCTGCGCGCCCGCCTCGTGGGCCGCGGGACCGACACGCCCGAGCAGGTCGCCGCCCGCCTCGCCACCGCGCACCGCGAGCTGGCCGCGAAGGACGAGTTCCCGCACGTCGTGATCAACGACCGGCTCGAGGATGCGGTCGAGGAGCTCGAGCGGGTGGTGCGTGCGGCGCTCTAGAATCAAACGCGTGATCTCACCCCGCGTAGACCGCCTGCTCGAACATGTCGACTCGCCGTATGCGAGCGTGATCGTCGCCGCCAAGCGCGCGCGGCAGATCAACTCCTACTACCACAACCTCGGCGAGGGCACG
>JBIOTP010000074.1:0-6942 GCA_044865965.1 Solirubrobacteraceae bacterium
CTGGCAAGGACGCAGACCCGCAGGAATCCCTCTGGGATTTCAAGTGGTCGAGGACGCCGCCAGGCGGTGATCAGCGGCCGCCTGGCGGTGTGCGTACTTGCGGGCGGGCCACTACTATTCCGCCCTCAGCACCCTGGCCGCGCTCGTGGCCGCCGCGCGCCGGGCCGGCAGCGTGCTGGCCAGCGCGGTGACGGCGAGCACGAACGGGACGATAAGCGCGAGCGCGAGCGGGCCGGGGGTGCCGACGATGTCGGTCCCCTCGCTCGGGCTCGTCAGCGCCATCAACGTGCGGAACACGACGATGCCGACGGGAATGCCGAGCACGATCGCGATCAGGCCGAGGACCGCGGCGCCGGCGTTGACGACCGCCAGCACGCCGCGCGGGGTGAGGCCGACCGCCTTGAGGATGCCGAAGTCGCGCTGGCGCTCGCGGGTCACCAGGAGCAGCGTGGCGACCATGTTGACGAGGCCGATCGCCACCAGCAGCAGGTTGCCGCCGTAGACGATCGGGCGCACGTCGGCCCGCTCCTTGACGACCTCGTCGCTGACAAGCTCGGAGGCCACGCGGTTGCCGGACTCGCGCTGCAGCGTGCGTCGCAGCGCCCTGCCGTCGGTCCCCGGCGCCAGCTTCGCGATCACGCTCGCGTCGCCGATCCGCTTCGCGGCCGCCCCGGACAGGCTCGAGCGGCTGAAGATGACGATCTGGCCGTCGTTGTCGGGCTCGACGTGGCGGCCCACGATGCGAAGGCGCACCGGGACGCCGCCGACGCGGACGGTGAGCGGGTCGCCGACCTTCAGGCCGAGCCGCTCGAGCGCACCACGGCCGGCGATCGCCTCGCCGGGCCGGGCGAACATGCGCCCGTCCGGGACGGCGTAGGAGAACCCGCCGAAACCGGCGCCGATCGCGCGCGCCTGCATGTTGCCGCCGCGCACGGCCACCTGGAACTCGTCGATCGTCGTCGCCCGCGCGACGCTCGCGCCCTGGCGGCGCACCAGCGTCATCGCCTCCGCCTCGCCGTACTCGCCCGGGTCGACCCTCAGGTCCCACGGCTTGGCGCGCAGCGCCGGGTCCTCGATCACGCGGTGGTAGGTGGCCTCCATCGAGAGGCCCGCCACCAGCGTCATCACCATCATCCCGAGGGCCCCGACCGTCAGCACGGCGCGCGCCCGCCCCGCGAACGCGTCCTTGACGCCGATGCGGACCGCCGTCGGCAGGCGCAGCGCGGCCGCGAGCCGCGCCGCCCGCGAGGCGCGGCCCGACCCGCCGGCGCGCCCGAAGGCGAGCGCCTCGACGGTGTTCAGCCGCCCGCCGCGCGCCGCCGGGAGCGCGGTGAACAGAGCGATGGCGAGCAGGATCAGGCCCAGCGCCGCCGCGAGCGGGCCGGGCTCCAGCGCGCTGGGCGTCGGCGTCGCGAGCAGGCTCGCCATCGGCCGCAGCAGCAGCGGTGCGATCGCGGCGCCCGCGACCAGGCCGGCGAGGCCGGCGACGACGCCGATCGCGAGGTACTGGGCGACGAGCACCGCGGTCACGCCGCGCGGCGTGTAGCCGATCGCCTTCAGCAGGCCGATCTCGCGCCGCTGGGCGAGGATGCGCCCGGAGATGATCGTGGCGATCGTGAAGCCGACCGCGAGCAGCGCCAGCAGCGTGTTGACGCCGATGATGATCACGTTCGTGTGCGCCTGGTCGGTGATCGTCTCGCGCACGTCGTGCCAGTCGACGAAGCCCAGCCCGGGGCCGGGACGGGTGCGCTGCACGGCCGCGATGTAGGCGTCGGTGGCCTCGGCGTCGGCGAGCTTGACCGCGAGCCGGCTGACGGTGCCGGCGCCGCCGAGCGCGCGCACGGCGGCGTCCGGCGCCCACGCGAGCGCCGGCGTCCAGTGCGGGTAGGGGCCGCGCTCGGTGCTCACGGCGATGCCGACGACGCGCAGGTCGACGCTGCGGCCCTCGCGGCCCCGGACGTGCAGCGCGGAGCCGGGCTTCAGCCCGGCCTCGCGCGCGAAGCTGCGCTCCAGCAGCGCCTCGCCGGCGGCGCGCGGCTCGCGGCCTGCGCTCAGCTTCGGGCGGTCGAGCGTCGCGCTCGGCGCGGGCAGCCCCTCGAGTGCGATGTCGACGGACGATTCCCCCACGGGGGCGGCGCCGTGGGCGACCGGGCGGATGTCGGCGGCGACGACGCCCGGCAGCTTCGCGAGCGCCGCGACGTCGCGGCCGCGCTCGACCGCGACGTCGCTGCCGCGGGTGGCGGCCTTGGCCTCGGCGAACGGGTCGTCGAGGCCCGCGCGCAGCGCGAGCGTGACCACGAGCGCCGCGGTGGCGGCGAACACGGCCAGCGCGGTCAGCGCGGTCTGCGCGGGGCGGGCGGCGAGGTCGGCGCGCATGATGCGCGCGGCGGCGCGCAGCATGGTCATGCCTCCAGCTCCATCAGGCGCGCCACGGTCGTGCCGATGTCCGCCCGGCCGGTGTCCAGGCGCGTCTCGTTGGACACCGCGCCGTCGCGCATCGCGATCACCCGGTCGGCGCGCGCGGCCACGCGGGCGTCGTGCGTGACGAGCACGACGGTCTGGCCGCGCTCGTCGTTGGCCGCGCGCAGCAGCGCCATCACCTCGCGCGCGCTCGCGCTGTCGAGGTTGCCGGTCGGCTCGTCGGCCAGGAGCACGCGCGGGCGGTTGATCAGCGCGCGGGCGATCGCGACGCGCTGCTGCTGGCCGCCGGACAGCTCGCCGGGCGCGGCGCCGGCGTACGCGCCGATGCCGAGCGATGCCAGCAGCTCGTCGCGGCGGGCGTGCGCCTCGCGCGCGGACAGGCCGGCGAGCAGCCCCGGGAGCTCGACGTTGTCGGCCACCGAGAGGTTGCCGATGAGGTTGAAGAACTGGAACACGAAGCCGATCTCGCGCCGGCGCACGAGCGCCCAGCGAGCCTCGCCGAACGTGTCGACCCGGCGCCCGCCGAGCTCGATCTCGCCCTCCGTCGGGCGGTCGAGCCCGCCCAGGAGGTTCAGCAGCGTCGACTTGCCGCAGCCGCTCGGGCCGGTGACGGCGACGAACTCGCCCTCCTGTACCGACACGTCCACGCCGCGCAGCGCCTCGACGCCGCTTCCATAGCGCTTCTTCAGGCCGCGCGTGACGATCACGGGGTCCATCAGTCCACTCCCTCGGTCATGCGTCGTTCACAGAGGTCGAGCCACTTGAGATCGGCCTCGAGGTGCAGCGCCGCGCCTTCGATCAATAGCGCAGCGGTGACGTCGCCCGCGGCCTGGGCCGCGACGTCGTCGAGCTCGCGCAGCGCCTGCAGGTAGGCGCCGCGCTGGCGGTCGATCAGCTCCAGCGGGTCCGCGATCCCCGCGGCCCGCGCCAGCACGAGCTTGATGAAGAAGTCGTCCTTCAGCCGGGTCGCGGGGGTCGAGTTTCGCACCCAGCCCGCGAGCTCCGCGCGCCCCTCGTCGGTCAGCCGGTAGACCCGCTTGTTCGGCCGCCCGTCCTGCGCGACCGGGTCGTCCTGGACGAGCCCGTCGCGCTCCAGCCGGCCGAGCGTCGTATAGATCTGGCCCGCGTTCAGCGGGGGCAGGACCGCGCGGAACCGCTGCTCGAGCGCCTGCTTGAGCTCGTACCCGTGTGCGGGGCCGGCGGCGAGGAGGGCGAGGAGCGGGAAGCGCATCTAGATACTCGTTATATATATCGAGTATCTAGATGTCAAGGTGCGGAGCGCCCGTGCAGGGCGCGATTGAACGGCGGCTGGTGAGGGGTCGGTCAGCCGAGCGTTTCCGCGCCACTATCCGGGGGGTGTCTGACGAATGTCGCCTCAGAGGCGACATTCGTAAGCCACCCCTCGCAGCGCCGGGCGCGCTGGGGAAGCCAATCCCCTCACCTGCCCGCCGTTACGCGGTCACATAGATCGAACCGGCCGGGCCCTCGACGAGCCGCCCGACGACCCAGCCGTCAATCCCGGCCGCAGATGGCACGGCGGCCAAAAGCCCGCCCGAGGTCATCGCGTCGCACGCCAGCCGCCGGCGCGGCTCGGCGACGGCGTCGTCCCAGCGCGTGAAGGTCTCCGCGTCCGCGCGGTTGCGCTTCGAGCCGCCGGCCAGCGCGCGCTCGTCGGCCAGCAGCTCGAGCACGCCCTCGATCGCGGGGATCGCGGCGGCGTCGATCTCCGCCGCGACGCCGCTGGCCTCCGCGAGCTCGTGCACGTGGCCGAGCAGGCCGAAGCCGGTCACATCCGTGAGCGCGTGGGCGCCGGCGGCGCGGGCCTGCTCGGCGGCGCGGTCGTTGAGGGCGGACATGACGGCGATCGCGCGCTCCACCAGCGACTCGTCCGCCAACCCGCGCTTGAGCGCGGTCGCGACCGCGCCGGCGCCGAGCGGCTTGGTCAGCACGAGCGCGTCGCCCGGCCGGCCGCCGGCGTTGGTGAGCACGGCGCGCGGGTCGACGACGCCGGTGACGGCGAGGCCGTACTTGGGCTCGGGATCGTCGATCGAGTGGCCGCCGACGATCGAGGCGCCGGCCGCCGCGACGGCGTCGGCGCCGCCGCGCAGAATCTCGCGCAGCGTCTCGGCCCCGAGCGTCTGCAGCGGGAACGCGACGAGGTTGAGCGCGCTGACCGGCCGCCCGCCCATCGCGTAGACGTCCGAGAGCGCGTTGGCGGCGGCGATCCGCCCGAACGCGTACGGATCGTCGACGATCGGCGTGAAGAAGTCGGCGGTCTGCACGATCGCGAGGTCGTCGGTGAGCTGGACGACGCCGGCGTCGTCGGCCGTGTCGGCGGCGACCAGCACGCGCGGGTCGGCCGGCCGCGGCAGGCCGGCGAGGATCGGCCGCAGGTCGGCCGCTCCGAGCTTGCAGCCGCAGCCGGCGCCGTGTGAGAGGGAGGTCAGGGCGACGGCCACGCGCTCGTATGATGCCTGGCCAGTGGCTCGCCGGGCGTACACCGATGCCGAGGTCGAAGCCGCCGTGCAGGCGATCTCGGATCCGGCCCGGCTCGACGAGGCGCAGCGCGTCGTCGCCGGCAACGCCTCCTCGCTGCAGCGGATCCTCAACCAGGCGCTCGACGAGGCGGACTGGTTCGGCGCGGCCCACCAGGCGCAGGTGGCGGACGCGGCCGGCAGGGAGGACGCCGGCGAGCGCGCGCTCGCCGTCCGCACGCTGCTCGTCGAGGAGACGCGCGTGAGCATGCTGATCGGCGTCGCGGTGGGCTACGAGCTGGCGCACGAGCTGATCCACGCAGACAAGGAGGAGACCTGATGGCAGCGGACGTCCGATTCCTCGGCCACGCCGCGTTCCACCTCTCCGGCGGCGGGGCGGATGTGCTGATCGACCCGTTCCTGACCGGCAACCCGAAGGGGGCCGCGGCCGCGGACGATCTGCCGGCCGACGTGATCCTGGTCAGCCACGCCCACGCCGACCACGTGGGGGACACGGTGAGCATCGCCAAGCGCACGGGCGCGACCGTGGTGGCGATCGTCGAGCTCGCGGCCGAGATCGCGTCCGACGGCGTCGAGAGCGTCGTGGACCCGAACATCGGCGGCACGACCAAGTTCGACTGGGGCTGGGTGAAGCTGACGCCGGCATGGCACACGGGCGTCTCGCCGAAGGGCACGACGACGACGCCTGCGGGCCTGCTGATCTCCTACGGCGGCCACGTGATCTACCACCTGGGCGACACGGCGCTGTTCGGCGACCTGCAGCTCGTCGCGCGCCGCGGCGACCGCGTGGAGCTCGCGCTCGTGCCGATCGGCGGCCACTACACGATGGATCGTTACGACGCGGTCACGGCGGTCGAGCTCGTCAACCCGTTCCAGACGATCCCGATGCACTACGACACGTTCCCGCCGATCGAGACCGACGTGCAGGCGTTCAAGCAGGACGTCGAGCAGGCGGGCTTCTCCGAGGTGATCGTGCTCCAGCCCGGCGACACCCACTCGCTCCGGTGACCCACGCCGTCGTCCTGATCGAGGCCGAGCGCACGGCGATCCGCACCCTCGGCGGCCAGCTGGCCGACGTCGAGGGCGTCGCCGAGGCCTACTCGGTCACCGGCGAATGGGACTTCGTCGCGATCCTGCGCGTGCGCAACCCGGAGGAGGTCGCGCAGGTGGTCACCGGCCGCCTCGCCGATATCGACGGGATCAAGCGCACCCACACGATGGTCGCCTTCGAGGTCTTCTCGCAACACGACCTCGAGGCGCTGTTCAGCATCGGCAACTGAGAGGGGTCCCGCCGGCCGTCACTCGGAGTAGGCTGACGTCGTGTCAGAACGAACGTCGCGCACGGATTTCCAGGCCACGAGCGACCCCGCGCTGCAGGCCGGCGAGGCGTCGCTGCTCGACTATCGGCAGCTGTACGAGCTGTGGGAGCGCCAGCAGTGGGCGACCCAGGACATCGACTTCGCCCAGGACCGGGTCGACTGGCACGAGCGGATCGCGGAGGACGAGCGCTTCCAGCGCATGTACGGGCTGTCGGCGTTCTTCTGCGGCGAGCAGCGGGTGGCGGCCGAGCTGGGGCCGATGATGCGGGCGGTCCCGGACGAGGACATGCGCGTGTTCCTGTGCACGCAGATCGCCGACGAGGCGCGCCACGTCGCGTTCTTCAACCGCTTCTACGCCGAGGTCGGCGTGCTGAAGTCGGACACGCTGGATGGGCGGCTGGCCGAGACGGCCGACCACCTCAACCCGGAGTTCGGCGTGCTGTTCGACGAGCTGCTGCACGAGCGCGTCGACCGCCTGGCGCGCGAGCCGGAGGACATGGTCGCGCTGGTGGAGGCGGTGACGATCTACCACATGGTCGCCGAGGGGATGCTCGCGCTCACCGGCCAGCACTTCATCATCGACTACAACGAGCGGGCCGGTGAGGGCGAGCATCCCCTCGGCGACCATGTGCTAGATCGTCACCGCCTCCACCAGCGCGACCATGTCCTCGGGCGCGCGCGCCAGGCGGTCGACGCGCTCGTGCAGC
>JBIOTP010000075.1:0-7544 GCA_044865965.1 Solirubrobacteraceae bacterium
CGCAGGCGGGCCGTGACCGTGCAGGCCGCACCCTCCGGAGCGCCGCCCACATGCTTGACGCACACCTCGAACCCGACCGTCGCGTGGCCCGCCGGCAGGCGGTCGCGGACGAGCGACATGGCGGCCATCTCCATCATCGAGATCATTCCGGGCGTGGAGAGCACCGGCCTCGGGAGCGTCCCGTCCACGTCGGTCAGGAGCGAACCCTCCACGCGGAACTCGTCGGTCCGCTCGATGCCCGCGGTCAGGGCCATGTTGCGGGCAGGCTATATCGGCGTGGCTCAGAACGGCCAGCCGCCGTACCGGCGCAGGCCGCGCCGGATCAGGCGGCGGTCGTAGCCCCAGACGCGTCCGGCGGGCACGAGCGCGAGGATCAGGAGCGGGAGCCATTCGTGGGGCTGCTCCCACATGAACCGCCCGCTGGAGAAGTACACGAGCTGGAGGAAGAGCTGCTGGCCGAGGCCGGCGAGGGCCGCCGCGCGGCTGGCGATGCCGAGGATCAGCGCGAGGCCCGCGCCGAGCTCGATCGCGGTCGTGACCCACTGGAAGATGCCCCAGTGATCGAGCATGACGTTGTTGACGATCGACTTGAGCAGCGGCAGGTCGGTGCCGTCGCCGCCGCGCTTGTTGACCTCGAAGTCGAGGATGGCGCGCGCCTCCGCGCGGTCGATCAGCGTCGCCTTGTACGGGCCGACGAAGACCTGGGTGAAGGAGAAGAGCTTCGCGAGCCCGTTCGAGAAGAGAACGAGCCCGAAGAAGATCCTGAACGCGGCGAGCGCGCGAGCGAGCCCACTGGGATCGAGCGTCGTCGGGGCAGTGACCGTCATGGCTCAGCCCACCAGCGCGGGGCCCTGGCGCACGGCGTCGATCAGCATCGCGTAGCCGGCGGCGTCGTACGGGAGCCAGCGGTTGACGTACTCGAGCTCCATCGGCTCGCAGAGCTTCGGATCCGAGGCGTCCATCGACATGAGCAGCGCGGCGAACCGATGGTGCGCGGGCGCGTCGCCGTCCAGGACCGTGAAGCAGCAGTGATGGAACGGCGGCGAGGCCCAGACCGTCGTGAGCTCGCGCGCGTCACCCAGCCGCTCGACGGCGTCGAGCGTGACGCTCGAGATCACAGAGGCGTCGAGCTCACCCGCGCGCACGCGCGCGAGCTGGGCGAGCTCCGCGCCGCCCGTGTCGCCGTGCTTGCCGACGTCGCGGTCGAGCCGGGTCGCGATGCAGTCCCGGCCGGGATCGAACCCCGCGGCGCGCAGGGCGTGCACGGGAACGATGTGGGCCTGCGGCGAGTCGCGGTCGCCGAAGCCGATGCGCCGGCCGCGCAGGTCGTCGAGGCCGCGCAGCCCCGCGGACTCCAGCGCGACGAGCAGGCTGCGCCAATCCCTGTCGGTGTCGCGCATCGCGAGGGCGGTGGCGCTGCCCCCGGTGCGCTCGAGCACCTGAACGTGAGCGAGGTTGGTGTTCCACGCCACGTCCAGCTCGCCGTCCATCAGCGCCTCGACCTGCGCGTCGTAGGCGTCGAAGTAGCGGGGTCGGAGGGCGAAGCCGTGGTCGCCGAACCAGCCGGCGAACGCGCCCCAGATCTCCTCGACCTTGGGGTGGTAGACGACCGCGCCGAGGCGGTAGGCGCCGGCCATCGTCAGAACAGCTCCTGGCCGCAGAGCGCCTTGCCGAGGAAGTCGTGCAGCAGATCGGTGGTGGGCGCCATGACCGCCGCGGCGCGGGCGTCGCGGAAATGGCGCTCCAGCGGGCCCCGCTTCGAATACGCCGCGCCGCCGCCGATGCGCAGGCACAGCTCGCACACCTCGGCCGCCATCTCGGCCGCCGACGCCTTCACCGCGAGCACTCCGAGCTGCGCCTGCGGGTCGCCGGCCGCGACCTGGGCCGCGACCTCCCGCAGCAGCGCGCGCGCCTCGAGGTGGCGCACCGTGGCCCGCGCGAGTCTGTCGCGGACGCCCGGCACGTCGGCCAGCGTGGCGCCGAGGTGCTCGAAGCGCGCGCCGACGGCGTGATCGGTCGCGGCCCGGACGGCGGCGCCGGCGATGCCGACGCTGCAGGCCGCGGAGCCCAGCGCGAACCAGGGAAGCGTGGCCTGCATCATCAACGCGAAACCCGACGCCGGTTCGCCCAGCCGTCTGTCGGGCGACAGTTGCAGCCCGCGCACCCGCAGCGGCGCCGAGGCGTTGCCGCGCATCCCCAGCCCGTCGAAGCGCGTGGGAATCTCGATGCCCTCGGCGTCGCCGTCGACGAGGTAGAGCTCGGTGGCGAGCGGCCCGTCGCCGCCGGGCGCTCCCATCGCCATGACATAAGAGTCGGCCTCGCCCGCCGATGTGGCAAAGCTCTTGTCGGCATCGACCGTGACCGCGCCATTGACCGCCCGCGCGCGCGAAACCTGGGCCCAGAAGTGTCCGCGCGAGCCGAGCTCGGAGTAGGCGAGCGTCGAGAGATGCGCGCCCCGGGCGATCGCCTCCAGGGCCTGCGCCTTCGGGCCGTCGTCGCTCGCCGTGGTTCCGGCGAGCAGCGTCTGCGCCGCCACGGCGTGCATCACGAAGACCATGCCGGTCGACGCGCACGCGCCCGCGATCTGCTCGATCGCCTCCACGACCTCGACCGGGCCGCCGCCCGGGCCGCCCCTGTCCTCGGGCAGGCCGAGCCCGAGCAGGCCGGCGCCCGCCAGGGCCTCGACCGCCGCGCGCGGGAACAGCGCCGCGCGGTCGACCTCGGCGGCCGAGGCCGCGATCGCCTCCACGGGCACGGATGACACGGAGACCCCGATGGCCATGGCTTCCTCCTCGGTCGGCGCCGGACGGCTCGCTGCCGCTCGCCGCGGGGACGCTAGCCGCGGCGCCCGGCGGCGCCATTACCGTTCGATGAACGCTCACCGCGCCGGCGGCCGGCCGGCTTACGGTGGGGGTCGTGGCGACCGTCGCCATGCAGCCGATGCCCGCGCCGCCGAGCGGATCGCCGCGGCTGGGATCGCGCCTGTGGCTGTACACCAACTTCGACTGCAACCTGGCCTGCGACTACTGCTGCGCGAGATCGTCACCGCGCGCCCGCGCGCGCCGGCTCCCGCTCGACGTCGTGCGCCGCGCGTGCGAGGAGTTCGCCGGGCTCGGCGGGCGCGAGACGCTGCTCACCGGCGGTGAGCCGTTCCTCGTCCCGGAGCTGCCGGCGCTCGTCGAGGCGGCCGGACGCTGGACGCCGGTCACCGTCCTCACGAACGCGATGGTGTTCGGCCGGGGCTCCCGGCGCCGCGCGCTCGAGGCGCTCGATCGCGAGCGGGTGACACTGCAGGTCTCGCTCGACTCCGGCACGCCGGAGTTGCACGATCGCCATCGCGGCGCCGGCTCGTTCGCCCGTGCCCGCGCCGGAATCGAGCTCGCGCGCGCGCTCGGGTTCCACGTCCGGGTGGCCGCGACCATCGACGCCGCCGATGCGGCGGAGGAGGCCGCGCTGCACGCGCAGCTCGACGCCGACGGGATCCCGCCCGCCGACCGGCTGGTGCGTCCGGTGGCGCGCACCGGCTTCGCCGGCTACGGCGTCGAGCTGAGCGTCGGCGACCTCTGGCCCGAGCCGACGCTGGCCGCCGACGGAGCCTGGTGGCATCCGGTCGGCGTCTCCGACGAGGCGATGAGGGTGGCCTCAACGCCCCTACCGGTCGTGACCGTGCTGGCGGTCATCCGCGCCGCGCTGACCGACCCCGGCCGCGACCGGGCGAGCGCGCTCAGCGCATTCCGCTGCACCTGAGCTCACCCAGGCTGCTCAGGGCGCGGGCGAAGCGCCCGCGCGGCGCCTCCCGGGCGACGGCATACGCGTCGTCGATGCGATCGACGTCGCGCAGCGCGGGGAGCGCGCCGACCGCCAGGCCGGCGCCCAGCAGGCGCGCGCGCTGCAGCCGGCCGGTGTCCGAGTTGCCCGTCGGGACGCCGAGCAGAAGCGCGGGGTGGGGGCGGCGCAGGCCGAGCGCCCACCAGCCGCCGTCGCGCGCCAAGCCGAGGACGGCGTCGACACGGGGCTCGCCGAGGCGGCGCACCGCCGCGGCGAGCAGGACGGACGTGACCTGCGGCGTGTCCATGCCGATCAGCAGCGCCGGGCCGCCGACGTCGGCGAACACGTTGGCGAGTCGCTCGTCCAGCGCTTGTCCGCGCTGCCGCACGACCTCGCAGTTCTCCGGCAGCCACGCGCCGGGCGCCCCCTCGAGCGCGACCACCGGCCGCGTCGCCGGCGTCGCGGCGACGGACGCCAGCGTGTCGGCGAGCGCCGCCTCGGCGAGCGCCGCGGCTTGCGCGGGCGTGCAGGGCGGGCACAGCCGCGTCTTGCTGCGGCCGGCCGCCGGCGCCTTCGCGAAGACGATGACGGCGGTGGTCATCGCGTACGCAACGTAGGCGGTACCAGGCGGCGCCGCCATTACAGGCCCATGAACGCGCCGCCGGCTCCGTCCCGGACCGCACGCGGGGTGGAAGAATCGGCCGGTGCACGTCAGAGGCTCCGTGCTCGTCGTCGACGACGAGCCGACGATCGGCGAGGTCGTCTCGCGCTACCTGCGCCGCGCGGGGTACGAGACGAGGGTCGCGGAAGACGGCTTCGCCGCGCTGGACGCCGTCGCCGAGCATCCGCCCGACCTCGTCGTACTCGACCTGATGCTCCCCGGGATCGACGGGCTGGAGCTCATGCGGCGGGTGCGCGAGCGCCCCGGCAGCAGGAGCGCGATCATCCTGCTGACCGCCAAGGGCGAGGAGTCCGACCGCATCGCCGGCCTGCGGCTCGGCGCGGACGACTACGTCGTCAAGCCGTTCTCGCCCGCGGAGCTCGTCGCCCGGGTCGACGCCGTCCTGCGCCGCGTGGATACCGTCCCGGACGACGAGCCGCCGCTGCGCTTCGGGGAGCTCGAGATAGAGCCGGGCGCCCGGCGCGCCGCCGTCGGCGGCCGGCACGTGCAGCTGACCGTGCGCGAGTTCGACCTGCTGCTGTTCCTTGCGCGCCATCCGGCGCGAGCATTCACCCGCAACGAGCTGATGGATCGCGTCTGGCACTACGCCTTCTACACCGACACCTCCACGGTCACGGTCCACATCCGGCGCCTGCGGGCCAAGCTCGAGCCCGACCCGGACGCCCCCCGCTGGATCGAGACCGTGTGGGGCGTGGGCTACCGCTTCGCCCCGTGAGGCACCCGGCGCGCGATCTCGCGTTCGCGAGCCTGGTGGCGGTGGGCATATCCGCCGCCGCGCTCGCGGGTGAGGACTGGCACGCCGCCGCCGTCACCCTGGCGATTCTCGCGCCGCTCGGCTGGCTCGCGGTCATGGTCACCGATCGGCTCGTGGCGCACCGCGCGCGGCTGGGCGGCCTGCGCCGGCAGTTCGCCGTGCTCGCCGCGGTCGCCGCGGCCCAGATCGCGGTCGCGGTGGCGCTGTTCATCGAGCTGATGTTCGTCTCCGCGCATGACGCCTACTGCATGATCCTCGTGAGCGCGTATGCCGTTGCGCTCGCGCTGTGGGCCGCACGCCGGATGGGACGCGCTGCCGTGCGCGACCTCGACGACGTCCGCGCGACGCTGGCCCGCGTCGCCGACGGGCGCCGCGACGTGTCCACCGGCGTGACGGGGTCCGACGAGATCGCCCAGCTGGCCGCCGAAGTCGATGCGATGATCGCCAGGCTCGACCGCGAGGAGCGCGCCCGGCGCACCCTGTTCGCCGCGGTCTCGCACGACCTCCGCACGCCGATCACCACGCTGCGGCTGCTCGCGAACGCCATCGACGACGGCATCGTGGACGCCGACACCCGCCGTGACTACGAGGCCCGGATGAGCACCCACATCCGCGCGCTCGGCGCCCTCGTCGACGACCTGTTCGAGCTCACCCGGCTCGAGAGCGGAGAGCTGCGCTGGAGCATGGAGCGCGTCCGCCTCGACCTGCTGCTGCGCGAGACCGTCGACGCGATGCGCCCAACCGCGGATGCGAACGCGGTCGCCGTCCGCGCGCAGCTCGATCGCGAGCTGATCGCCCCGCACGCCAACCCGGAGCAGCTCCAGCGCGTCCTGTTCAACCTGATCCAGAACGCCATCCGCCACACTCCGCCCGACGGCAGCGTGACGGTCACGGCGGAGGCGACCCGCGGCGCCGTCGAGGTGGAGGTCGCCGACAGCGGACGCGGCATTCCCGCCGCGGACCGCGACCGCGTGTTCGAGCCCTTCTACCGCGGCGACACCGCCCGCCGCGAGCCCGGCGCCGGCCTCGGCCTCGCGATCGCGCGCGCGATCGTCGAAGCGCACGGCGGTCGCATCTGGCTCGAGGACGCCGCCGCCGGGACGCGCGTGCGCTTCCGGCTCCCCGCCGCCGTCACCTCCACCCGCGTCATGTGATCCGGCACCGATCCGCCGCGTTCCCGGCCGCGGGCGCCGGAGCCCGGGATCGCCCGTCGCGGTGGCGCTCGAGGAGCGCCGCGACGTCGCCGCCGCAACCGCCGCAGCCGGTCGTGGCGCGTGTGTGCCGCGCCACCTGGTCGACGGTCTGGAGATCCCCCGCGCGCACAGCCGACGCGATCGTCCCGGCGGAGACGTCCATGCACGAGCAGACCGTCGCGGCCGGGTCGGGCTCGGGCGCCTCGCCCGCGGCGGCGGCGAGCCCAGCGTCCAGGAGCGCGTCGGGCACGACCGCGCCGGAGTGCAGCAGCTCGCGCAGCGCGCGCGCCTCGCCGAGGTCGCCGAGCGCGATCGCGCCCGCCAGGCGCCCGTCGCGCAGCACGAGCTTGCGGTAGCGCCGGCGGCGGGAGTCCAGCGTCAGCACCTCCTCCTCCCCGGCCGTGGCCGCGGCCTGCCCCCCGCAGAACAGCTCGATGCCCGCCACCTTCAGGGTCGTCGCCGGCACGAGGCCGCGGAACGCGCCCGGCGCCCCGGCCAGCGCGGCGCCGGCCACCTTGGCCTGCTCGAGCAGCGGCGCCCACAGCCCGTAGACGACGCCGCGGTGTTGCGCGCACTCCCCGACGGCGTGCACGCCGGGGGCGCTCGTGCGCAGCTGGTCGTCGACGGCGATGCCGCGCGCGACCTCGAGCCCGGCACTCCGCGCCAGCTCGACGTCGGGGCGCACCCCCGTGGCGACGACGACGAGGTCCGCGGGCAGCTCCTCGCCCTCCGCGAGCAGCACCGACTCCGCGCGGCCGTTGCCCGTGATGGCGTCGGTGACGGCGCCGAGGCGGACGTCGACGCCGCGCTCGGCCATCGCGCGCCCCAGCAGGGACGCGGCGGGCGCGTCGAGCTGCTGCTCCATCAGGCGGTCGGCGAGGTGCAGGACCGTGACGCTCAGGCCGCGCGAGCGCAGGCCGCACGCGGCCTCGAGCCCGAGCAGGCCGCCGCCGATCACGACCGCGCGGCGGCTCTCGCCGGCGGCGGCGAGGATGGCTCGCGCGTCGTGCAGCGTGCGGAACGGGTGGACGCCGCCGCGGTCGACCCCCGGGATCGGCGGCAGGAGCGCGCGCGACCCGGTCGCGAGCACCAGCCGGTCGAACGGCAGCCGCTCGCCGTCCGCCAGCTCGACCTCGTGCGCGCCGAG
>JBIOTP010000076.1:0-11366 GCA_044865965.1 Solirubrobacteraceae bacterium
GCCGTCGCGCTGCCGGCTCGCGCGGGGACGTTGACCGTCACGGCGCCGACTGACATCAGCATCCCGTCGCCGTTCCCGCAGGGCTGCGGAGGAGCCACCGAGGGCAGCTTCCCGGGCGCGAACTTCAACTACCAGAACAGCGAAGTCGAGCCCTGGCTGGCGATCAGCCCCACCAACCCCAACGACGTGGCCGGCTTCTGGCAGCAGGATCGCTGGTCGGACGGCGGCGCGCACGGCCTGGTGGCGGCGGTGAGCCACAACGGCGGGGCGACGTGGGCGTACTCGTGGCCGCACTACAGCCGCTGCGCCGGCGGCACCGCCGCGAACGGCGGCGACTACGGGCGCTCCTCGGATCCGTGGGTGTCGTGGGCGCCGAACGGCGACCTCTGGTCGATCAGCCTCTCGGTCGACCGCACCACGACGCGCAACGCGGTGCTCGCGAGCCGCATGCGGCACGGCACCGGCACCTGGAGCGAGCCGTTCGTGCTGAAGTTCGACACCTCGCGGGCAGGGATCCCGCTCGGCAACAACTTCAACGACAAGGAGTCGCTGACCGCCGATCCGACGGACTCGAGCGGCAACCTCGTCTACGCCGTGTGGGACCGGATCGTCTCACCGAACGAGAACGCGCCGGCGACGGCGTTCGAGCACGCACACGCCTACCACGGCCCGGCCTGGTTCGCGCGCACGACCACGGGCGCGGCCGACAGCCCGACGTGGGAGCCGGCCCGACCGATCTACGACCCGGGCACTCAGGAGCAGACGATCTCCAACCAGATCGTCGTGCTGCCGGGCGGCACGCTCGTCGACGGCTTCCTGCACATCGAGACCCGCGTCAGCCACGGGGGCACGCAGGCCAGGCAGGCCGCCGACGTCGAGGTGATCCGCTCGCTCGACAAGGGCGTGACGTGGTCCAAGCGCGCGACCGTCGTCTCGCCTGTGCGGGCCATCGGCGAGAGCGATCCTCAGCCGATCAACTGCCGGCCGTTCATCACCGGCAACCCGCCCTGCACGATCGTGCGCTCCGACGGCGTGATCATCGACCTGGCGGTCGACACCAGCGCCGCCCACCGCGGGAGGATCTACGTCACCTGGCAGGATCACGCCGACAACCCGTTCGGCGACGACCTGATCATGCTGTCGCACTCGGATAACGGCGGGCTCACGTGGTCCGCGCCCGCCAAGGTCAACCAGACGCCGGCCGGCACGTTCACCGACCAGGCGTTCGAGCCCGCGGTGCACGTGAACTCGACCGGCGTCGTGGCGGTCACGTACTACGACTTCCGCAACGACGTCTCGACCGACCGCCGGCTGACCACCGACCACTGGATCGTGCATTCGCACGACGGCGGCGCCACCTGGAGCGAGAGCCACCTGGCCGGCCCGTTCGACATGCACCAGGCACCGTATGCCCGCGGCTACTTCGTCGGCGACTACCAGGGCCTGGACTCGCAGGGGACGGCGTTCCGGGCCCTGTTCACGCTCGCCAGCCCGGGCAGCGACACCACGTTCCCGAACCCCAACCCGACCGACCAGTTCATCAACAGCGCGTTCTGAGACGACCCGATCGCACGGCCGCCCGGATCACCCGGGCGGCCGTGGCTCGGCGAGTTGGCCCGCGTACGGGCCGCGGCCGGTGAGGTTCGCGGCCGAGCAGCGGGCGGCGAGATGGAGCGCGTCGTCGATCGCGTAGCCGGCGCCGAGCGCGTAGGTCAGCCCGCCGGCGAACGTGTCGCCGGCGCCGTAGGCGTCGACGATCGGGCCGGGCAGCGCGGCGGCCTTCCACGTCCCGCTGCGCTGCTCGGCGCCGTGCCACTCGCCGCCCTCCGCGCCGTGGGTCGTGACCACGAGCTTGGGCGGGACGTCGAGCGCGTCGGGCTCGACCTGCTCGAGGCGGTCCTTGCCGCTGCCGACCAGGGCGTCGATCTCGACGCCCCGCAGGGCGGCCGCCGCGCGCGGGGTGGCGACCAGCAGCCGGGCGCGGCGCGCCAGGCGCGCCGCTGCCGCGTCGCAGCCGGACACGAAGACGGCGCCGGCGCCGTCGAGGCGCTCCCATGGGAGATCGTCGTCGCCGTGCGGGACGTTGCGGTCGCCGACGATCGTGATCGTCCGCTCGCCGTGGTCGTCGAGGTGGACGAAGCCCCAGCGCTGGGCGCCCCCGCGGCGGGCGGCGTGCACCTCGAGGCCGAGCTCCCGCAGGCGCTCCTCCGCGCGGCGGCCGTGCTCGTCGTCCCCGAGCGCGGTGAAGAAGTCGACGCCCCCGCCCGCGAGCTTGGCGATCTGCACGGCGGCGACGGCGGCGCTGCCCGCGGCCTCGTGGAAGCCCTCGGAGGCGTCGATGATCTCGCCCGGGACCGGCACGTGGGTCACGCGCGCGAATTCGATCCACTCGACGTGACCGACGACCGCGAAGCGCATCACGCCCGCAATGGTGCGGCGGCGAGCTCGCGCATGCCGGCCTCGAAGTCCTCGCGCGCGTGGAAGCCGAGCACGCGGCGCGCCCGGTCGGGCGATGCGAACACATGGCGCACGTCGCCCGCCCGCCACTCGCCGGTCACCTGGGGCGCCGCGCCGTCCGTCGCGCGGGAGAGCGCCTGCGCCATCTCCAGCACCGTGCGCGGGGTCCCGCTGGCGATGTTGAACGTGCCGGGCACCGGCTCCGGCGCGGTCAGCGTGAGCACGTTCGCCGCCGCGGCGTCGCGCACGTGCACGAAGTCGCGCCGTTGGGCGCCGTCCTCGAACACGCGCGGAGCGCGGCCGGCGGCGAGCGCCGAGCGGAAGATGCTCGCCACGCCCGCATACGGCGTGTCGCGCGGCATCCGCGGACCGTAGGCGTTGTGGTAGCGCAGCGTCGTGACCGGGACGCCGGTCTCGCGCGCGAAGGCCGCGCACAGGTGCTCCTGGGCGAGCTTCGTGGCGGCGTAGACGTTGCGCGGGTCCGGCGGCGCGTCCTCGGGCACCGGCTCGGGCGCGAGCGGGCGGCCGCAGGCCGGGCAGGGCGGCTCGAAGCGACCGGCGTCGAGGTCCGCGGGGCGGCGCGGGCCGGGACGAACGATGCCGTCCTCGGCGCAGCGGTAGCGCCCCTCGCCGTAGACGACCATGCTCGAGGCGAGCACGAGCCGGCCGCCGAACCGGCGGGCCGCGAGCGCGCGCAGCAGCACCGCGGTGGCCAGGTCGTTGTGGGCGACGTAGTCGGCGACGTCGGCGATGTCGGCGCCGAGGCCGACCATCGCGGCCTGGTGGCTGACGGCGTCCACGCCGTCCACGGCGCGGGCAGTGGTCTCCGGGTCGCGCAGGTCGCCGCGGACGTGCTCGGCGCGCGGGTCGAGGTAGTCGGGCGGGACGGTGTGCGCGGCCGGCAGCAGCGCGTCGAGCGCGCGCACCTCGTGCCCGGCGTCGAGCAGCGCGTCGACGACGTGCGAGCCGATGAAGCCGGCGCCGCCGGTCACCAGGATCATGGCGGCGCACAGTACCGTGGGCCGCCGTGCCCCACGTGATCCTGCCGGTGCTCGACGAGCGCGAGGCGATCCCCTGGGTGCTCGAGCGCATGCCGGCCGGCTATGCGCCGCTGGTCGTCGACAACGGCTCTACCGACGGCTCCGGCGAGCTCGCGGCGGCGCTCGGCGCCCGCGTCGTGCGCGAGGAGCGGCGCGGGTTCGGCGCCGCCTGCTACGCCGGGCTGCAGGCGGCGGCGGACGGCGCCGTGTGCTTCATGGACTGCGACGGCTCGCTCGACCCCGGCGAGCTCCCGCGCGTCGCCGGGCCGGTGCTCGCCGGCACGGCCGACCTCGTGCTGGGCGCCCGGCGGCCCGCGCCCGGCGCCTGGCCGCTCCACGCGCGGCTCGCCAACGCCGCGCTGGCGGCCGAGCTGCGCCGCCGCACCGGGGTCCCGCTGCGCGATCTCGGCCCGATGCGCGCGGCCCGCCGCGACGCGCTGCTCGCACTCGGCATCCGCGACCGCCGCTTCGGCTGGCCGCTGGAGATGGTGCTGCGGGCGGCGGCGGCGGGCTGGACGGTGCGCGAGGTGCCGGTCGCCTACCACCCGCGGGCCGGGCGGTCGAAGGTCACCGGGACGGTGCGCGGGACGGTGCGCGCGGTGCGCGACATGGCTGCCGCCTTGCAAAATCAGGTTTAGGCATGCCATAATTCCATTCGTGGCCAAGTTGAGTCGGCGCAAGCTGCTCGCCGGGTCCGTTCCGGCCCTGAGCGGCGCGGCGTTCCTGCACTCGGTCGTCCCGCACCGGCATCCGTGGGATTCATCCGCGGCTCACGCGGCCGACACGCACGCGGACCATCACGCGGGCGGTCATGCGAGCTTCCGCGACGGCCGCACGGTCGACCACGTGGCCAACGGCTTCGACCCGCACGCGATCGCGCGCGACTTCGACTGGGGCACGACCCGGCGGCTGGCGTCGGGCCGCGTGCTGCGCGAGTGGGAGCTGCACGCGATGAACCGGGAGATCGAGGTCGCGCCCGGCGTGAAGTTCGCCGCCTGGACCTACAACGGGCGAATCCCGGGCCCCACGCTGCGCTGCCGCGAGGGCGAGCGGCTGCGCGTCACGTTCGCGAACGGCTCGGCCCACCCGCACACGATGCACTTCCACGGCATCCACCCGTCCGAGATGGACGGCGTGCCGGGGCTCGGCGCCGGCGAGATCGCGCCGGGCGCGACCACCGTCTACGAGTTCGACGCGCTGCCCGCCGGGCTGCACCTCTACCACTGCCACGTGCGGCCGCTCGCCGAGCACATCGCGAAGGGGCTCTACGGCGCGTTCATCGTCGACCCCGCGGACGCCCGCGAGGACGCCGACGAGCTCGTGATCGTGATGAACGGCTTCGACACGAACTTCGACCGCTCGAACGAGTTCTACGCCGCCAACACGATCGGCTTCGCCTACATGGACCGGCCGATCGTCACGCGCCGGGACCAGCTCGTCCGCGTCTACCTCGTCAACGTGCTCGAGTACGACATCGTCAACTCGTTCCACCTGCACGGGAACCTCTTCAGCTACTTCCCGACGGGGACGTCGAAGGCGCCCTCGGAGCTGACAGACACGGTGATGCTGTGCCAGGGCCAGCGCGGGATCCTCGAGTGGCGCTTCCCCTACACCGGCCGCTACATGTTCCACGCGCACCAGTCCGAGTTCACCGAGCTCGGCTGGCAGGGGATGTTCGAGGTCGTCTGATGGAGGCCCGCAGCGCCACCTCGGACGAGCTGCGCGAGGAGCCCGCGGGCCGGCCCGCGTGGCTGCTCGGGCTGCTGCCGCTGCTGCTGATCGCCGCGGCGATCGGGGCGTTCGCCGCGCTGGGCGGCCCCGGCCTGGGCGAGCGGCGCGGGCCGCCGGCCGAGGAGCTCGCGGTCGAGCGGACCGTCCTGCGGCCGGGCACGATCGAGCTGACGGTGCGCAACGACGGCCCGGACGCGGTGCGGATCGCGCAGGCGCAGGTCAACGACGCGTTCGTGCAGTTCGCGGGCGCCGAGCGGCCGATCGGGCGCCTGGCGAGCGCGACCGTGCGCCTCCAGCAGCCGTGGGTCGAGGGCGAGGCCTACGAGGTCGTGCTGGTCACCTCCTCGGGCGGCACGATCGCGCACGAGATCCCGGTCGCGGTCGAGACGCCGCCCGGCGACCTCTCGTTCTTCGGGCTGATGGCGCTGCTGGGCGTCTACGTCGGCGTCATCCCGGTCGCGCTCGGGATGCTGTGGCTGCCGTGGATCCGGCGGATCCCGCGGGGCTGGCTGCGGGTCGTGATGGCGCTGACCGTCGGGCTGCTGGCGTTCCTCGCGATCGACGCGACGCTCGAGGGCCTCGAGCTCGCCGGCGAGGGCGCGCAGGCGTTCGGCGGCGCCGCGCTCGTGCTGCTCGGCGGCGCGGTCAGCTTCCTGGCGCTCACCGGGGTGTCCGAGTGGCTGTCGCAGCGCCGTGCCGAGGCGCGGGCGGCCGGCGCGTCCGGCGGCACGCTCGCGCTGCTGGTCGCCGTCGGCATCGGCCTGCACAACCTCGGCGAGGGCGTCGCGATCGGCTCCGCCTACTCGGCGGGCGCGCTCGCGCTCGGCGCCTTCCTCGTCGTCGGGTTCGCCATCCACAACACGACCGAGGGCCTGGCTATCGTGGCGCCCGTGGCACACCTTCGCCCGTCGCTCGGGCGGCTCGCCGCGCTCGGGCTGATCGCCGGCGGCCCCGCGGTGCTGGGCGCCTGGATCGGCGCGGCGGCGTTCAACGCCAGTCTCGCCGCGTTCCTGTTCGGGTTCGGGGCCGGCGCGATCGTCCAGGTGATCGTGCAGCTCGCCCCCTCGCTGCGCGACGGCGCGGGCCGCCTGCTCCACCCCGCCGCGGTCGCCGGCCTGCTGGCCGGGATGGCGCTGATGTTCGCGACCGGGCTGGCGGTGACCGTCTGATGGAGGCCGTCGAGCGTTCCTCGGAGGCGATCGAGGACTACGCGAAGGCGATCTACGCCCTGCAGCATCGCGGCGGCGGCGCGCCGGTGTCCACCAACGACCTCGCGGAGCGGCTCGGGGTGACGGCCGGGTCGGCCTCGGCGATGGTCAAGAAGCTCGCGGAGCGCGGCCTTGTCGAGCACGTCCGCTACCACGGCGTGCGGCTGACGGAGGAGGGCGAGCGGCTGGCGCTCGAGGTGCTGCGCCACCACCGCCTGCTCGAGCTCTACCTGGCCGAGCACCTCGGCGTGCCCTGGGACCGCGTGCACGCGGAGGCCGAGGCGCTCGAGCACGTCATCTCGGAGGACCTCGAGGCGCGCATCGCCGCCAAGCTGGGCAACCCGACGCACGACCCGCACGGCGACCCGATCCCCGGCGCCGACCTGAGCATCGAAGAGGGCGACACGCGCAGCCTGTCCGAGCTCGCTCCCGGCGACCGCGGCCGCTTCGTGCGCGTGTCGGACTCCCAGCCGGCGATGCTGCGCTACCTGCACGAGCGCGGGATCGGGATCGGCGACGAGATCGAGGTGCTGGAGCGCCAGCCGTTCGACGGGCCGCTGACCGTGCGCTTCGGCGAGACCGAGCACGTGCTGGGCGGCGCGCTCGCGGCCGCGATGCGCATCCAGTGATCCGCGCGCGGGCCTCGCGCGCACAGTGTCTCGGCCGGCTGCGGTGATCCGCGCGCGCGCCTCGCGCGCAGAAGCGGTGTGGGTCCGGCTCTCGTGGTCATCGCGAAGGCGCCGTCTCCGGACGGGTGAAGACGCGCCTGTGCCGCCGGCGGCGTGGGCGCTGCTGCAGGTGCTCGACATCCGCCGCTCCACGTACGTGGCCGCGTGGCTCGCCGCCGCCGTGATACTCCACGACCTCGTGCTGCTGCCCGCCTACTCCGCGCTCGACCGGCTCGGCGCGCGCGCGACCGGCCGCGCGGTCAACTACGTCCGCGTCCCGGCGGGGATCTCGCTGCTGCTGGCGCTGGTGTTCCTCCCGGTCATCGCCGGCAAGGGCGAGCGCGCGTTCATGCGGGCGAGCGGCCTGCGCTTCGAGGGCTACCTCGGCCGGTGGCTCCTGGCCACCGCGGTCCTGTTCGCCGCGTCCGGGGTGCTCTATCTGATCCGATCGCGCTCGAGGACTTGAAGCACCCCGGCGCGACCGCTCACCAGCACGCGGCCGAGCACAGCGTCGACCGCGACCGCGTCCGGCTGGCGCACGGACGGGAACGAGCCCCGCGGCACCGGCCGGCTCCCGGCCGCGTACCGGACTACGCGGTTCGTGCCGGTCAGCGTGATCCACAGCGCCATGCGCCCGGTGTCATACGCGATCGCGTAGGGCCCGCCGGCGAGCGGCACGCGGCGGATGAGCTCGAACCGCGGCTGCAGGTGAAACACCAGCAGCGCACCCGCGACCGTGTCGGTGACGTACAGCCGGCCGTGGCCGTCCGACGCGACCCGCGTCGGCCCCGTCCCCGCGGGCGCGCGGCCGAGCCGCCGCAGCGTGGCCGCGTCATAGACCTCGAGGACCCGCTCCTGCCCGCACAGCACGGCGACCCGGTGGCCGCTGCCGAGCACCGCCACCGCCACCGGCGCCCGCCCCGTCCGGACGGAGGCCCGCACCCGCCCACGCTCGACCGCCTCCAGGCGGCCGTCGGGCCGCGCGACGAACACCCGCCCGCCGAGCCCGGTCGCCCGAGTGGCGACCGCTCCGGGCACCGCGCCGCGCACGACCCGCCCGGCGGGCGCCTCCACCAGCGCAGGCGAGCGAAGTGGTCCGGCCGGAGGCGGCAGCTCGGAGACGGGCGTCGAGCCGCACCCGGCGAAGGCGAGCGCCGCGAGGGCGGCGCCGGCGAGCCCGCGGCGGGCCGCGGCGGCGGCGGGATGGTCGCGGGCGCCGGGGGCGGCGAGATCGTGGCGGGCCGCGGCGGCGGCGGGATTGTCGCGGGCGGCGGGCGGGCGACGGCGCGCGGGCGGCACGGTGCGGTGAGGATGGCAGGCGCGTGATGGTGGCCCCGCGGGTGGCGCGGACGCGCGTGCGGGCGGTGGTGCCGTGGGTGGCCGCCGGTGTCGCCGTCGCGGTCGTGGCGGTCGGGACGGCGCTCGACGCGGCGGGGACGCCGCTTGGCGTGCCCCATCCGCCGTTCCTGGCGGCGTGGGGGCCGCGGGTGGATCCGCTGGCCGTGGTGGCGGTCGCGTGCCTGGGCGGTGCGGTGGCGCTCGCGCCGCGGCTGCTCGCCGCGCGGGCGCGGCCCGCGGTCGTCGCCGCGGCGCTGCTCGCCGCGACCCTCGTGCTGCGGCTCGCGCTGAACGCCGCCCGCACCGGTACCGAGGGCTGGGATCACGCGTTCGCGCTCCACGCTTCCTTCGAGGGCAAGAACGAGTACCTGCCGGCGCTGAAAGCGTTCGCGTACGGGCCCGGGTTCTTCGTGGACCGATTCGCCGAGCTCGTGCCGTCGCTGCCGGTCCACGCCGCCGGCCACCCGCCCGGCCTGCTGCTGACGATGCACGCGCTGGGCCTGAACACCGCCCCGCGGCTCGCGGCGTTCTGCATCGCCATCGGGGCGCTGAGCGCGCCGCTCACGTACGCGGTCGGCCGGCGCATCCTCGACGAGCGCGGTGCGCGCGCGGCCGGCGGGCTGATGGCGCTGGCGCCCGGCGCGCTGCTGCTCGGCGCCACCTCGGCCGACGCCGTCTACCTCACGCTCGGGCTGCTCGCCGCGTGGCCGCTCCTCTCCCCCTCCTGGCCGGTCAGGGCGGCCGGGGCCGCGATCCTCGCCGCGGGGTCGCTGTTCGCGTGGTCGCTGCCCGCCGTCGGCGCCTGGGCCACCCTGCTCGTGCTCCTCCGCGAGGGCCCGCGCGCCGCGCTGGGGCTCGCGCTGCTGTGCGGCGCGGCCCTGCTCCTCGTCCACGGCGCGTTCGCCGCGCTCACCGGCTTCGACCCGCTGGGCGCGCTGCACGCCACGTCGCGGGTGTACGAGCTGGGGGTCGCCGCGCGCCGGCCCTATGCGTTCTGGGTGCTCGGCTCGCCGGTCGCGTTCCTGCTGTTCCTCGGCCTGCCGATCGCCTGGCTCGCCACCCGCGCCGCCGCCGCCGGCGCCCACGCGGCGCTGGCGATCGCCGCGATCCTGGCCGCCGCGGCGCTGCTCGGTTTCACGAAGGCCGAGACCGAGCGGATCTGGCTGTTCCTCGCGCCGTTCGTGTGCCTCGCGGCGGCCCCGCTCGTCCGCCGCCCGGGTCCGCTGGCCGCCGCGCTCGCGGCTCAGGGGCTCGCCTGCGCACTGCTGCTCGACACGGTGTGGTGACGGCACCTCGCCGTCGCGCGCGCCGGCCAGCGCCACCAGCCGGCCGGACGGCGCGCGTGGATCTTGGCCGCTTGACAGACAACCTGGCTACCAGCTAGGCTTCGGCGCCTCGTCCACGACTCTCTTGAGGGAGGAGAGTTCCTTGCAGACCACCCCCGCGGCCTACAGCGAGAGGCTGCACAACGACGACCTCGCTCCAGCCAAGGAGCGCCACTGGGGCACCTACAGCCTGTTCGCGATGTGGATGTCCGACGTCCACAGCATCGGCGGCTATACGTTTGCCGCCGGCCTGTTCTTCCTCGGCCTGGTCGCCTGGCAGGTGTTCGTGGCGCTGCTCCTCGGCATCGGCATCGTCTACGTGCTGATGAACCTTTCCGGGCGGGCCGGCCAGCAGCTCGGCACGCCCTACCCGGTCCTCGCCCGTGTCAGCTTCGGCGTGTTCGGCGCCAACCTGCCAGCGCTCATTCGGGCCGCCATCGCGATCGCCTGGTACGGGATCCAGACCTACCTGGCCTCGGTCGCGGTGCAGGTGCTGCTGCTGGCGATCTGGCCCGGGCTGGAGAGCCTCACCACCACCAAGGTGCTCGGGCTGTCCGAGTTCGGCTGGATCTGCTTCCTGTCGCTGACGGTCCTGCAGGCGACGATCATGTACCGGGGAATGGAGATGGTTCGCCGCTACCAGGACTTCGCGGGGCCGATCGTCTACGTCGTCATGTTCGCGCTGGCGATCTGGATCGCCGTCAAGGCCAACTTCGACATCTCGTTCAACCTGAGTTCCAAGCGGCTCTCGACCGGCGACGCCTGGCTGCAGTTCTTCACTGCCGCCGCGCTCGTCGTCGCCTACTTCTCGACGCTGCTGCTGAACTACTGCGACTTCGCCCGCTTCGCGCCCTCCGAGAGAACGGTCAAGCGCGGAACGCTGCTCGGACTGCCGGTCAACTTCGCAGTGTTCTCGCTGACGACCGTCGTTGTGACCGCGGGCAGCGTCGCCATCTACGGCGAGGCGATCCGCGATCCCGTCGACCTCGTCGCGCGGATCGACAACCCCGTCGTGATCGTGCTCGGCGCGGTGATGTTCATCGTCGCGACGATCGGCATCAACATCGTCGCGAACTTCGTCTCGCCTGCCTACGACCTCGCCAACGTTGCGCCGAAGTACATCACCTTCCGGCGCGGCGGCCTGATCGCGAGCGTCGTGTCGGTGTTCATCCTGCCCTGGTACATCTTCCAGAGCGCCTGGGCCGTGAACTACTTCCTCGGCGGGCTCGGCGCCGTGCTGGGGCCGCTGTTCGGGATCATCATCGTCGACTTCTACCTGATCAAGAAGCGCAAGATCGAGGTCGACGCGCTCTACCGCGAGGGCCCGGCCTCGCCGTACTGGTACCGCGGCGGCTGGAACCCCACCGCCCTGCAGGCGTTCGTCCCCGCCGCCATCGTCGCGGTCCTCGTCGCCCTGGTCTCCGCCTTCCACGACATCGCCGCGTTCTCCTGGTTCATCGGCGCGGGGCTGGCGGGCGTGACCTACTACCTGTTGGCGGCCCGCAAGCTCCCAGCCCCGGCGCCGGCGCCCGCCGCCGCCGAGCCACGGACGGCGAGGGTCGCCTAGCCCTAACCCGCCTCCTCCTCCTCTCGTCGGGG
>JBIOTP010000077.1:0-2156 GCA_044865965.1 Solirubrobacteraceae bacterium
CGGGTCGCTCTCGCATCCCACACTCGAAGCAGCCGTGTCAAGCCTCGACGCCGCAAACTCGAGTCAGCGGGGATCGCGAGTTACGCGGCCGCCTGTAGTGTCGGCCCGGCGCCGCCGGGGCAGAGCGTCCAGGCGGCGCAGAATCGCGGCGAGCAGCACCAGTGGGTCGGGTCGGCCAGCGGCCACGGGCCGTCGGGCCCGAACTGGCGGTGCAGGCCGTCGATCGCGCGCGCGGTGGCGAGGACGCGTCCGACGAAGGCTTGCAGCTGGGCTCGGGTGCGCCGGGTGGGGACGATCTTGGTCTTGGCCTGCTTGGCGTTCGGGTTGACCGAGTGGTAGAGGAAGTGCGCGGCGGGGCGGCCGGCCAGGGCGCGCGCGAGCAGGTACAGGCTGGGCTGCGGGTCGCTGTCGGCGTCGGCCTGGGCGACGTGGCGTTTCTTGACCTTGACGTCGATGACGTCGCCGCCGGCGTCCTCGAGGTCGAGGCGGCCGGTCAGCGTCCACTCGAGCTCGGGCGCCAACGCGAACGCGAATTCGCGCTGCACGCTGGCGGGCCGCACGGTCGGGGCGAGCTCGGCCAGATACGCGCGCAGCGCGATCAGCCCCGTGTCCTTGACGTGCGCGGGCCTGTCGTCGCCCCAGTCGATCTCGACGGCGGCGTCGTCGATCCGGCGCTGCCACGCGGCGGCGTAGATGTCCTCGATGTCGCGCCGCGGCAGCGGCTCGCCGGTCGCGAGCAGGGCCTTGTAGTGCGCTTCGATGGCGGCGTCGACGACCCAGCCGCGGCGCAGCTCGGCTGATTCCGGGCCGCGAAGGCGGTCGAGATAGTACGCGCGCCAGGCTTCGGGACATCTCCAGAATCTGGCCAGCGAGCTGGCCGACAGGTGGTCGAGGCGCTGCCCGTCGAGCCGTCGCGGCAGGCGGATTGGCGCGAGCAGCCGCGGCGCGACGGCTGCGGTGGGTGGTGGCGGCATCGGTTCCTTTCTCGCCAGCGCGGTCGCGCCGGCGACGCTGATCGGAGGGACTTGGCGGTTGCGGCGCTGTGCCGCGGAGGCGGTCAGGCGGCCTCGGGCGTGGCCTGCTGGGCGCGGGCCTGCGCTTCGGTCGCGAGCCGGTCGAGGTGGTCGCGGAACGCCTTGCGGCGCTGGGCGGCGGTGCGGTGGCGCTCGGAGCGCAGCGCCTTTTCGGTCATGTCGGCGAGCGTGTCGTCGTCCCAGCCGACGTTGTGGGCCTGCACGAGGCGGCGGGCGAGCTCGGCGGCGAGCTTGTCGTCGAGGTCCTCGAGCTTGAGGACGGTGTCGGGCGTGCGCGCGGCGAGTAGGACGGCGAGCCGGTTGAGCGTCTTGGCCGTCACGGCGGTCGCGTGTGCGGCGGCGATCATCTGCCGGACGGCGCCGCTGAGGCGTGGGTCGCCCGGCAGCGCGGCGTCGTCGCTGGCCGGCGGTGTCTGGTCGTCTGCGGTGGGGTCGGCGGCGGTCGTCGGCGGCTCGGGGATGTCCGGGATCTCGGGCGGGCTGACGGCGGTGAGGTTGTCGTCGCTCCCGTCGCCCGGGGCCTCGGGCGCGGGCTTGGTCGTCGGCGTCGTGGGCGCGTCCTCGCCGGGCGTCTCCGGGGCGCCGGGCAGCGTCGGCGCGGGCGCGTGCGAGAGCGGTTCGCCGAAGATCGCGCCGGCGCGCGTCAGCCACGCCTCGTACATGCTTCGGAGCCAGCGCGTGGTGCGTTCGTCGAGGTAGGGCTTGCCGGTGCGGCTGACGCGCACCTGGCTCTCGTCCTCGCCGATGCGCAGCCACGGCGAGTCCAGGGCGTACAGGGACTCGCCGATGCCGGCGCGCACGGCGGCGCGCTTGATCGCGTCGGAGTAGGCGGCCTTGGGGTCGTCGCCGGCGCCGACGTCCTCGAAGGTCGCGTCGGCGATCTCCAGGCGGCAGCGGTAGTAGAGGGTGTCGTCGGCCTTGACCTCGCCTTGGTCGAGGCGGATCGCCGTCAGGGTGCCGTCGGCGTGGCGGCGCGTGAGGCGCATCTCGAGCGGCAGCGCCTCGGTGTGCGCCTGCCAGGCGCCGGGGAACAGCAGGTTCAGGCGCGCGATGACGGTGCGCGCGTCCATGTAGGCGACGACCTGCGCGGCGGCGGCGACCTTCTCCTGGCCGTCGCGCTTG
>JBIOTP010000078.1:0-8957 GCA_044865965.1 Solirubrobacteraceae bacterium
CCGCACCCGCGCCGCGGGCGCCCTCTCCACGCGCGGCCGCACCCGCGCCGCGGGCGCCCTCTCCACGCGCGGCCGCACCCGCGCCGCGGGCGCCCTCTCCACCCGCGGCCGCACCCGCACCCCCGGCGCCCTCTCCACGCGCGGCCGCGCCCGAGCCGGCCGCCGCCTTGCGCCCGGCCGGGACCTCTCCGGGCGCACCCAGCGGCCATGCCCCGCCGGCCTCGGCTTCCGCCGCCAGGCGGCCGGCGGCGAGCGCGTCGCGGATGTCGTCGTCGCCCGCCGCGGCGTGCAGCGTGGTACGCAGGCGGTCGAGCATCGCGCGCGAGAGCGGGCGGCCGGCGGGGCGGAGCGGAGCAGCCGCCGCCATCACCGCCTCGACCGCGCGCCGCTCGGCGGCGGCCGCCTCCCGCAGCGACGGGCCGCCCTCGCCGCTGATCGCCGCGTCCTGGGCCTCGCGCAGCGCCGCGCCCGCGTCGAGCAGCTCGCGCATCAGCTTTGGCTGCTCGCGCGCGACCTGATTCGCCACCCAGGCCGCGGGCGTCGGCTTGGGGAGCTTCGCCAGCACGGCCGCCGCGTCGCGGTCGCCGGCGCGGCGCAGCTCACGCGCCGCCGCGTCGCGCTCGGGCGTGAAGGACTCCAGCGGGAGCCCGTAGAGGCGGTCGGCGGGATCAGCCATCGGGTCCCACCGCGTCGCGCTCGGGCGTGAACGACTCCAGCGGGCGCCCGTGGAGGCGGTCGGCGGCGTCAGCCATCGGCCCCACCGCGCTGATCACCGGGCCGTCGCCGACCCGCCAGCCGCGCGGCATCGCCGACGTCGTGAACGGGACCGCGGGGTCGCCTCCGCCGGCGACCGCGATGAGGCCGCCGGTGCCGTCGAGCCAGGCGAGCGCCGCGAGCGCGCGCTCGCACGCCTGCGCCAGCGAGAGCCCGGCGTGCCGCATCAGCGCATCGACCTCGTGCGCGAGCGCGGCGCGGATGATCGCCTCGCCGTCGCCGGTGCAGGAGACGGCCGCGGTGGCGTCGTCCGCCCACGTCCCGGCGGCCACCAGCGGCGAGTCGCCGACGCGTCCCGGGTTCTTGCCCGTGGTGCCGCCGGTGGACGTCGCGGCCGCCACGCCGCCGCGCGCGTCGCGGGCGACGGCGCCGACCGTCCCGCCCCCGGCGCCGTCCCCGCGCTCGAGCGCGCGGCGGCGCCGCTCGGTGACGAACCATGCGTCCGGGGCGGTCTCGAGCCCGGCGGCGCGCGCGAAGGCGCCGGCCGGCTCGCCGACCAGCAGGACGTGCCGGCCCTCGTCCAGCACGGCGCGGGCTGCCCGTACCGGGTTGCGGATGCCGCGCAGCGCCGCCACCGCGCCGGCCGCCCGGTCGGCCCCGCGCATGATCGCGGCGTCGAGCCCGACGCCGCCGCGCTGGGTCAGAGCCGCGCCGCGGCCCGCGTTGAACACGGGATCGTCCTCCAGCACCACGACCGCCGCCTCCACGGCGGCGAGCGCATCGCCGCCGCAGGCCAGCAGGGTGTGCCCGGCCTCGACCGCGCGCGCGACGCCCGCCGCCGCGGCCGGATGCGCGTCGACGGGCCAGTCGCCCGCGCCGCCGTGCACGACGATCGCGACCTCGCTCATTGGCCGCAGCCTACGGCCACCACCGGCCCGACGATCGCGACCCCACCCGTTCCCGGTAGCCGATGGCGACCACGTGCCAACACGATCGCGACCCCACTCATCCGCCGCAGCCCATGGCGACCACGTGCACGACGATCGCGACCCCACTCATTCCGGCAGCCTATGGCGACCACGTGCCGACACGATCGCGAGCTCACTCATTCCCGGCAGCCCACGGCGACCACCTGCCAGCCGGGGGCGCTCGCGAGCACGTCGTAACCGGGGCGCACGCGCGGCTCCAGGCCGCCGCCGAAGAACCACTGCATCCGGATCAGCGCCGCCGGCGGCGCCGGGCGCGAGCCCAGCCCGCGCATCGGCAGGTCGAGGCGCCACGCGACGAACGAGCGGGCGCTGAGGCTGGTGCGGACGGGGCCGCAGCGCAACAGGGCGTCGCGGCCGCCGGCGGCCGCCACCAGCCCGTCGAACGCCGCGGCGCGGTCGTGTCGCTCGCCCACCTCCCGCGCGCGGTCGCGCAGGCCCGGGGCCGTGAACGCGAGCACGGCACCGGCGAGCACCACGGCTCCGGCGGCGGGCGCTGCCCGCGCCAGACGGACGGCGCCGACGCCCGCCAGCACGCACCCCAGCGCCGCCGCGGCGACCAGGTAGCGCGGGTTGCCGGCGTACCCCGCGGTCGTCATCGCCGCCACGAGCAGCACCCAGGCGGCGGCCGCGGCCGCGAGCCAACGCGCCACGCTCGCGCCGTTCCGAGGGCGCGCTCCAGGCGGCAGGCCGCGCGCACGCGCGCCCACGAGCGCCGGCACCGCGGCGATCAGCGCCGGGATCGTCAGCAGCGTCACGGCGTCCCACAGCACCGCCAATGCCGGGACCGAAGCGAGCTGGGCGCTGCCGCGGCTCGCGGTGCCGCGGGCGTTGCCCGAGCCGGCCAGCGCGCCGCCGGCGCCAATGACGTCGGGCCCGACCCACAGCAGCGGGACGAGCGCGGCGGCGATCGCCACGGCCCGGCGCTCCCCGGGCCGCGCGCGCCACAGCCAGACCCCGTAGGCGAGCAGGAACGGCCACGCCTCGGGCCGGAGCAGCGCCGCCGCGGTCAGCAGCGCCAGCGCGCCGCGGGGCCGCCGTGAAAGGTGGGCCACCGCCGCCCACAGCACCGCCGCAGCCAGTAGGCCCTCGCTGTTGCCGAGCGCGCAGTTGTAGGCCCACCACGACGACAGCGCCATCGCCGCGGCGGCGGCGGCGCCGGCCCAGCGCCCGCCGAGGCGGGAGGCGAGCGTCCACGCGCCGGCAAGTGCCAGCAGCCCGCCGGCGCGCGCCACCACGAGCCACAGCGCGGGCGCGGCGCCGCCCAAGAGCGAGAACGGCGCGGTGAACAGGACCGGCAACGGCTTCCACGAGGGGCCGGGCGTCGTGTCGAGCGCCAGCCGCAACGTGTCGCGGCCCCACACGAGCCAGGCCCATGGATCGAAGGCGAGCGCCGACGGCAGCAGCAGCGACAGCACGGCCAGCGTGAGCGAGCCGGCGACCAGCGCCGCCCCCCGGCGGGCGGTCGCCTCGACCTGCAGCGGGCTCGGGCGGACCGTGAGGCTCAACGAGGCCTCAGGCGACCGCGGACACGAGGATCACGAGCATGACCCCCAGCAGCGCGACGACGAGCGCGGCGGCGATGCGCACCGCCCACAGCGCGGCGGTCGACGGCGGGACCCTCGGGACCCGCCGCTCGGCGGCCACGCGGGCCGCGTCGATGCGGCGCCGCGTTCCCAGCGGCGTGCGGGCGGCGGCGGTGCGAGCGCCCGCGAAAGTGGTGGCCGTGCCCTCGTCGGTGGCGAGCGTCCCGTTGCCCGACGACGACTGTGCGCGGCGGTGCTCGGCGGTCTGCGAGCGCAGTGTCTCCAGCTCGCGCCGCAGGTGCCGCGTGGCCGCCCGCTCGCGATCGAGGTCGCGCGTCACGCGCTCGAGCATCCGGCGCGACGCCTGCGTGGTCTCCTCACCGTCGCTCTCGGCCTCGTCCGCGCGCAGCGCGAGCTCCTCGCGCAGGCGCGCGGACTCCGCGCGCTCGGTCGCGAGCAACCGCTCGGCGTCCTCGCGGGCCGTCTCCAGCTCGGAGCGCAGCCGCTCGGTCTCCTGCGCCTCGGCCGTGATCGCGCGCTGCAGCTCCTCGCGCGCGGTCGCCAGCCGCCCGTGCACCTCGGTTGTCGTGGCGCGCTCCGCCTCCACGCGCTGCTCGGCATCGCGGCGCGCCTCGGAGAGCGCCTCCGCGCCCGCGTCGACCTCAGCCTTCAGAGCGGCGATCTCCTGCCGGGCCTCCTCGAGCTCGGCGGCGAGTTGCTCGCGCGCCGCGTCACCCTCCTCCGCGCGGACCCGAAGCTCGCGCACCTCGGCGAGCAGCTCGGCGCGCGCCTCGTCGTGCTCGCCGGCCCGCTCCCGGGCCTGGGCGAGCTCGCCCTCCAGCCGGTCGCGCTCGGCCTGCGACTCGCGCAGCGGCTCGACCTCGTCCTCGAGCTGCTCGTAGGCGGCGCGCAGGCTGCCGTGGGCGAGCCGCAGCGCGGCGAGCTCGTCCTCCTCCTCAGAATCGCGCGCGGCCTCGGCATGCGCGCGCTCCGCGCGCAGCTCGGCGACGATCGCCCGCAGCTCGGTGACCTGGGCGTGGACGTCGGGCTCGTCCCGGTGCCGCGAGGAGCGGCGGCGCGGCGCGGGCAGGTCGACCACCAGGCTGCGGCCGACCTCCAGCTCGGCGCCGGAGATGTCCTCCGGCGCGCCGTCCCAGGCGAACGTGGCCCGCCATGACTCCTCAGGCCCGGCGAGCTGCCCGCCCGGCAGCGCCGGCAGGCGGTGGCGCTGCCCGCCGGCGTCGAACGTCAGCACCGCGCGGGCGAGCCGGCGGCCGCTCAGCCCGGTCCAGCGGCCGACGACCTCCAGCCGGTCAGGGCCCGTCACGCCGAAGCGCTCGAGCTCGAAGCTGACCTCGCGCACGGAGGACATCAAGGCGCCTCGCCGGTCTCAGTCTCGGGCTCGGACTCGCGCGGGCGCAGCAGCGGCTCGGCGGAGCGCCGCTGCACCGGCTCGCCGGTCTCCGTGGGCGGGGGCCGGTGATCGACGGCCGCGACGCGCCGCCGCCGGTCGCGGCCCTCGACCGCGACCGCGACGGAGATCCGCGCGAGGCTGAGCGCCGCGCCGACGAACATCGTCAGCGCGCCCGCGAGGGACAACCAGGCGCCGGTCCCGAGCTCCGCGCCGCCCGCCCCCGGCGGCGGGTTGAGCAGCTCCGCCGCGACCAGGACGAGCGCGGCCCCCACGATCCACGGCAGCCAGCGCCGGTCGCCGATGTCGAGCTCCGGCGCGAGCAGGCCGACCGCGGCCACCACGCCGGCGACCGCGATCGCCGCCAGCAGCACGTCGACGCCCTCGAAGGCGTCCCAGGCGTTCAGGTCCCCGTACCAGGCCAGGAACAGGCCGATCAGCAGGAGGAGCGACCCGAGGGCCAGCAGCACCGGTCCGATGTCGAATCTGCGTGTCACGCCCACAGGATGGCAATCCCGCCCGCCGGACCCCTCATTACCCGCTACGCGGCCGTTTCGCGTCACCGCACGGACGATTCCGCGACGTCGCACCGGATTTGCGTTTCGACGCTGACCAGTGCGGTTTCGTGATGCATCCCGTGGGAACCCAAAGAGCGAACGCCTATCAACCCCTCCGGGCGTTCCTCCCCTCCTCTCGACTGGGCGGGCGGGACCCCGACACGTCCCGCTCGCCCGGTTCCCCGCTCGCCGCGACCAGCGCGGCCGCCGCCTCGCGCAGGTGCGCGCGCAGTACCGGCGGGCCGTCGCGCTCCAGGCCGCGGACGAGCGCCGCGTGATCCGAGGCCATCCGCTCGACGGTCCACAGCGGCTCGAGCTGGAGCAGGAACAGCCGCAGCTCGCCGCTCAGCGCGGCGTGGGCCGCCTCGATGCGCGGGCTGCCCGCGGCGGCGACGATCGCGCCGTGCAGCGCCGCGTGCGCCTCGTTGATCGCGCTCCAGGCCGGGTGGCGCGCCGCGCACGCACGCTCCAGCTCCGCCAGCGCTTCGTGCACGCGCACGGGGAGGCGGCCGCCGTGGCGCTCGAGCGCGAGCCGCGCCGCCTCGGTCTCCAGCGCCGTGCGCAGCTCGTAGAGCCAGGTGATCTCGTCGGCCGTCAGCCGCGCCACGCGCGCGCCGCGGTTGGCCTCGATCCGCACGAGCCCCTCGGCCGCGAGCGCGCGCAGCGCGGCGCGCAGCGAGTGCCGCGCGGCGCCGTAGCGCACGCACAGGTTCTGCTCGACCAGGCGCGAGCCGGCGGGGCGCCGGCCGTCGAGGATCTCGCGGCGCAGCGCCGTTGCGAGCGTGTCGACCGTGCCGGCCACGTCAGGTGGCCGGCACCGGACGGCGGAGCTCGGGCGCGGCGAGCGCCAGCAGCCCGGCCAGGACGAGGCTCGCGCCGAGTGCCGCCGGGGCGGTCAGCCGCTCGCCGAGCACAGCGACGCCCAGCAGCGCCGCCGTCAGCGGCTCGGCGAGCGTGAGCGTCGCGGTCTCGGCCGCGCTGAGGCGCCGCAGGCCGCGCGCGAACAGCAGGTACGCGACCGCGGTCGGCACGATCCCGAGGAACAGCGCGAGCGCGAGCCCGCCGGGGTGAGTGAGCCAGCCGGCACCCGTCACCGCCAGCACGGGCGCGAGCGTCAGCGCCCCGAGCCCGAACGCGGCCGCCATTACGGTCTCCGGCGCGTGCCCGTCCGCCAGCAGGCGCTTGGCGGCGAGCGTGTAAGCGGCATAGGCGCCGCCCGCGGCGATCGCGAGCGCGACGCCGGGCGCGGAGATCGCGGCGCCGCCGGCCGCGAGCGCGAGCAGTGCGACGCCGGCGCACGCCAGCGCGGTCGCCGCCGCCCAGGCGCGGGTGGGCCGCCGGCGGTCGAGCATCCACTCGAACGCGCCGGCCAGCGTGGGCGCCGAGCCGAGCGCAACGATCGTCCCCACCGCGACGCCGGTGTCGGCGACGGCCGCGAAGAACGCGAGCTGGTAGACCGCGACGCCGGCGGCAGCGGCCACGACGGGGCCGCGGCGCAGGCGGCGCCGCCGCGGGTTGCGGGCGCGTAGCGCCAGCGCGACGCCGGCCAGCAGCGTTCCGCCGACGACGATGCGCGCGGCGCCGACGCCGGCGGGCGCGATCCCGGCGGGGCCGAGGGCCTGGGCGGTGCCGGTCGTGCCGAAGCAGACGGCCGCGAGAAGGACGTTGAGGCGGGCAGATTGTTCCACAATCGCGATTGTTCCACAATCTACCGGCTGTGTCGAGGCCCACGCCCGCGTTCTCCTCGACCGCGTCCAGCCCCCCTGGGCGCTTGAGGCAGGATGTGTACGTGCTCTTCGCCGACCTGGCCGCCGCCACCGAGGACGTGCGCGCGGCCGCGGGCCGGCGCGACAAGGTCGAGCGGCTCGCGGCGGCGCTGAGCGCGCTCGCCCCGGCGGAGCGGGCCGCGGGGGCGGGCTTCCTCGCCGGCGCGCCGCGCCAGCGCGTGCTCGGTGTCGGCTGGGCGGCGCTGCGCGAGCCGCCGCCGGCGGCCGCGGCGCCGTCGCTCAGCGTCGCCGAGGTGGACGCCGCGCTCGCCCGGCTCGCGGAGCTCTCCGGGCCGGGATCGCAGGCGGCCCGGCGCGCGCTGCTCGTCGACCTGCTGGCGCGCGCGACGGCGAACGAGCAGGCGTTCCTGGCCGCGATCGTGCTCGGCGACCTGCGCCAGGGCGCGCTCGCCGCGGTGGTGGGCGACGCGGTGGCGCGCGCGGCGGGCGTTCAGCTAGCGGTGGTCCGGCGGGCGCTGATGCTGCGTGGCGACCTCGGCGCGGTGGCGGAGACCGCCCTGGCGGGCGGCGCGGAGGCGCTGGCGGCGTTCCGGCTCGAGGTCGGCCGGCCGCTGCAGCCGATGCTCGCGCAGACCGCGCCCGACGTCGCCTCGGCGCTCGAGCGCACCGGGCCCGCGGCCGTCGAGTGGAAGCTCGACGGCGCGCGCATGCAGGTGCATCGGGACGGCGCGGACGTGCGGATCTTCACCCGGACGCTCGACGACGTGACCGATCGGCTCCCGGAGGTGGTGGAGGCGGCGCTCGCGCTCCCGGCGCGCTCGGCGGTGCTCGACGGCGAGGCGATCGCGCTGCGCTCCGACGGGCGCCCGCACCCCTTCCAGGTCACCGGCAGCCGCTTCGCGAGCCGGCTCGCGGTAACGGAGCTGCGGCGCGCCGTGCCGCTCACGCCGATGCTGTTCGACGTGCTGCACCTCGACGGCGAGGACCTGCTCGACCGGCCGGGCTCAGAGCGCGCGGCGGCGCTGGCCGCGGTGGCGCCGGAGGAGCTGCGCGTCCCGCGCGTGGTGGCCGAGGCGCCGGCTGCCGCCGCGGAGGCGCTCGCCGCCGCGCTGTCCCGCGGCCACGAGGGCGTCGTGGTCAAGGCGCTGGCGGCGCCGTACGAGGCCGGCCGGCGCGGCGCGGCGTGGGTCAAGGTCAAGCCGGTCCACACGCTCGACCTCGTGGTGCTCGCGGCCGAGTGGGGCCACGGCCGCCGCCGCGGCTGGCTCAGCAACCTGCACCTCGGCGCCCGCGCGAGCGACGGCGAGGGCTTCGTGATGCTCGGCAAGACATTCAAGGGGCTGACCGACGCGATGCTGACGTGGCAGACCGAACGCCTGCTGGAGCTCGAGACGCGCCGCGAGGGGCACGTCGTGTTCGTGCGGCCGGAGCTCGTCGTCGAGATCGCGTTCGACGGCGTGCAGAGCAGCCCGCGCTACCCGGGCGGCGTGGCGCTCCGGTTCGCGCGCGTGCTGCGCCATCGGCCGGACAAGCCGGCGGCGGAGGCGGACACGCTCGATGCCGTGCTGGCGATGCAGGCGCCGTAGCGGGTCCGGCGAACTGCTTGCAGGTGAGGGGAGCCCGAACCGGCCCCGCCGGTCGGGTGATCTGGCGAGGTCGATCGTCCCCGGCCGCGTAGGCCTTTCGTACGCGATCGCTCACGCTCGATCATCGGCGCGGGGATCTGTGTCAATCCAGTTCCACCCTGTCGAACTGGATTGACGCACCCCCGCGCGGCCATGATCGTTTCGGGCCCGAACGCCACTTCAGGCTCCGCCTCACTTGCATGCTGTTCGCCCGGCCGCCGGGCCGCCGGGTCAGAGCAGCAGCCTCAGCACCAGGACGAGCGCGAGGAGCAGTAGCGCGAGGAACGCCAGCCCGACGACCCGCGCGCCCCACCCCCACTCCGGCCGCCGCCGCCGGGGCGCGATGCCGCGCGCCGCCAGGACCGCGTCGGGGATGCTGCGAGGCCCCGAGGTCTCGAGCTCGCGCGCGAG
>JBIOTP010000079.1:0-19217 GCA_044865965.1 Solirubrobacteraceae bacterium
CCACTGCCTCGCCCTGGCGGGCTCGTCACCGGCTTCGCCTCGCCCGGCAGGCGCACACGTGCCACCAGCATGCGAGCGCCTGCCGTGCACCGGCAGGCACGACCCGGCATCCACCGGGTTATGCGCCGAACTTCCGGCCGGAACCACTAGTCGATCGCGCGGCGGTAGAAGCCCCGCACGCCGACCGTCAGCAGCGCGGCCAGCGCGCACGCCAGCACGACCAGGCAGATCCAGGCACGGATGTGCGGGACGCTCGGGACCAGCGCCGCGCGCATCGTCTCGCTCACGTAGGTCATCGGGTTGCACGCGGTCACGAGCTGGAACCAGCGCAGGCGGTCCAGCGACGGCCACGGGTACTGGCTGCAGCCGGTGAACAGCAGCGGCGTGAAGACCAGCGAGAAGACGATGTTGATGCGGTTGGGGACCACCAGCGTGCCCATCACGAGCCCAAGGGCGGCGCCCAGCAGGCTGCCGAGCACGATCGCCACGGCCAGCAGCGGCACGCCGCTCCAGCGCCACGGGATCGAGCCGAGCACGAGGATCCCGACCGGGATCATCAGCGCGGTCGCGACCACGGCCCGCAGGCTCGCGAACACGACCTTCTCGGCCGCCACGAGCCCGGTCGCCATCGGCGCCAGCAGGCGGTCCTCGATCTCCTTGGTCCACCCGAACTCCACGACGAGCGGAAAGGCCAGCGTCTGCATGCCGGTGATCACCGCGGTCAGCGCCAGCAGGCCGGGGAACAGCAGGTCGGCGTAGCCGTTCTGCGTGTAGCCGAGGCTGCCGAGCACCTTGCCGAACACGAACAGCAGGAACAGCGGCTGCAGGATCACCTGCGCCAGGAACACCGGCAGCTCGGACCACGTGACGTAGAGGTCCCGGCGCAGCACGGCCCGGAACGCGCGGGCCTGGGGCGCGGCCTCGATCGCGCTCATCGCAGCGCCCGCCCGGTCAGGTGGATGAAGACGTCCTCGAGCGTCAGCGCCCCGAGCTTGACGTCGCTCAGCGCCAGGCCGTGGTCGGCGAGCACGGCGGCGGCGGGCGCGACGAGCGGCGGGGCCTCGCCCGCGACGTACAGCCGGACCGAGAGCTCCCCGTCGCCGGCGCCCTCGACGGGCTCGACCCGCTCGACGTCCGCCAGCGCGCCGAGCGCGCCGAGCAGGTGGTCGCGGGCGACCCCGTCGGCGGCCTCCGTGGTGAGCTCCAGGGTCGCGCTGCCCGGCAGCGAGCGGATCAGCGCGTCGGGCGTGTCGAGCGCCAGCAGCCGGCCGTGATCCATGATGCCGACGCGATCGGCGAGCGTGGCCGCCTCGTGCATGTCGTGCGTCGTGAGCATCAGCGTCACGCCGCGGTCGCGCAGCTCGCGCAGGCGGTCCCAGACGAACAGCCGCGCCGCCGGGTCGAGCCCGGTGGTGGGCTCGTCGAGGAACAGCACCTGCGGCTGGTGCATGAGCGCCCGCGCGATCATCACCCGCTGGGCCTGGCCGCCGGAGAAGAAGTCGGGCTTCACGTCGCCGCGCTCGGCGAGCCCGAACTGCTCCAGCAGCTCGTCCGCCCGCGCCGCCGCGTCGGCGGCGGCGACGCCGTGGTAGGCGGCGTGGAACATGAGGTTGTTGCGGATCGAGATCGCGCGGTCGAGGTTGCTGCGCTGCGGCACGACGGCGAGCCGCGCGCGGCCCGAGACCGGATCGGCTACGACATCGACCCCGCCCACGCAGGCGCGGCCGGCGGTGGGGCGCACGCGCGTCGTGAGCATCCCCACGGTCGTGGTCTTCCCCGCGCCGTTCGGGCCGAGCAGGCCGAACACCTCGCCGGGCCGGACCGCGAACGAGAGGCCGTCCACCGCGTTGACCTGCGCCTTGGGGTAGCGCTTGACCAGCTCGGTGACCTCGACGGCGGGCTCGCTCACCCGCTCAAGCCTAGAAGTCGAGCGCGTGGATGCGCGTCGTGAAGTCGGTGTAGCCGTGCGTCCGCTCGTCGCCCCACACATACAGCACGCGGTTCACGCCGGCCGCCAGCCGCCGCGGCTTGACCGGCCGGATGCTGAAGCCGGTCGGATCGGCGGTGAGCTGGCGCGCCGACCACGTGCGTCCGCGGTCGGGCGTCAGCCACTCCTCGACCTGGTTCCAGCGCCCGATCGTCCGCGACAGGTAGACCTTGCGGGGGTCGGCGTGGTCGAGCGTCGCTCCACCCGACGTGAAGTGGTTGCGGCCGGCGCCGGCCTCCACGATCCTGTTGCTGACCCACCGCGTGCCGTTGAAGTGGGCGTAATAGAACGTGTCGCGGTTGGCGATCCGGCGGGTGTAGACGACGAGCGGGCGGCCTGCGGAGTCCAGCGCGACGTCGTGGCACCAGGCGCGGCCACCGCGGTCCGAGTGCCTGTAGATCACGTCGAGCCGCGACGTGTGCAGCGGCACGTCGTCGAGCGTGCCCAGCCGGCGCCCGTGCGCGTCGTACAGGACCTCGTTCTCGTAGCGCAGGTAGTACAGGCTGTTCCTGAAGCTCGAGGGGTGCCCGTCGGTGAAGATGCCGTGGATGCGGCGGTTCCCGTCGCCGACGTACTTGGCGTACGGTCGCTGCTCGCCGCCGTGGAACACGAGCTCGCGGGCCGGCACCCAGTCGCGGTAGTCGCTCGTGTAGGAGAAGGTGGGGTTCCAGCCGCCGCCGCGCCAGAACAGCCACAGCTTGCCGTGCTGCTGGATCGGGTTCGGATACGTGTACCCGAGGCCGCCGGGGACGTTCGTCGGCACCGTGTGGACGGGTCCGAACTCGTCGATCGAGTGCGGCTGGAGCCCGATCCGGTAGCGCATCACGCTGGGTCCGTGGGGCGGCAGGTGGCGCCCCGAGTGCGGACTGAAGAACACCACGAGGTGCCCGTCCGGCCGGAACACGAGCGACGGGTTGTTGTGATCGTCGCGCCCCAAGCGCCGGAAGATCAGCTCCTTCTTCAGGCGCCCGTCCGCCGTGTAGCGCGCGACCCACACGTTGCCGGTGGTGGAGATCCAGCCCGTGAACGTGCGCCCCTCGTGCGAGATCGCGCGCGGGTCGCCGAAGTACGACCACGCACCGGCACCCATCTCCCGGTCACGCGCCACCGCGCGCAAATCTACCGCGGGCTCGAGCCTCGGTGACGGCGGTCGCCGTCCTCAGGCGCAACACGAGGTCGTACGCGCCGTGCAACGCGAGCCGGAGGGCGCCGCGCCCGCGGCGCGTGCGGCGGGTGACGCGTGCGACCGTCCGGTTCTCGCGCAGCACGTCGAGGGTGAGCACGCCCGGCGCGCCGGCGAAGTAGCCGACGCGCCCCCCGCCGAAGAGTCCGTTGATCGCGACCCGGGGCCGCGGGCTGTCCCGCGGGACCAGCGCGCGGATTCGGTCGTCCCGCGTGGCGAACACGAGGCTGCCGTCGCTCGCCACGACCATCGCCCGCGTCGGCGGCCAGCGCATCCGGCGCAGCGTCGCCCCGTCCGCGCTGCGCGGCAGCGGGATGCCGCCGTAGCGCACCGCCACGCCGCGCTCGCCCACCACGGTGAGGGCCGCGCGCCGGCCCGCCGCATCGGTCGTCACGGTGACGAGCCGGCCGTCACCGAGCGAGGCCAGGGCGCCGCGCGCGTGCGTGACCAGCCGCCGGCGGGCGCCGTCGGGCGCGAGGCGCGTGATCACGCCCCGGTCGTCGAGCACGGCCAGCGCGCCGCCGGTGAGCGGAGCGAGCCCCCGCACCAGCCCGCGGTGCGGCAGTGCCGCCGGGGAGCCGCCCGGGGCCAAGCGCCAGAGCCCCGCTCCGTCGGAGACCGCGATCGAGCCGTCGTCGAGGGCGGCGATCCATCTGGCGGCACGGGTCGCCGGTAGGTCGCCGACCGTGACGGCCCGGCGCGCGACCAGGTCCAGTCGCTGGACCGTCGCGCCGGTCCCGCCCACGGCCAGCGGCGTGCCGCCGGGCTCCGTCGTCAGCCCCCACACCGGTCCCGCCCACGCCGGCCGCCCGGCCCGGCCGTCGAGGCGCAGCCGCCACAGGTTGGGCCCGCGCATGTCCTGGGCGAACAGGACGGCGCCGCCGGGCAGGGCGCACAGGCTGCGCACGCCCTGCACGAGATCGACAGGCAGCGGGCCATCCGGCCACTGCAGCGTGAACACGCGCGCGTCCCGATCGAGAAACGAGCCGGCCCGCGCGCCGGCCGGCGCGACTGCGACGACGGCCATCGCCACCAGCGCTGCGACCGCGCGCCTCATGCACACGACTCTACGACCGGGTCAGAGCCGGCGCTCGATCGGCAGCCGCGACGCCCCCGCGTCTCCCACGCGTACGGGCAGCGGCGCGCCGGCGGCGCCATCGCGTCGACCAGGCAGACCCGCTCGCCGCACGACGGCACGCCGATGCAGTACACGCGCTCAACCGGCAGCGTCCTGCGCAGCGCGTCGTCGACGGCCTCCACTCGCAGCGGCTCCGGCCCGCCCGGGCGGGGTTCCGCCGGCCGCGGAGACCAGCGCGAGGTCGCGCCGGCGGCGGCGCGCGCCGACCGCGAAGGCAGGCCCCGCCAGCAGCACGATCTCCAGGACCGCCAGCCCCGCGACCAGCACCGTGCCGCCCAGCCCGCTGCCGCCGCCGTCGAGCTGCGGATAGCGCTCGGCCTCGCACGGCGGGTGCGCGAGCACGTACCGCGAGGCCGCCGCCACGCCGTGCGTGTTGAGCTCCTTGACCTGCGCCCACGTGAGCGGGCGGGGCGTGTCCACCAGCCATGTCGTGTCCGTCAAGCGCCACGAGCGCGCCCGAGACGCACTTGAACGGGGTACGGACCCCGGTTAACGAGCGCTCAGGCGGACGAGCTCGGCGGCGGCGCTGAACACCAGCAGGCCGGCGAAGGTGATCAGCGCGAGGTCCAGCGGGACCTCCGGGGCGACGAGCAGCAGCACCGCCAGCACGAGCAGCGCGGCGGCGCGCGCGAGCCGCCCGCCCGGGCCCTCCGGCGCGAGCGCGCGGGCGAGCTGGCGCCGCCAGGCGCCCCGGGCGCCCGGATCCGCGGCGGCCGCCGCCACGAGTCCCATCACGCCGGCCAACAGCCCCCAGAGCCGCAGGTCCTGCAGGTAGGCGTTCCAGATCGTGCCGACCACGGCGTCGCCGTGGCCGGTGTCGAACGTGGCGAGCAGGAGCGCCTTGCCGATCGCCGTCGCGGCCACCGTCGCGCCGCCGGCGGCGGCGATCGCCAGCGCAGCCGAGCGCAGCCCGCAGCGGCGGCTGGGCGCCAGCAGCGCCGCGAGCCCCAGCAGGATCAGCCCGAGCGCCACGGCGGCCGGCCAGAGGGAAGCGAGCCGGGACGCGGTCGGGGCCGCGGCGCGCAGGCGCGTCTCCATGCGCCCGCCGCCGAGCGTCATCAGCACCGGGTCCGAGGCGATCGCGGCGTCCGCTCCCGGCCGGCGCACGCGCGCGCTGAGCGCCGCCCCCGCCGCCGGCGACAGCCCGCGCGCGCGGACGATGAACGTCGATCGCAGCTGGGCGCCCGTGCCGGGCAGCACGAGCTCCGGCGCCCGCCGGCCGTCCGTGAACAGATCGTGATGCAGCCGCGCCATTCCGGCGTAGAACGCGGCGGGGAAGCCGGGGTCGGCCACGACCTCGGCGACCGACGCCTCGAGCAGCGGCCGGCTCGGAGCGAGCTCCGGCTGCGTCTCGACGATGCGGCCCGAGACGCGGTCGATCACCTCGTCGACGACCTCGTCCTGGGCGAGCGTGCTCGTGGCGCGAGCGGCGAACGCGCGCTCGTCGAGCAGCGCGTAGCGGCCGTAGGCGCCGAGCCCGCCGCACAGCAGCGCCAGCGCACCCACCACGAGCAGTGATCGCCACATCATCGAGGGCCAAATCTATGTCCATTGGCGCGTTGGGACCCTGGCCGTCCGTCGGGGCCGGGCGCCCAATATCCTGCGGGCGTGAGTGCTGCGCGTGCTGCTCACCAACGACGACGGGATCGACGCCCAGGGCCTGCAGGCCCTGCGGCGGTCCCTCGCGCGGCTCGAGGACGTCCGCCTCGCGGTCATCGCGCCTGACGGCAACCGCTCGGCCACCGCGCGGTCGATCACGTTCCGGCGCCCGCTGTGGGTCGAGGAGGTCCCGTTCGACGACGGGACGATCGGCTACGCCTGCGACGGGACGCCGGTGGACTGCGTGCGGCTGGCGTCGCTGGGCCTGGTCGAGGACTTCTCGCCCGACGTGATCGTCTCCGGCATCAACCACGGCGCCAACCTCGGCGACGACATCACATACTCGGGCACCGTCGCGGCGGCGCTCGAGGGCGTCGTGCTGGGGATCCCGGGGATCGCGGTCTCGCAGCAGTCCACCCGGCGCGAGATGGACTTCCGGCTCGGCCAGACGTTCGACTTCACGAACGCCGCCGAGTTCACCGCGCGCGTGGTCGACCGGCTCGACGACGTCCCGCTCCCCGAGGGCACGCTGCTGAACGTCAACGTGCCGGCCGGGGAGGTCGGCGGCGTGGAGGTCGCGCGGCTCGGCAAGCGCATCTACCGCGACCGGCTGGACCTGGTCGAGGAGGAGGGGCGGCGCTGGCTGTACCGCATCTACGGCGACTCGCCGGTGCACGACGACGAGCCGGGGACCGACCTGGCCGCCGTGTCGGCGGGGCGCATCGCCGTGACGCCGCTGCACTTCGACCTGACGGCGGCGCACGGCCTGGAGCGTCTGCGCGAGTACGACCTCGCGCGGCTGCTGGACCCGGCGGCCGAGGAGGTGTCCGAATGAGCGCCGCCGAGCGCGCCGAGGAGCTCAAGCGCCAGCTCGAGTACCACAACCACCGCTACTACGTCCTCGACGACCCGGAGATCGGCGACGACGCCTACGACCGGCTGCTGGACGAGCTGCGGGCGATCGAGCGCGAGCACCCGGAGCTGGTGACGCCCGACTCGCCGACCCAGCGCGTCGGCGCCGAGCCGGTGTCGAAGCTCGTCAAGGTCACCCACCCGCAGCCGATGTTCTCGCTCGCCAACGCGCGCTCCGAGGAGGAGCTGCGGGGATGGGTCGCCCGGATGCGCAACCACCTCGCGCGCGAGGGAATCGAGGACGCGCTGTTCGAGTTCGTCGCCGAGCCGAAGATCGACGGCCTGGCGATCTCGCTGATCTACCGCGACGGCGTGCTCGAGCGCGGCGCCACGCGCGGCAACGGCGAGGTCGGCGAGGACGTCACGCACAACCTGCGGACGATGCCCACGATCCCGCTGCGGATCGACGACGCGCCGCCGTTCGTGGAGGTGCGCGGCGAGGTCTACATGTCGCTGCCGGATTTCGCGGCTCTCAACGAGCGTCGCGCCGAGGCGGGGCTGTCGACGTTCATGAACCCGCGCAACTCGGCGGCGGGGACGATCCGCCAGCTCGACCCGGCGCTGGCGGCGGAGCGCCCGCTGTCGATGTGGTGCTACGGGATCGGCGCGAGCGACGGCCTGGCGTTCGGCTCGCACTGGGAGTCGCTCGAGTGGCTGCGCGCCCACGGCTTCCGCGTGAACGCCGACGTCAAGAGGCTCGGCTCCGAGGACGACGTCGTGGCGCAGTGCCTGCACTGGCAGGAGCGCCGCGGCGCGCTGGACTTCGAGATCGACGGCGTGGTGGTCAAGCTCGACGACGTCGAGCTCCAGCGCCGGCTGGGCGTCGTGGGGCGCGACCCGCGCTGGGCGATCGCCTGGAAGTTCCCGCCGACGACGGCGGTGACGCGGCTCAACGGGGTGGCGTGGAACGTCGGCAAGTTCGGCGACCTGCACCCGTTCGCGCAGCTCGAGCCGGTCCACGTCGGCGGCGTGACGGTGAAGGCGGCCACGCTGCACAACGAGGAGGACCTCGCGCGCAAGGACGTCCGGGTCGGCGACGACGTGATCGTGCTGCGCGCTGGCGACGTGATCCCGCAGGTCATCTCGCCCGCGCCGCACGCGCTCGAGCGGCCGGATCGCGGGCCGGCGGCGCGCCCGCCGGAGCGTTGCCCGTTCTGCGACACGCCCACCGTCAAGCCCGAGACCGGCGTGTTCACCAAGTGCCCGAACCGCGACTGCCCGGAGCGGCGCTGGCAGCTCCTGACCGCCTTCGCGCAGGCGATGGACATCGACGGGCTGGGGGAGAAGCAGGTGGCGACGTTCCAGCGGCTCGGCTTCGTGACGACCGCGGCGGACTTCTACCGGCTCGAGCCGGAGAAGCTGCTCGCGCTCGACGGCTACGGCGAGGTCAGCGTCGGCAACCTGCTCGCCTCGATCGAGGAGTCCAAGCAGCGCCCGTTCGGCACGCTGCTGTTCGCGATCGGCGTCGAGGGCGTCGGCTACGTCACCGGCCGCGCGCTCGCCGCGCGCTTTCGCACGATCGACGCGCTGCTGGCGGCCACGCCAGAGCAGGTGGCCGAGACCCAGGGGATCGGGCCGATCGTGGCGAGGCTGATCGCCGACCAGCTCGCCGACGAGAAGATGCGGGCGCTGATCGAGGACCTGCGCGGGCTGGGGCTCAAGCTCGAGGAGGAGGGGCCTCCGCTGGGCGCGGGCCCGCTCGCCGGCAAGACGTTCGTCCTCACCGGCACGCTGCCCGACCTCACGCGCGAGGAGGCGCAGGAGCGCATCATGGCGGCCGGCGGCCGCGTCACCTCCTCGGTGTCCAAGAACACCGACTACGTGGTGGCCGGGGCGTCGCCGGGCTCCAAGCTCGAGAAGGCCGAGCGCCTGGGTGTGCCCGTGCTCGACGAGGCGGGCCTGCTCGGACTGCTGGATTAGAGCAGCCGCGGCTCGAGGCGGGTCTCGCGGCCCGGCTCGACGCGGTAGCCGGCGGCGCCCTCGCGCAGGCTCACGACCTCGGCGAGCTCGCCGCCGCGGAAGTGCAGGGCGGCGCCGTCGTCGGCCGCCCAGCCCGGCGGGAGCGCCCCCTCGTCCACGAGCCGGCGGTACAGCGGCCGCCGCTGGGGCTCGGCGTCGTAGTGCGGGCAGGCCGACCCTCCGAGCAGGCCGAGCCCGTCGTGCAGCGGCGCCAGCGTGAGGCCGAACGAGTCCGTCGTCGAGGCCTCGAACCAGCAGTTCATGCCCGCGGAGATCCCGCACAGGACCGCGCCGCGCTGGTACGCCGCGGCGATCAGCCGGTCGAGGCCGTGCAGCCGCCAGACCGCGAGCAGGTTCGCGGTCGAGCCGCCCCACACCCAGAAGACGTCCTGCTCGGCCACGTAGGCGGCGAGGTCCTCGACCGTGCGGTTGAACAGCACGAGGTCGCTCGGGCGGCACTCGTGCCGCGAGAGGTTGCGGTAGAAGGCCGCGATCGCGCTGTCGGAGTCGCCGCTCGCGGTGGCCAGGAAGCACACGCGCGGGCGCTCGCGGCCCGTGAGCGAGAGGATGAAGGCGTCGAGGCGGGGGTCTCCGGGCGGCGCCCAGAACTGGCCCCCGCCGATCGCGACCACATGCCCCGCCACTAGCGCGTGCGCGCCATGCAGGTGCGGTACGTGCGGGTCTCGCGCACGGTGCGCCCGCGCGTCGTACGGGCGACCACGCGGACCGTCACGGTCTTGCGGGCCTGGCCGCGCAGGTCGACGGTGGCCCGCAGGCGGCCGGCCTCGCGGCGCACCTTTACGGGCTTGCCGGCGACGAAGACCCGCGCGGAGCGCAGCCGCGAGCGCTTGGGCGCGTGCAGGCGGATCTCGAAGCGCCGCCGCGACAGGCAGGTGCGCGAGCCCGGCAGCAGCGCGCCGCCGTTCACGGCGCCCGGCTCCACCGTGGGCAGCTCGAGCCGGATCGCGCTGAAGTTGAGCGAGCCCGCGCCGCGGACCGGCCCGTAGACCTGCGTGCCGCCGATGATCTGCAGCGTGTAGCGGGTGCCGGCGGGCGCCGAGGATGCGACCCCCTCGAGCGTGCGGAAGACCGTGTGCGACTGGCCGTCGAGCGTCACCGGGATCGGCGTGGCCTGGTTGCCGATCACGACGTTGCGCTTCTCGTCGACGAGCTGGGCGAACACGTGCGTGGCGTTGCCGGTGCCCGAGTAGGTGAGCGTGAGCCGCGGCTCGCCCAGCACCTGCGCCGCCGCCGCGGGCGGCGGCACCGCGACGTTGACCGCGTTGGCCGCCCGCCCGGCGGCCAGCGGCGTGCCCGACACGGCGTCGGCCGGGCTCAGCGCCAGCGTGCCCGAGCCCTGGGCCACGATCGAGCGGCCCGGGGCGAGCGGGTAGTCGTCGCCCGAGCGCCACTGCGCGTCGTCGGCGAGCCACTCGAAGCGCGGCCCGGTGTCGACGGAGCTCTGGCCCGCCAGGTAGCGGCGCAGCCACGCGACGACCGCAGCCTCGATGTGCCCGGCGGGGCCGGTCCCGGTCATGCAGGTGCCGTGGCCGCCGCAGAACCACATCATCTTCGTGGGCACGCCGGCCGCGCGCAGGAGCCCGTAGTTCACGATCGCCTCGTGCAGCGTGAACAGCGTGTCCGCCGTTCCCTCGACGATGAACGTCGGGATGCGGATCGAGCCGACCGCCTGGCCCGGCCCGCGCGAGGCGAACCAGTCGCGGTCGTCCTGCGACAGGTGCCCGGTGGTGGCGCCGCTCACGAACGCGGAGTGGATGTGCGGGTCGAGCCGGCCCTTGGAGGCCGGCACGCCGGCGGCGTAGAGGATGCTCGCCCAGCCGCCCTTGACGGTGTCCTCCTTGTAGAGCGAGGTCAGCAGCGAGTTCCAGGCGATGATCGGCGCGATCGCGTCGATGCGGCGGTCGTTGGGGGCGGTGACGAGCTCGATCCCGCCGGCGTAGGAGACGCCGGTCATGCCCACGCGCGGGTCGCCCGCGGCGTCGAGCCGCGCCTCCGGCTGCTGCGCCAGCCAGTCGATCAGGGCCGACACGTCGCGCCCTTCGAAGTCCTTGGAGTCGACCTCCACGGTGCCGCCCGACTGCCCGAAGCCACGCGCGTCCCAGGTCAGGACGTTGAAGCCGGCGCGCCGCAGCGGCCCGAGGCCGACGTTGCCGGTCGACTCGCTGGAGGCGCTGTCGGGGTCGGTGTCGCGCGAGCTGCCCCAGCCGTGCCCCTCGAGCACGGTGGGCGCCTTCTGGCCGGACGCGAGGCCCTCGGCGGCGAAGAAGGACAGGGCGATCTGCGTGCCGTCGAAGGATGTGACGACGGCGTCGCGGGCCTGGGCCGGCGAGGCGAGGAGGAGGCAGGCGGCGGCGGTGGCGAGGGAGGCGACGATGCGGGACATGGCCCGACGCTCCTACCCCGATCTGCCGGCTTGTAGCGCAATGCCGCCGTCGTAGCGGGCGAGCGCGGCGGCCATGCGGTCCTGCAGCACGCGCGCGCCGCCGGGGCTGACGCCGTTCATCATGAACGCGAAGGCGACGCGGCTGCCGCGGGGGGTGGTGCAGTAGCCGGCCAGCGCCGACACGTCGTGCAGCGTCCCGGTCTTGGCCTGGCAGTTGTCGCGCGCCGCGCTGCGCCGCATCCGGTCAGACAGGGTGCCGGTACGGCCCGCGACCGGCAGCGACGCCTCGAACGCGTCCCCGGCCTCGGTGTCCGCCATCGCGGTCAGCAGGCGCACGACCTGGCGCGGCGACGTGCGGTCGCCCCGCGAGAGGCCCGAACCGTCGACCACCTGCGGGGCGATCCCGAAGCGCGCGACCGTCGTGCGGACGACGGCGGCGCCGGCGGCCGTGCTGCCGGCCGTGCCGAAGTCGGCGCCCAGCGCCTTGACGAGCGTCTCGGCGATGTAGTTGTCGGACGGCACGTTCATGCTGCGCACGATCTCCGCGAGCGTCGGCGAGTCCCATTCGGAGAGCGGCACGGCGCCGGTGGCGGCGTGCCCGGCGCGTGCGGAGCCGGCGAGCTCCACGCCGCGGCGCTCGAGCGCCTTTGCGAACGCCTCGGCGGCGAAGCGCGCCGGGCGCGACTGGAAGTAGGGCCGGCGCCGGCCGGTGCGCCCGTGGTCGAAGGCGAGCGCGCTCAGCGGCCCGACGTCGCTGGAGGTCTGATAGCGCGACGAGGGCGGGCCGCGGAAGGCGTCGAACGCGGACTCGTCGCCCACGACGCGGCCCGCCACCCGCAGCAGGCCGCCGTTGACGAGCTTCTCGGCGAGCGCGGCGGCCGCGCGCGAGTCGAACGTCGGGTCGCCGCCGCCGCGCAGCACCAGGTCGCCGGCGATCGTGCCCGTCGCGTCGGGCACCGCCGGCGCGAGCACGGTGGTGGTCAGGCGCCCGTCGGCGCCGTAGCGCAGGAGCGCGGTCGCCGACGTGTAGAGCTTCTCCACGGAGGCGGGCATGCGGGCGACGTCCGGCCGGGCGGCGTAGAGCTCGGCGCCGGTGGCCATGTCCACCACGTAGGCGCCCGAGCCGCCGCCCGCGCGGGCCATCTGGCGCTCGAGCAGCCGCTGGGTGGCGGCCGGGCCCGCCGCGCCCGCCGGCGGCGCGAGGGCGAGCAGCACGACGAGCGTCGCGGCGGCGCGGGCGATCACGGTCACGAGCCTAGACAACCCGCAGGCGGCACCGGAGTCGCGGACCCCGAACACCGGCCCGGACGACCCCGCGGGCGGTACGGGAGTCGCGGACCCGGTCACCGGCCTGGACGACTCTCCCGGGCGGTACGGGAGTCGCGGACCCGCTCGCCACCCGGGACACCTCCCCGGCGGTTCCGGGGTCGCGGACCCTAGACTTGGCTCGTGAGCAACGTCGTGGAGCTGGAGACCCCGGCGCGCCGGCGCCGCCGGCAATCGCGGACCGCCCTCGTGCTGGGCGGCGGCGGGTTCACGGGCGGCGTGTACCAGATCGGGGCGCTGAGGGCGCTCGACCTGCTGTCGGTCAACCGCTCCGTCAACCAGTTCGACATCTACGTGGGCACGAGCGCCGGCTCGCTGATCGCCGCGATGGCCGCCAACGGCGTCACGCCCGAGCAGATGATGCGAGTGGTCAACGACCAGGTGCCGCTGCCGTTCCCGAACATCGACCATGACCGCCTGCTGCGGCTCAACTACGGCGAGCTGGTGGGCAAGGCGGTGCGGCTGCCGCTGCACGCGATCGGCGTCGTCCGCACGCTCTCCCGCACGCTCGGCTCCTTCTCCGCGATCGACGTCGTGCTCGCGCTCGCCGACGCGCTGCCGTCGGGCATCTACAGCGGCGCGGGGATCGAGGAGTACCTGCGCGAGGTGCTGACGATCGACGGCCGCAGCGACGACTTCCGGCTCCTCGAGCCCGAGCTCTACCTCGCCGCCACCGACCTCGACACCTGCGAGCGGATCGTCCTCGGCGCCGAGGGCTGGGACGACATCCCGATCTCCCGCGCCGTGCGGGCCTCGGCGGCGCTGCCGATGGTCTACTCGCCCTGCCGCGTGCGCGACCGCGAGCTGATCGACGGCGGGATCGTCTCCACGACGAACCTCGACATCGCGGTCGAGGCCGGCGCGAAGTTCATCGTCGTGGTCAACCCGCTCGTGCCCTACGTGAACGACTTCTCCAAGTCCATCCCGACCCTCTTCGGCACCCGCGCACGCCGGATCTCGGACATGGGCTTCCCGAAGATCGGCTACCAGACGTTCAAGCTGCTCGCCTACCAGCGCCTGCACGAGATGGCGAGCCACTGGCAGGCCCGCTACCCGGGCGTCGACATCGTCCTCATCGAGCCCGAGCCCGACGACGAGCTGATGTTCCAGACCAACGTGCTGAACTACGCCTCCCGCGTCGAGGTCGCGAGGCACGGGTTCGAGTCGGTCACGCTCAAGCTCGCCAAGGACTACAACGACCTGCGCCAGGTCTGCCGCCGGCACGGGATCGAGATCTCCGCCACCCGCGTGCGCAAGGTCGTCCGCCACTTCTCGGCCGAGAAGGAGAAGACCCGCGCCTGGCGGCGGATCCTCGAGCAGACGACGGGAGCTTTGTTGCGTCAGAGCGGGGAGGGGTAGGCGCTCTTTGGGCCCGCGCGGCGGGTCCGGCGAACTTCGGGCAAGGTAGCGGGGAGCCCGGATCGGCTCGCGGGGATCGATCATCGTCGCGGCGGGTGTGCGTCAATTTAGTTCGACATGTTCGAACTCAATTGACGCGCTCCCTCTGAGGGTTGATCGAGCGTGATCGATCGCGCGCGATAGGACCCGGCTCAAACGGGCGTGCGACCCCGTCCGATCACTCGCGCGGCGCGATCAGGTTCGACCCTCCCCTACCTTGCCCGCAGTTCGCCGGCCCCGCCGCGCGGCCCGCGTCAGGACGCGTAGAGCCGCTCGAACTCCTCCGCGTACATCTCGTTGACCACGTTCCGCTTGACCTTCAAGGTCGGCGTCAGCTCGCCGGTCTCCTGCGACAGGTCGTGGTCGACGATGAAGAAGCGCTTGATCTGCTCGACGCGGGCGTAGCGGTCGTTGACTTGGCCGAGGACCCCTTGGATGAGCTCGATCACCTTCGGTTCGTGTGCCAAGGTCGCCACGTCCTCGGGGAGGCCGTGCTCGCGGGCGAAGTGGACGATCTCGTCCGGATCGAGCGCGATGAGCGCGACCGGGTAGGGCCGGCGGTCGCCGTATATCACCGCCTGGGAGATCCAGCGGGATTGCTTGAGATCGTTCTCCAGGTTGGCGGGGGTGAGGTTCTTGCCGCCCGCGGTGATGATGATGTCCTTCTTGCGGCCGGTGATCGAGAGGTAGCCGTCCTCGTCGAGGGAGCCGAGGTCGCCGGTGTGCAGCCAGCCGTCCTCGACCGCGCCGAACGCGTCGGTGTCGCCCGCCCGGTAGTAGCCCTGGAAGACGTGCGGGCCGCGGACGAGGATCTCGCCGTCGTCGGCGATCCGCAGCTCGGCGCCGGGGATCGCATGCCCGACTGTGCCGAAGCGGAAGTCCTCGACTGTGGACGTGGTCGTCACCGTCGAGGTCTCGGTCATGCCGTAGCCCTCGAACACGGGCGCGCCGCAGGCGTAGAAGAACTCGAGGATCTCGCGGGCGATCGGGGCGGCGCCCGAGGTGGCCTGCTTGAGCCGGCCGCCGAAGACGTTGCGGACGTTCGCGAACAGCTCCTTGTCGGCCGTCTCGTAGGCCGCGCGCAGCTCGTCCGGGAGCGGCTGCCCGGCCGCCTGGAGCTCCCGCACCTGCAGCCCGAGCTTGACCGCCGCGCGGAGCTTCGCGGGGTCGTTGTTGGCGGTGACGAGCGTGTAGATCTTCTCGAAGATGCGCGGCACCGAGGGCAGGTAGGCGGGCTGGGTCGCCATCAGGTCGGGCACGATCTGGGTCGTGTCGCCGCTCCAGAAGGCGATGCACGCCCCCAGGTCGACGGCCAGGAGCTGGATCAGCAGCGCGTAGGAGTGCGCGAGCGGCAGGTAGAGGTAGACGACCTGGCCCGCCTCGATCACGTCGATCGCCTCGGACATGCTCACGACGTTGCGGTAGTTGCCGTGCGTGAGCACGCAGCCCTTTGGCGGGCCGGTCGTCCCGGACGTGTAGATGATCGTGTACGGGTCCTCGGGCTTCACCGCCGCGACGCGGTCGCCCAGCTCCTGTGCGGCCCGCCCGCGGCCGCGTTCGCGGACCTCCTCGAGCGAGATGGCCCCCTCGGCGTCTTCGATCGCGATCACGCCCTCGAGCACCGGGAGCCGCTCGCGCACGGCGGCGATCTTCGCCGCCTGCCCGGCGTCCTCGCAGACGACGAAGCGCGACTCGGAGTTGCCGGCCACCCAGGCGCACTCCTCGGGCGAGTTGGTCGGGTAGATCGGGACCACGACGCCGCCGGCGCTCGTGATGGCGAAGTCGACGTAGCTCCACTCCAGCCGGGTCGTGCACAGCAGCGCGACGCGGTCGCCGGGCTGCAGGCCGAGGTCGATCAGGCCGCGCCCGATCTCCGACACGATCTCGCCGAGCTCGCGGTAGGAGACCTCGAGCCACTCGTCGCCGCGCTTGAACCGGGCCGCCGGGCGATCCGCGAAGCGGTCGGCCGCCAACCCCATCATGTCGGCGATCGTGGCCGAGCCCGTGCCGTGTCGGCTCGGCGCTGCCGTGCTGTCCTGCATTCGCTCCTCCTGTCCTACTGCGAGGAGCGCGATCCTACTCGGCGCGGCGCGCTAGGCGCCGCAGGTCACGCTGTCGCCACCTGTCGCGACGTGGCTTCCAGCTCGCTCAAGTTCGCCAGAAACAGCGTCTTGTCGATGCGGCCCTGGAAGATCGGCACGCCCAGCTCCATGCACTTCTCAATGACCTCGCGACGCTCCATGCCGGCTTCGCGAGCGAGCTCAGTGGGCGTGAGATGGATTGCCATCAGTGCGATGCCTCCTGATGAGGTTTGCCACGTGAACGCCACGGTAGCGGCTTCGCCGGACGTCCACAATGGCTTCTGGTCAACGTGGCCTAAACCTTGGTCGGGTCATACCGGGTTCGGGATGTCGACGAAGACGTGCTCGATCCCGAAGCGCTCGGCGAGCAGGTCGCCGAGCGCCCGCACGCCGAACGTCTCCGTGGCGTAGTGGCCGGCGGCGATGAAATGGATGCCGGCCTCGCGCGCGTCCGCCATCACGTGCTCGCGCGGCTCACCGGTCAGCAGCGCGTCGAGCCCCGCGTCGACCGCCTCGGGCAGCCGGTCGGCGGCCGAGCCGGAGACGATGCCGATCGTGCGGATGCGCTCCGGCCCGGCGCCGAGGATCGTCGGCTCGCGGTCGGTCGTCACCCGCACGCGCGCGCGCAGCTCGTCCAGGGTCAGACCGGGCTCCGCGAACGTGCCGCGGCGGCCGATCGGGGTGCCGCGATAGTCGCCGAACGGCGCGTGCTCCTCACAGCCGAGCTCGCGCGCGAGCAGCGCGTTGTTGCCCACCTCCGGATGGGCGTCGAGCGGGAGGTGGTAGGCGGCCAGGTTGATGTCGTGCTTGAACAGCGGGCGCAGGCGCTCGGCGAGCATCGGCGTCAGGCCGGTGGGCTGGAAGTCCCAGAACAGGCCGTGGTGGACGAGCACGAGCTGCGCGCCGAGCTCGACCGCCCGCTCGGCCAGCTCGCGCTGCGCGGACACGCCCGTGACCACGCGCGAGACCTCCGATGCGCCAGGAACCTGCAGTCCGTTGGGGCCGAGATCCCGGTACGCGGCGGGCTCCAAGAGCTCGTCGAGGGCGGCGATCAGCTCGGCGACACGGGCCATTGGGTTTGCGAACGGACAAATCGGGTCATGTGGGACTACAGTGTCCCGCGCGTCCGCAGCAGGGGGCGGACCCGCGGGGGACCTTTCGGGAATTGCCGCTGCTCAGGAGGCTCCACCACGGTGGGTAGGGGAACAGACGGCGCTGCCCTGGCGCCGGTGAGCGAGGGGATTACGGGCAGCGCCGCTGCCCCGGACGACGTGTTCGTCGCCGCGGTCCGTCGCGGCGACGACCGCGCGTTCGAGGTCCTCTACCAGCGCTACCACCGGCGGATCCACGCCTACGTGCTCGGCATGGTCAAGGACCATGGCCGCGCCGAGGACGTGACCCAGGAGGTGTTCGTCAACGCGCTGCGCCGCATCCGCGCGACCGAGCGGCCGATCGCCTTCAGGCCCTGGATCTACGAGATCGCCAAGAACGGCTGCATCGACGCGTTCCGGCGCGCCCGGCGCACCGAGGAGGTCTCCTACGACCACCACGAGAGCCTGACGTCCGGCGACCACGCGCGGCTCGTCGGCAGCGGCCCCTCGCCGGACGCCGCGGTCGCCGCCAAGCAGGAGCTCGAGAACCTCTGCGGCGCGTTCGGCGGCCTGTCGGAGACGCACCACAAGATCCTCGTCCTGCGCGAGCTCGAGGGCCTGACCTACGAGCAGATCGGCGCACGGCTGCGGATGACGCGCCCGGCGGTCGAGTCGACCCTGTTCCGGGCCCGCCGGCGGCTCACTGAGGAGTACGACGAGCTCGTGTCGGGCGCCCGCTGCCGGCGCGTGCAGACGATCATCGCGACCGCAGCCGCCGGCGCCGTGGGCACGCGCGACGCGCGGCGCCTCTCGCGCCATCTCGCCCACTGCCAGCCCTGCCGGCGCGAGGCGCTCGCGGCCGGGCTCGACCGCGGGCTGCTCGTGCGCCGGCCGGTCACCGAGCGCGTGGCGGCCAAGGTCGCCGGGCTCCTCCCGCTCCCGATCCTCGTCCGGGTCCGCCGCGGCGGCGGCGGTGGCGGGGGCGACGGCGTGGCGAGCGCGGGCGCCGGACAGGGGATGGCCGCCCATCTGCCCGTGCTGTCGGACCAGATGTCCGGGGGCTGGGCGAAGCTGGCCGCGGCGGCGGCGCTGCTGCTCGCCGGCGTGGGCGCGGGCGTCGAGGTTCACAGGTCTGCCGGGGGTCCCGGCGCAAGCGCGGCGGGCCGGTCGCGGCCGGCGGCGACGCAGACCGGTGGCGCCGTCGGCGCGCCGGGCGGCGCTGCCTCCGCCGGCGCGACCGGCTCGACCGCGGCGGGCAGCCAGATGAGCACGCGACGGGCCTCGAGCGGCGGCTCCGCCGATCGGCGGGCCGCGGGCCGGAAGTCGAGCCGCTCCTCCTCCGGCCGCGGCTCGTCCCCCGCGGGCGGGCAGCCGTCGAGCGGCTCCGGCGGCTCCGCGGGCGCGGCCGGCGACGTGACGGCCCCGATTCGCAACGCCACCGGTGCGCGCAAGCCCAAGCTCCGCCTGCCGACGTCCACGAGCAACCCGCTGACGCAGGTCAAGGACACCGTCAAGAAGACGACCGACACCGTCGCGGACACCGTCCAGCAGACGACCGGCACCGTCCAGAACGGCGTCCAGCAGACGACCGGGACGGCCCAGGGCGCGGCGGGGCAGACGACGGGGGCGGCCCAGGACGCGGCCGGGCAGACGAGCGGCGCCGCCCAGGGCGCGGCGCAGCAGGCCACGGGCGCCGTCGGCGGCGTGGTCGGCGGCGGCTGAGGCGCCGCCCGGCCGTCCACGCGCTCCGTCGGAGCTGTCATCGGCGGCGGCTGAACCCCCTTCGGTAGGTAGCCTGCGCCGCGTGCCCGACGACTTCGTCGCGTCCGCGATGGACACCGGCCTGTATTCCGTCGGCGCCTTCTTCTCCGACCGCCACCCCGACCTCGTCGAAGACGTGATCGCGCAGGCCGACGCGATCGAGTCCCGCGGCCTGCGCGCGTACGCCGACCGCGAGGGGATCCCGATCGAGACCGCCTTCCAGACACTCGTCACCGGCCTCGCCGTCCGCTACTGCCGCGCGCTGAACCGCTGACGGGGAGAAGCTAGACTGCGATCCCTCGGGGCGTGGCGCAGCCTGGTAGCGCGCACCGTTCGGGTCGGTGAGGTCCCCGGTTCAAATCCGGGCGCCCCGATACT
>JBIOTP010000080.1:0-13683 GCA_044865965.1 Solirubrobacteraceae bacterium
AACGGCACGATCAGCGTGATGGGCTTGCTCGGGTACGGCGCCTGTGCGGCCGCGCCGCCGGCGCAAGCGGCCGCGACACGGCGGCCCGCCGCGGAGGCGGCGGCGCGGAGCCGGCGTCGTCGAGGAGCGCGAGGACGATCGCGGTCGCGGCGATCAGCGCGACGGAGATCGCGAACAGCCGGGGGCGGTCGGCGTCCGAAAGCGGCCGGTTCAGGAACCATCGCAGCCGGTCAATCACCGCTCGCACCAGGCGCCGAAGATGGCCGTTCAACCGCCGTTCGCACCAAGGCCGATGACAGCCGGTCAACCACGGCTCGCACCAGGCGCCGACGACGGCCTCGGGGCCGGCGCGGGCGGCGCCGTGTCCTCGGTTGGGACGCGCCGGCGCTCGCGCAGCTCGCGGGCGCGGCGCATGACCTCCTCGTGGATCGCGCGCGGCGTCGCCTCGCGCGCCGGCGCCCGATCGCCCGCCACCGGCGACACGCTCTCGGCGCCGGCCGGGCGCGGCGCGGGGGCCTCGCCGGTCACGGTGACCCGGTGCGCGCCCCCGGAGCCGCGCGCCTCCGAGCCGCCCGTGAGCGCGCTCTCCTGCCGGGCGTCGTCTCGGCGCGCGACGCCCACCAGCGCGCCGAACGGCCGCGTCGCCATCTGCGCCCCGCGCTGCACGGCGGTCATTCGCGGGAGCCGCGCGCCCTCCGCGGCGCCGGTGGTGGCCGCCACCAGCCGGGCGCTGATCTGCTTGCGGTAGACGAAGATCGCCCAGAAGAACACCGTCTGCAGCCCGAACGCGAACAGGAACCCGAGCGACCCGGTGGCTCCCGTCAGCGCCGCCGACACCGCGACAACGATCGCGATCACCAGCGAGTACAGGGCCTTGATGAAGATCGCGGTGCCGAGCTTGGCCAGCCAGCCCTTGAAGAACTCGTGCCCGGCGCCGGGGAAGATCCCGATCACCAGCGCCACGGGCGCGAACCCCAGCAGGACCAGCGCGACGACCTGGGCGAGGATCACCGCCAGCGAGAGGAAGCCGAGCAGCACGACGGCGCCCAGCGCGCCGAGGAACACGATCAGCGAGAACGTCAGCCGCTGGAACGCGCCGCCGGCCTGCTGGACGTCGACCGCCGGCGCGTCCGCGTTGTCCACGCGGTAGCCGGCGAACTGCAGATCGTGGGCGGGGGCCTCGCCCGTGCGCAGCGCGTCGTACTCGGCCGTGCGCTCGTCGGAGCCGGCGGGCTGGCGCAGGAACCGCGGCGCGTAGCCGCCGTGCCCGTCGCGCCCCGTACGCACGTGGTCGCGGCACACGTCGCGGGCCGGGTCGCGCGGGCCGACCGGGCGCGGGAAGCCGTCCGCGTCGAGGCGGTCGGTGTCCACGCAGTGGCTCAGGCCGCCGAACTCGAGCACGACCCAGGGCTCATAGACCAGCGTCTGGAACAGGTGGTCGGCGACCTGGCGCTTGGCCTGGGCGGGATCGTCGAGCGAGCCGCGGTTCGCGCCCGACAGGAACGCCAGCGACAGCGTGTTCGTCCACCGGCTGGCCTCCCCGACCGTGCGCTCGGGCTGGTAGACGAAGAACAGGGCGACGACGACGAACAGCACCGACACGGCGAGCGCACCGGCGGTCTCCGTGTAGCGGCGCTGCACCAGCGCCTTCCAGATCCCCCAGATGCCGGCGATGAGGATCGCGGCGACCATCCACGCCTGGCCGATGACGTTCTCGTAGACGCTCGTGATCGCCTGCGCGATCGGCCCGAGCGCGCCGTCCGTGCCCCCGAGCAGATCAAGCGAGAAGGCCCACGTGAACAGGTCGATCACGGTCTTGACCAGGAAGCTCGTCGCGCTCCACAGCTGCGCCGCGGCCCACTGGCCGATCATCGGCGGGACGCCGTCGGGGTTCGTCACACCGACGTCGACGTGGTAGTCGAGCGCATACGCCGACAGCGGATAGCGATCGACGAGCCCGCCGCTCACCTGCGACTCCGGCGACACGTTGCCCAGGAGGTCGCTCCCGCGGTACTCGCCGAGCGCCGGCGGCCACGCGAGGAAGAACAGCACGACGACCGCCGGCGCGACCCGCCTCACGCCCACGCTCCGCATGCGCACGACGCTGCGGCCGCCGGTGTCGACCCCGTCGTCCATCTCACGCGGCTTCCTCCAGCCGCCGCGCGCCGGGTGAGGTGTCGAGGATCGCCAGCACGTGCTCGTGCACGGGCTCGATCTGCAGCTCGGCGACGTGGTCGTCGATGTCGCGCATCAGGCAGCGCCCGCGGCGGTAGCCGCGCACGCGCTCGACCAGCACGCGGTCGTCGGGGTCCAGGCCGAGCAGCTCGAGAGCCCGGCGCGCCTCGGCCGCGGTCTCCTGGCCGAAGATCAGCCGCGTGCCGATCAGGTTCTCGATCTCGCCCACGTCCGTGAGCTGCTGGGTGGCGAGGATCAGCGTCGCGTTCTCCGCCCGCCCGAGGCGGTTGAGCCGGTCGATCAACCGCCGCCCGTCGCGCGAGGCGAGCAGGAACCAGGCCTCGTCGAACAGCACGACCTTGTGCACCGAGCGGTCGCCGGAGACCAGCCGCATCGCGTACGCCGCGATCAGCTTCAGCGTCGCCACGCCCAGCCGCTCCGCCTGGTCGTAGTCGGCGCGCGGGATCCCCGGCGCCGGCAGGCTCATCCCGCGCGCCTTGATCGTCGTGACCGGCCGCTGCGCGGCGATCCGCGCCGCCACGCCGTCGCCGAACCCCAGCCGGGCCACGCCCGAGTCCGCCCACACCGAGAGCGCGTCGCCGGCGGCCCGCGCCTCGGGGTCGCCGCTGCGCCGGAGGAGGTCCAGTACGCGCAGGCAGCTCGGCCGGCGGTCCTCGAGCGCCTGGCGGACCGCCTTGCGCACCTGCATCTCCCACGCCGGCGGCGCCTGCGGGACAAGCTCCATCAGGTACGAGCTCGCGAGGTCCTCGCGCAGCCCCTCCGGCGCGACCACGAGCGGATCCAGCAGGCCCCGGAAGCGCTCGTCGCCGGAGAGCTCGATCACGTGCACGCGGCCCTCGAGCTCGGGCAGCCCCTCGAGGTTGTGGTCGGGCTTGGGATCGACGTCGACGACCACGCTCCCGCGCCGCTCGGCCTGGAAGGCCAGCAGCTCGGCGGCGATCGTCTTGCCCGAGCCCAGCGTGCCCGCCAGCAGGATCGACGGCGGCCGCCCCGTGCGCGACGCCTCGGTGACGTCGAACCGCACCGGCCGCGACCCGCCGGTCAGCGTGCGCCCGATGTAGACCCCGCGGTCCGAGCCCGCCTCGTGGGTGCCGATCGGCATCAGCGCGCCGAACTGCTCGATCGTCAGCACGTCCGAGTAGTCGCGCACGGTCCCGCAGTCCGCGCGCGGCAGGTGATCGAGAAACAGCGGCGGCTGCAGCCCCAGCGGGCGGTGCAGGGCGACGGTGCCGTAGCGGTGGCGCAGCGCCTCGACGCGGCGCTCGAGCTCGTCGCGGGAGCCGGCGCCGACCGCCAGCGAGATCGCCGCGCTCAGCAGCGGCGGCCGCTCGTGCGACTGCAGGTAGGCGTCGAGCTCGCGGGCGAGCCGGCGGTTCTCCTCGGCCGTGTAGGACAGCGGCCCGTGGGTCGAGTTCAGCTGCTCGGAGAACGCCACGTCGGCGTCGACGATCCGCCGGCGCACGCGGGTGATCGCCTCGCGGTTGCCCAGCCAGCGGGCGTGGACGACCGCATCGACCGGGAACGCGACGCTCTCCAGCGGCGCGAACAGCAGCTCCGCGCCGCCTGGGAACTCCGACTCCTCCGGCAGCGCGCCCATCCCCAGCAGCGCCTGGAAGCAGCGGCCCTCCTCGGCGTCGACGACCAGCGTGCGGTCCTCCTCGAGCACCGGCGCGTTCGAGTGGCGCACGAGGTCGGTCGCGAGCGGCTCGTACGCCGGCTCGCCGCCTGCGGTCTCGACGATCAGCGCGCTCGGCTCCCAGTGATCGTCGAGCGCCGGCTCGGCCACCCCGCGGCACGCCGCCCGCCGCAGCAGCCACTGCAGCTCGCGGGTCGTCGCGCGGCGCACCGGCAGGCACGCCTCGACGCGCCGGAACGCGCGCTCCTCGGCGGCCACCAGCGCCTCGATCTCGGCCGCCGCGATCGGCACCTCGCCGGCGACGCCGAACAGCTCCTCCACGCGCCGGCGCACGCGGTCCATCCCGCGTACCACCCCCGGCGGCCGGTCGCCGGCGAGCGACACCGCCAGGTAGGCCTCGGGCACGAACGCGCCGAGCTCGCGCAGGTGCGCCTCGTGCCCGCGCAGGTACGACCGCCACGCTGCGGGCGACTGCCCGCGCGGGTCGAGCAGCGCGTCGGCCTGCTCCGCGTAGCGGCCCGCCGGATACGCGCGGCACACCCGCCACAGCGAGAAGTCGGCCTCCACCGCGAACGCGAAGCGGGCGAGCCGCCGCAGCCACTCGCGCTTGTCGGCGACGGCGAGGAACGGATACGAGACCGTCTCCACGCGGAACAGGGCGGCGCGCGCCTGCCCGTGCCCGACGAGGATGTTCTGATGCGCGTAGCGCAGCGGGAACCGCGTCACCGGTGCACCTCCAGGGCCTCGCCGCCGCCGAGCACGACGACCTGCGACGCCGGCTCGCCGTGCCGCGAGCGCACGACGAGCCGCCCGCGCCGCTCGGACAGCCGCACCGGAAGGCCGAACGTCACCCGCGCGGGCCCGCGCACGCGCGCCGGCTGCAGCCGCGTGCCGTGGAGATCCCAGCGCACCGCGAGCGTGCCGTGCCACGGCACCGGCTCCCCCTCGAGCGTCACGACCCGGCCCGCGCAGCGCCGCCGCGCGCGCGCCCGCAGCCGCAGCCAGTCCCACGCGAAGCGATGCGCCACCCGGCCGTCGGGCGCGGCCTGCGTGCCGAGCACGGCGGCGGCGAGCGGGACGACGACGTATCGCAGCGGCGGCGACAGCGCGCCCACGAGCTCGGCGGCGCCGGGGAGACGCCCGAGGCCGATCAGGAGCAGCAGCGCCGCGACGAAGTACCCCACGCCGCGCAGCGGAATGCCGCCCGGGACCGGCAGCGCCCAGCGATCGACGCGGTAGATCCGCCGGTCGACCTCGAACACCCGCCGGTAGGAGCGGATCAGCAGCCGCTCGCTCATCGGTGCGGTCAGCCGGTGATCGTCGACCAGATGTCCCGGATCGTCCCCGCGATGTCGTTCGGCGCCATCACGAACCCGCCCACGATCAGCGCCGCGATCATGAAGATCGCCATGTCGGCGAACCGGCGGTTGAGCAGGAACATCAGCGCCACGACGGCCGCGATGCCCACGTACAGGCTCTTCGCCCAGCCGCCCAGCAGGTGCCCGACGTTCTCGCCCACCCGCTCGCCGTCGCCCGCCGCGACCGCCGGCGACGCCGCCAGCAGCGACCAGGCGGCCGCCGCCGCGCCGTACAGGACCCTGCGCATCGATCACCCTCCCCTGGGGGTCGTGTTCACAGCCGCCACGTACCAGCGGTCACCGCGCACCAAGCGGACCCGGTAGCGCAGGGAATACACCGCATCCGTGGCCACATCCCGTGCTCTGACGGTCGCCAGCACCTCCCGCTCCCGTCCGGCCGGCGGCGCCGCGAGCGACAGCGACACGATGCCGAGCAGCTGGTTGCGCTGCCCGAGCGCGCTCACGCGCGCGCCCGCGGGGACGAGGTACTCGAGCTCGCGCGCGTCGCCCGCCAGATAGGCACGCAGGAAGCGCGACAGCACGTCCTCGATCGGCGCGCGCTCGGGCCCGGGCAGCGGCTCCGAGCTCGCCGCCTCCACCGACCCGCGCGCCGGCGGCGCCGCGAAGGCCGGCAGGTCGGAGACGACCAGGCCGCCGCCGCCGTCGCGGGCGACCGGCACGGTCAGATAGCGCGTCTCCCCCGCCACGTCCGCCGCCACCGTGACCAGCGCGTGGCGACGGTCGAGCCGCGCGGTTCGCGCCACCGTCACCGAGCCGGCGGACCGGCGCGGCGCGTCGTCGGCGAGCTCGGGCACGATCGAGCTCGCCAGCTCCGGCGCCGCGAACGCCTGCACCGCCCGCGCCGGCGCCTGCGGATCGCGCGGCGAGTAGCTCAGGTACGCGCGCGCGAAGTCCGCCGCGAACGCCCGCGCCTCGTCGTCCGGCCACGCGGCCGGCGCCGGCCGCGGCGCCCCCACGACCGCCGCCGGCTCGCGCGGCGCCAGCACGCCCGCGAGGCCGCGCAGCAGCAGCACCACCGCCAGCAGCCACAACACGAACCGCCCGAGCCGCTTCAGGACGGCCGAGGGCGTCCGGATGACCGGCACGCGCGCGACATCGCGGTCGAGCCGGTCCACGGCCCCACCAAAACGCAGGTGAGCGATACGCACACCTCCCTGCAGCAGTCAGACAGCGTCTCCACCGCGCAAGGTAGGGGGACCCCCGGACGGATCTTCCAATCCTTCACCGGCCGGAAACATCCGGGGGTTTGCACGACTTTTGTGTCTATCGCGAACCTGAACGGGTCAGACCCCGTTCAGGTTCGCGACGGTGTCAGGCGCCGTTGTGGTTGCGCATGCGCCGCGGCCGGCTGGCCGGCGCCGGCGTGCCCGGCATGTGCACGAGGTTCTCGACGGCGCGCACGCCGTGGATCCGGCGGGCGATGTCCTCGAGGCGCGCGATGTCCTCTTCGCGCTCGGCGATCCCGCGCAGGAACACGACGCCGTCCTCGGCGTTGACGTCGATCGGCCCCTTGGGCACGTGCGCGCGGCGGAACAGCTCGCTCTGCACCTTGTGCGAGAGCGTGACGTCGTCGACGGGCCCGGCCGCGTTGCGGCGCCCATTGAGCGTGCGCCGGACGATGCCGACGGCGTGCGACTCGGCGCGGCGCGCGCGCCTGGTGGCGCGCCGCTCGGCGCGGCGGAGCCGGGACATTGCGCGGTCGCGCGTGGTGTGGCGCCGCCGCCGGCCGGCCCCGGGGTCGAAGAAGTACTCCAGCACCGCGCCGAGCGCGACGCCGCACGCCGCCGTCGCGGCGAACCTCCCTCCGGGGCGCTGGAGACGCGCGCGCGAGATCCTTCGCCGCGATCCCGGCATCTGGATCGACGCGCGCGGAACAGTGAACCGCATCCGCGGAGCGTTCACGGTCATGGGCTGCCTCCTTGGGCTCTCTCTCTCCGGGAGGGTACGCCCCACGTGGCTCGAAAGCCCCTCCCGCGGAGCTTGCGTGCCCGCACACCGGGCGGGGCAAACCCGGCCGTTGACGCGGCGGGCCGGGCGGGGGAGGATCGCGTCCGTGGCGGACCCGCTGCACGTGGACATCGAGCCCTGGGGCCCGGCGCCCGAGGCGGTCCTGGCCGCCGCCGGGGCGGCGGCCGGCGGCGCCCGGCTGCTGTCGGCGGTGCCCGCGGACGACGACGGGCGGATCGCCGCGGTCGCGTATGACCACGAGCAGGAGCGCACCCTGCTGATCGACCTGCCGGCCGACGGTTCGGCCGTCGTCACGCCCACCTCGTACCAGCCGCCGCCCAGCCCGGAGGAGCGCGAGGCGGCGCTGGCCGTCCTGGGCGAGCACGCGGAGCTCGGGCCGGCGCTCGCCGCCGGACGGCTCAGCACGTACCGGTCGATGCCGCCGATCGCGCCCGGCGAGCGCGACGACGGCACGGTCGAGCGGATCCTGACCGTCGGCGTCAGGGGCGAGGATCGCAACGAGATCGTCGGGGTGCACCTGGGCCGGCGCGAGGTCGTGCGCTTCGAGGGCGGCGCCCCGCCGACCGCCCGCGCGGTCCGGCAGGTGTGCGGGCGCCCGGACGCCGCGCAGGTCACGACGATGGGCCGGGCCGGGGCCGCGCGCATCACGATCACCCGCGGCGCCGACACCCTGTGGCGGCTGATCGCCGTGCGCCCCGCCGCCTCCTCGGGCGCCAACGGCTCGGGCGTCGAGCTGCGGGCGGTGGAGTACCGCGGCCGCCGCGTGCTGGCGCGCGCCCATGTGCCGATCCTCAACGTGCGCTACGACGGCGACGCCTGTGGCCCGTACCGCGACTGGCAGAACGAGGAGGGCCGCTTCCAGATCACGGGGAGCGCGCCCGCGCCCGGCTTCCGGCTGTGCACGGCGCAGCCGGCGACGATCCTCGAGTCCGGCGACGACCACGGCAGCTTCGCGGGCGTCGCCGTGTGGGTCGACGGCGAGGAGGTCGAGCTGGTCAGCGAGCTGGAGGCGGGCTGGTACCGCTACGTGAGCCGCTGGCGGCTGCACGCGAACGGCACCATCAAGGCGCGCTTCGGCTTCGGCGCGGTGCACAACTCGTGCGTCTGCAACACGCACCACCATCACGCCTACTGGCGGTTCGACTTCGACATCGGCGGCGCCGCCGACGACGCCGTGCTCGAGTTCAACGACCCGCCGCTGAGCGGCCACAGCGACAACTGGCACACGCTCAAGCACGAGATCCGGCGCTCGCGTCTCACGAGCCGCAAGCGAAAGTGGCGGGTGCGCAACCGCGGCAGCGGCGAGGGCTACATCCTCGTCCCCGGCCACGACGACGGCCAGGCGGACAGCTACGGCGTCGGCGACCTGTGGGCGCTGCGCCACCGCCCCGGCGAGCTCGACGACGGCTTCGGCTTCGCGGGCACCCGCGCCCATCTCGACCAGTTCGTCAACGGCCAGGAGCTGGTCGGCACGAACGTCGTCCTCTGGTACGCCGCGCACTTCACGCACGACGTCGCGCACGAGCCGCCCGGCGGCCACCCGCACATCGTCGGGCCGGAGCTGGTGCCCGACCGCTGGTGACGGCTACGCGCGCTTCAGGCGCATGAAGTCGGCGACGCCGAGCGCCCGCAGCGGCACCCGGACCGGCGCGGGGACGGCGCGCCGGCTCTCGTCGCGGAACACCTCCGGCGCGGTGAGCCGGACCCGCCGCCCGCGGGTCTCGAGCTCGCAGCCGCCGGCCGCGAGCACGTTGCGCACCCATTGCGACTCCCGCCCGTAGGTGAGCGCGATGACGTAGCCGCCGGACGCCGGGAACACGTTCACCGGCGTGCGGTAGCGCCGGCCCGAGCGGCGCCCGGCGTGCACGACGACGCCGAACCCGGGCAACCGCGTCGCGAACGGGCCGGTGACGCGGTTGGTCACGCGGAGGTTGAAGCGCGCCACGCGCCTGCCGAGCGGCACGCGCGCCACTGTACGCTCACGCCGGCGCCGGCTACGCGGCGACGGCGCGCCGGCCTGCCGCGGGTCGGTCATGCCCCGCGCTACCAGGCGCGGGGCGGGCCCCAGGAGCGCCGCGGGCGCCGGCGCGTCGCGGCGACGATGACGGCGGCGACGAGGATGAGCGGCGACAGCAGCAGCGCCGCCACGAAGACGAGACCGACGAGGGCGGCGCACATCGCGAGGACCATGAGGCCGAGCCCGCCGACCAGGCCGGGGGCGAGGAGCAGCGCGCACGCGCCGACCACCAGCGGGACCGTGGGGAAGGACGAGCGCCGCCTCGCGGGCCGCGCCACCGGGCGGGACCGCGGCGGGGCCCACAGCGGGGAGCCGGGCAGGTCGACCAGCAGCGCCTGGAGCTCGCGCACGGTCTTGGCCGCGTAGGCGGCCCCGATGCGCTCGTCGAGCTCCTCGGCGTCGAGGCGGCCGACCAGCGACTGGTCACGCAGGAAGGCGACGACCCGCTCGCGGTCGGCGTCCGAGGCCCGCAGGTCGGGCCGCGGCGGGATCCAGGAGGTCGTCATGTCACCAGTCTGCGGGGCTGCCACGCGAATTGCAAGATGAGGCTGACCTTACCCCAGGCCATTTCAATTGCGACGCAATTAAGCATGTGCGAAAATAGATTCCGATGGAGGACGCGCTGCGCGCGATCGCGAACGGACGCCGGCGGGCGATGCTCGATCTCGTCTGGAACGCCGAGCGCACCGCCGGCGAGATCGCCACCAAGTGCGGCTTGAGCCGGCCCGCCACATCGCAGCACCTGCGCGTGCTGCGCGAGGCCGGGCTCGTGCGCGTGCGCGCCGACGGCAACCGCCGCCTCTACCGCTCGGACCCGGTGCGGCTCGAGGAGCTGCGCGCCGCGCTGGACGCCTTCTGGGGCGAGCGGCTGGCGCGCATGCGCGACGAGGCCGAGCAGTGAGCGCCGACGCCGTCGTGTGCGAGATCGACGTCCGCGCGCCCGCGCGCGAGGTCTACGAGATGTTCACCGACCCGGCGCGGCTCGTCCGCTGGATCGGGATCAACGCGCTGCTCGAGCCGCGCCCCGGCGGCGCGTTCCGGTTCGAGCTCGTGCCCGGCGAGTTCTGCAGCGGCCGCTACGTCGAGCTGGTCCCGGGCCGCCGCGTCGTGTTCACCTGGGGGTGGGACAGCGGCGCGCTGCCCGTCGCGCCGGGCTCGACGACCGTGGCCGTCGACCTCGCCGAGCGCGACGGCGTCACCTGCGTGCGGCTCACCCACTCCGGCCTGTCCGCCGCCATGCGGCCCTGGCACGAGGACGGCTGGCGCCGCTACCTCGCCCGGCTGGCCGCGGCGGCCGAGGGCCGCAATCCCGGGCCCGACCCGGCCGCCGCCTACGCGGGGCGCGCGCCGTGAGCCTCGACGTCGTCTGCGAGGTCGAGATCCGGCGCCCGCGCGCCGAGGTCGCCGCCTACGTGATCGACCCGGCGCACGACACGGAGTGGATCCGGGGGATCCGCGAGGCGCGGCTGCTGGGCGACGGGCCGCTCGCGGTCGGCAGCCGGGTGCAGCGAGTGGCGCGCTTCCTGGGCCGGCGGATCGACTACGTCAACGAGATCACGCGCCTCGACGACGGCGTCCTCGACATGCGCTCGGTGAAGGCGCCGTTCCCGATGCACATCACCTACGAGTTCGAGGACCGCGGCGCGAGCACGGTCATGCGCAACCACGTGCGCGGCGGGACGCCGGCGCTGTTCGCGCCGGTCGTGCGGCGCTTCGTCCGGCGCGACCTGCACCGCCTGCGCGACCTGCTCGAGACGGCCTGACACGTCGAATTTCGGGGTATCTGCGCCACACTCGTGAGCGTGGACCCCTCCGTCGCCGCGGCATTGGAAGCCGCGATCGCCGCCGATCCGCAGAACCCGGCGCTGCGCGTGCACCTCGCCTCGCTGCTCGTGATGGCGGGCGATCCCGCGCGGGCGCTCGAGCACGCGCAGGCGGCGCTGGCGGTCGCGCCCGACGACGCGGGGGCGCTCGCCGCCGCGTACGAGGCGGCCGTGGCGCTCGGCGACCGCACGCGCGCCGAGAGCTACGAGCGGTTGATGCGCCGGCCGGCCGAGCCGGTCGCCGAGATCGGCCCGGAGCCGGAGGACGAGCCCGAGGAGGACCTCGTCGAGGCGCCGCCCACCGTCACGCTCGCCGACGTCGGCGGGCTCGAGGAGGTCAAGGCGCGGCTCGACGCCGCGTTCCTGGCTCCGCTGCGCAACCCCGAGCTGCGCCGCTACTACGGCAAGTCGCTCCGCGGCGGGCTGCTGCTCTACGGGCCGCCCGGGTGCGGCAAGACGTTCCTCGCGCGCGCGGTCGCCGGCGAGCTCGGCGCGCAGTTCTTCGCGATCGGGCTCGACGACGTGCTCGACATGTGGCTGGGCGAGAGCGAGCGGCGGCTGCACGAGGCGTTCATGGCCGCCCGCCGGGCCGCCCCGTGCGTGCTGTTCCTGGACGAGCTGGACGCGCTTGGGCAGAAGCGCAGCCACCTGCGCCACCACGGCGGCCGCAACGTCGTCAACCAGCTGCTGGCCGAGCTGGACGGCGCGCAGGCCGACAACGAGGGCGTGTTCGTGCTGGCGGCCACCAACCACCCGTGGGACGTCGACACCGCCCTGCGCCGGCCGGGGCGGCTGGACCGCACGCTGCTCGTGCTGCCGCCCGACCAGCCGGCCCGCGAGGCGATCCTGCGCGGCGCGCTGGCCGAGCGCCCCGTTCGGAGCGTCGACGTCGCCCGGATGGCCCGCCAGACCCAGGGCTGCTCCGGCGCCGACCTGGTGCACGTCGTCGAGACCGCGTCCGAGGAGGCGCTGCAGGAGTCCGTCCGCACCGGCGACCTGCGCCCGATCACCCAGGCGCACCTCGACCGCGCCCGCGCGCAGGTCACGCCGTCCACGCGCGCCTGGTTCGCGGTCGCGCACAACTACGCGCTGTACGCCAACGACGGCGGCCAGTACGACGACCTGCTGGCCTACATCCGGACCCATCGCCTGCTGTGAACGCCGACGCCGCCAGGGAGCGCGGGTCCGCGCTGATCGACCTCGGGCGCCCGCAGGAGGCGCTCGAGCACCTGCGCCGGGCGATCGCGGCCGATCCCGAGGACGCCGAGGCGCACTGCCTGGTCGCGTTCGCCGAGCTGCGCCTGGACCGCCCGCGCGAGGCGCTGGCCGCCGCGGGCGCCGCGAGCGCCGCCGAGCCGGAGTGGGGGTGGCCGCACCGGCTGCGCGCGCTCGCGCTGCTGGGGCTCGGGCGCAAGCGCGAGGCGCGCGACGCGGCGCTGGAGGCGTGCCGGCTGGCGCCGGAGGAGCCGTCGGCGCACGTCGTCCTGGCGACCGCGCTGCAGGACGCGGGCGACGAGGCGGGCGCGGAGGCGGCGGCCCGCCATGCGGTCCGGCTCGACCCGGAGTCCGCGACCGCGCGCAGCCAGCTCGGGTCGATCCTCCTCGAGCAGGGCCGCCCGCGCGAGGCCGCCCCGTGGCTCGAGTCGGCGCTGATGCTCGACCCCGAGGACGCGGAGACCCACAACAACCTCGCGGTCGCGCGCATGCGCCACGGCCACGGCTGGGACGCGCCGCAGCGCTTCGAGGCCGCGGCGACGCTCGACCCGGGCTCCTCGACGATCCGCCACAATGTCCTCATCGCGGGCGATGCGGGGCGCGTCCGCGTGTGGCGCCGCTTCGCGATCGGCTTCGCGGTCGTGGCCGTCGTCGTGCTGGCGGCGACGCTGGAGCCGGCGCCGGCGCTCCTGCTGCTGGCGGCCGCCGCGTTCTGCGAGACGATGCGCCAGGTCACGCTGCGCCGGCTGAGCCGGCCGACGCGCACGTTGGTGCTCGACGACGCCCGCGCGCGCCGCTACAAGCCGCAGCGCTGGGACTGGAGCTGGCCGGCGCGGCTGCGCCCCTGGTGGTGGGTGCTGCTCGCGCGGATGCCGCAGCCGGTCGCGTTGAGCCTCAACGTCCTGTTCCTGCTCGCCGCCGCCGCGGGCCGCAACCTCGTGTGGACGGTCGTGCTCGCGATCGCGCTGCCGTTCAGCACCCTGCGCACGTGGCGCTGGTGGCGCCGCCGCTATCCGGCGGGCAGCTCCTGGCGGCCGCCCGCGTAGTCCGCCACGTCGAGTTGGCGCGTCCGTCCGGTCGGCGCGCGCGAGCGAGGACGTACGCTGATCGGGTGCGCAGAGGGGCCGTCCCGGCGCTCGCGCACGCATCTCACCCTCCAGCGACGGACGCCCGGAAACCCGCGCCGACGCGAGCCGGGGGCGCTGAAGGCGCGCGTGACGGGAAGCCCGCCCACCCCATTCGCGCCGGTCGGCGGGAGCCCGCTGGCGCTGCTGAGCTACTCGGCGCCGGTGAGCAACGACGTCGTGCCGCTGGAGTTCGCTCAGGCGATCGGCGCCACCGACGCGCTGCGGACCGGCAGCTACTCCAAGACGCTGGTGTTCACGCTCTCGACGACGACGCCGTAGACGCCGCGCGCAGGGCGCCGGGCGCGAGCTCGGCGCCCCGGTC
>JBIOTP010000081.1:0-3594 GCA_044865965.1 Solirubrobacteraceae bacterium
CCACTGCCTCGCCCTGGCGGGCTCGTCACCGGCTTCGCCTCGCCCGGCAGGCGCACACGTGCCACCAGCATGCGAGCGCCTGCCGTGCACCGGCAGGCACGACCCGGCATCCACCGGGTTATGCGCCCAACTTCCGGCCGGAACCACTGGCCACGAACCCGGCGTGGCCCGGCCGAAACCGCACGGCGCGGCCGTAGCCGGCCAGCGCGCGCGCACGCAGGCCGGCGGCGGCGAGCTCCGCGAGCACCTCCTCGCGACCGAACAGGCGCAGGACATGGCGCTCCTCGCTGCGGCGGCCGTCACGCAGCACGACGATCCGCCGGTGCACGAGCCCGGCCCGCTCGGCGGCCTCGAAGCACAGGACCCACCCGTCGCCCTCGTGCCGCACGCGGCGCGGCTGGGGCTCCAGGCCGGGCCCGGCGACGTCGAGGAGGAACAGGCCGCGCGGGCGCAGCGCGGCCCGGACGCGCGCGAACAGCGGTGCCAGCGCGCCCGGCTCGGCGCCGTAGTTGACGGCCTCGCCGATCGCCGCGACCGCGACGCAGGGCGGGATCTCGGCCTCGTGCAGCGACCCCCGCACGAACACGGCCTGCGGCGCCCGGCTCCGGGCGATCGCGAGCGCGTCGGACGACACGTCCACGCCGAGGACGTCGAAGCCGGCGCCGGACAGGAGCTGCGCGGAGATGCCGGTTCCGCATCCGAGGTCGACGATCAGCCCGTCCGCGATCCCGGCACGTTCGAGCCGCGCCAGCAGCGTCGCCGCGCCCGCGCGCGCGACGTGCCCGAACGCCGCGTCGTGGATGTGCGCGAGGTCGGCGCCGTAGAAGGTCACGTCGCCGCGAGCGCCGAGGGCGTCGTGCCCGCGAACGCGCGGAAGTCGCGGTTGAAGTGCGCCTGGTCGGCGTAGCCGCAGGCGGCGGCGATCTCGGCCAGGCGGGCGTCGCTTCCGCCCAGCAGCTCGGCGGCGCGCCGGAAGCGCAGGATCCGCGCAAGCGTCTTCGGCGGGAGCCCGAGCTCGGCGCGGAAGCGCCCGGTCAGGTGCCGCCGGCTGCAGCCGAGCTCGTGCGCGAGCGCGCCGACGCGCACGCCGCCGCCGGTCTCGACCAGCCGCCGCCAGGCCCACGTCACGTCCGGCCGCAGCGGCTCGGCGTCCGCCGCGCGGGCGAGCAGGAGGCGGTCCAGCCGCTCGAAGCGCGCGTGCGAGCCGTCCGTCTCGGCGAACCGCTCGGCCAGGCGCCCGGCCTCCGCGCCCAGCACGTCCTCGAGCGCGACGACGCGGCGGGCGAGCTCCTCCAGCGGCAGCCCCAGCAGCGCGCGGGCGCCCCGCGGCGTCACGTCGATCTGCACGCAGCGCGCGAAGCCGTCGTGCTCGACCGTCGCCGGCCCGTCGTCGAGCCCGGCCAGGAACGACCCGTGACGCGCCGGCGCCGCGCCGGCCTGCTCGACGCCCCAGCCCGCCCCGAAGTCGACGATCACCACGACCTCGGCGGTCGGCAGCTCGCGCGTCCGCACCGGCCCCGTGGACCGCTCCTCGAAGTCGCTGCAACGGCGGACCAGCCCGCGCAGGCGGAGGTCGGGCCGGTGGTTGACGAGCGAGCGCATCAGTCCCAGCTTCGCAAGAGCGGCCACACGACTCGCAGGATGCGCGCGAACGCGCCGCGCTCGAGCCGGTCCGCGGTGTCGCACGCGGTGTGCCGGCACGGCTCGTCCGGGACGCCCAGCTTCGCCGCGGGAGCGCCCGCGAGCGCGAGCTCGCGGTGGTCGGAGTTGCCGGTGCCGGCGTCGCGCACCCAGCGCACCGCGACGCCCGCGCGGCGCGCGGCGGAGAGGATCCGCCCCTCGACCGCTGTGCGGACCGCCGGGGCGGTCGAGTGCAGGTCGAAGCGGCTCCCGCGTCCGACCTCGTCGAGCGACAGCGCGAGCCGGACGTCGCCGAGCCGCCCCGTGCGGCGCAGCCGGCGCACCAGCGCGGACGCGCCGAGGTGGTCCGGCCGCCCGGTGTAGGGCCGCTCCTCGGCGCCGGTGGCCACGAGCCACACGTCGCAGCGCGGCACGGGTCCGGCGCCCAGCGCGCGCGCCAGGGCCACGAGCGTTCCCACGCCGGAGCCGTTGTCGTCGGCCCCGGGCGCGGGCGGGACGGTGTCGGCGTGCGCCATCGCGATCACGAGGCAGCGCGCCGGCGCGTCCCGGATCCCGATCACGTCGCGCGAGCGCCCGTGGCCGGGGACGGCGAACGGCTCCGAGCCGCCGCGCAGCCCGGCCGCCCGGAACCGCGCAGCCACGCGCGCGTGCGCGCGCCGCTCGGCGGCCGAGCCCGCCGGCCGCGCCCCGGCGCGCGCGAGCGACACCGCGAACGCTTGCGCCTCGGCGGCGGACGGGGGCGCGGGCTGGGCCGCCGCGCAGCAGGCGCTGAGGAGGGCGGCGGTCAGCACGCCGGCCAGGCTAGCTCGGCTCCGTGCTCGCGCCGGCCTGACGCAGCACCCGCAGCGCGTTCAGCGTGATCATCGCGTTCGGGCCCCGGCGGCCCCAGTCGACGACGTCGACGGGACCGCTGCGGCTGCCGGGCGGGCTCCACCACGTGCCCGCGGCGCGCCAGCGGCCGTCGGGGAGCCGGCGCTCGCGCAGGACGTCGAGCGCGTCACCCGCGCGCGGGTCGCCGAGGCAGCCGAGCCGGCCGAGCACGAGCAGCGCCTGCAGCACGTCGTAGCGCCAGTACGGCGGGTAGCGCGGGCGCAGCCAGCGTGGGTCGATCGGCCCGCCGGTGGCGAGCGAGCGGAACAGCCGGTGCTCCAGCAGCAGCTCCGCAGTGCGCAGCGCGGCCTCGCGCGCCCACGGCGCGCCGGTCGCCGCCCAGTACTCGTGCAGGCCCCACGCCGGGATCAGCGACTCGTGGAACGAGGACCGCCGGCCGGTCGCGTTCAGGTCGCAGTTCCAGCCGGCGTCGGGCCACTGCCAGGCCACGAGCGAGCGCGCCAGCGTCTCCACGCGCGGGTCGTCGGCCATGCCGAGCCGGCTGCAGACGGCGAGCGCGTTGCCCTCCTGCGAAGCGCACCGGCGCGTGAGCCCGTTCACCTCGCGGATCCCGCGGCGGTGCGACGCTCCGAGGAGCCAGGCGAGCAGCGTCTCGGCGGCGGCCAGTAGGCGCGGGTCGCCGGCCGGCGCCCCGAGCTCGACGAGCGACACCAGGCGCCAGTGTGCCCCCATCCACTTGCGGTACGGCCCGACGCCGAACCCGCCGTCGGGCGGCTGCCCGTCCAGCAGCGCCCGCACCCACGGCCCGCTCAGCACGGCCTCGGGGTCGTCGGCGTCCTCGCCGAGCAGGTCGCGGCGCGCGAGCAGCGCCACCGCGGGCTCGTCCGACGCCAGCAGCCAATCCACGGCCGAATCCGTCACCGCCCCCCAGCATGACGCCGGCGGCCGACGCTAGGCGACGGCGACGAGGTGGCCGGCCGCGACCCGGTCCCGGCCGGCGACCTTGGCCGCGTGGAGCGCCTGGTCGGCGGCACCGACCCGGTCGATCGGGTCGAAGGTCCGGATCGCCCCCGCAGCGCCTCCGCGACGTCGCGCAGCATCGCGTCGCCGCGGTCGTGGCCG
>JBIOTP010000082.1:0-12620 GCA_044865965.1 Solirubrobacteraceae bacterium
CTGGCTGCCCGAGCGCTCCCGCTACGCGGACGCGGACGGGGCGCCCGTCGAGCTGCCGCCGGCGGGCGGCCCGCGCGCCGCGACCGTGATCGACCGCGGCGGGCGGCGCGTGGCCGCGCTCCTGCACGACGCCGCGCTGCTGGAGCGGCCCGAGCTGATCGAGGCGGCCTGCGCGGCCGCCGCCCTCGCGCTGGAGAACGAGCGGCTGCACGCGGAGCTGAGCGCGCGCCTGGTGGAGCTGCAGGCGTCGCGCGCGCGGATCGTCGAGGTGGGCGACGCGGCCCGCCGGCGCATCGAGCGCGACCTGCACGACGGCGCGCAGCAGCGGCTCGTCTCGATCTCGATGGCGCTCGGCCTGGCGGAGTCCAAGTTCGCGGCCGACCCGGACGCGTCGCGCCGGATCCTCGGCGACGCCCGCGCGGGACTGAGGGCGGCCCTGCAGGAGCTGCGCGAGCTCAGCCAGGGCATCCACCCGGCGATCCTCACCGAGCGCGGCCTCGGTCCGGCGCTGCAGGAGCTCGCCTACACGGCGCCCGCGCCGATCGAGCTCGCCGTCCGCCTCGACCGGCGCCTGCCGGAGGCGGTCGAGGCCGCCGCCTACTTCGTCGTGGCCGAGGCGCTGGCCAACGTGGCCAAGCACGCCGGCGCGGCGAACGTCTCGGTCACCGTCGACCGCACCGACCGCCGCGCGGTCGTCGACATCCGCGACGACGGCGCCGGCGGCGCCGACGCCACGAGAGGCACCGGGCTGCGGGGCCTCGCCGACCGGCTCGACGCCCTGGGCGGCACGCTCGACGTCCACAGCCCGCAGGGCGGCGGGACACGGCTGACGGCGGAGATCCCGTGCGCGTCGTGATCGCCGACGACTCGCTGCTGATCCGCGAGGGCGTGGCCCGCCTGCTCACCGAGGCCGGCTTCGACGTCGTCGGCCAGGCCGGCGACGCGGACGAGCTGCTGCGCCAGGTCGCCGACACCGCGCCGGATGTCGCGGTCGTCGACATCCGCATGCCGCCGACGCACACCGACGAGGGAGTCCGCGCCGCGCTCGAGCTGCGCGCCCGCCACCCCGGCCTGGGCGTGCTCGTCCTCTCGCAGTACGTGCGGCCCAGCTACGCGATCGAGCTGCTGGCCGACGACGCCCGCGGCATGGGCTACCTGCTCAAGGACCGCGTGTCCGATCTCGACGAGCTCTCGGACGCGCTCCGCCGCGTGGGCGAGGGCGGGTCGGTGCTCGACCCCTCCGTCGTGTCGCAGCTCGTCAGCCGCAGCCGGCCGCAACACGACCCGCTCGACGAGCTCAGCGAGCGCGAGCAGGAGGTGCTCGCGCTCATGGCCGAGGGCCGCTCGAACCGCGCGATCGCCGAGCGGCTATTCATCACCGAGCGCACCGTCGAGAAGCACGTCAAGAGCATCCTGGGGAAGCTCGGAATCCCCCCGCGCGCCGACGACCACCGCCGCGTGCTGGCGGTCCTGGCCTATCTCGGCTCGTAGTACGTGCCAGCCCCACCTCGAAGTTTCGCGCTGGCGGGCTACCGCCCAGCGCCGCGCGACGCCACGCTCCCGGCATGGCAATCACGACACCTCTCCCCATCACGAACCGAGCCCAGGCGACGCCGATCGAGATCGGTGGCCCCCGGATACGGCAGTACTCGAAGCGGAAGATCGCGGCCGTCTGGGCGGCGGCCGCGCTCCCCATGGGATTCCTCTCCTGGGTGGGCGCGCCCTGGCTCGCCGACCGCCTGGACGGCCCGAACCCGCTCATGAAGGCGCTCCTGCTGTCCCTGACGGCGGGGCTGATCTGGCAGTTCGTCCTCGTCGTCGCCCTGGTCTGGCGCGAGCAGCGATCGCTGCGGTGGTCGCGCGTGCGCGCGGCACTGTGGCTCAACAGCCCCCGCAGCCCCCGCACCGGCCGGCGCGGAGGCCGCCTGTGGCTTGTGGCGCCCCTGCTCATCCTCGCCCTCGGGGCCGAGGAGCTCATCCCGCAGATCCATCACGCCGTCAATCGCGATCTCGGCCCGTTCCTCGAGTCCCACGCCGGCCACGCGTTCATGTCGGGCGCCTGGGGCTGGTTCGCCGTCATCGCGGCGCTCGCCGTCTTCAACACCGTGCTCGGCGAGGAGCTGCTGTTCAGAGGACTCCTGCTGCCCAGGATGAACCGCGCGTTCGGCCGGCACGACTGGCTCGCGAACGGCGTGCTCTTCGCCGGCTACCACCTGCACGTGCCGTGGGTGATCCCGGCGGCGCTCCTGGACACCTTCATCATCGCCTACCCCGCAAAGCGCTACCGCAGCGCGCTGATCGGGATCGTCGTGCACAGTGCTCAGAGCGTCCTCGTCCTCGCCCTGTCCCTCTCGCTCGTGCTGGGCTAGCTAGGCGACACCCGGCGGGCCGCCCGCGTCACGGGCGGCCCGTCGCCGGCGCGGTCGACGAGCGGGCGTCCTGGACGGTGACCACGACGACCCGACCCTCCGTTTCGATGAAGACACAGACGAGCAGCAGCCAACGCCACGGGCCCAGTACGAAGCCAAAGCCCTCCCACGGCTCCCCGGCGCTGACCGTCACCGCGCACTGGCAGCGCGCGTCAGCGCCTGCGCGGAGCCCGGCGCGAGCAGGAGCGCGAGGGCGATCGACGACCGCAGCGGCCGCGTCGTGCGCCGCCAGGCGATGGCCGCGACGGAGCCGGCGAGCTTGAAGTCGCCGCCGCCGAACATCGGGTCGAACCTCTCGGCCGACTGCCGGTTAGACCGGCTCCGACCTAAGGGCATCAGGGCAACACGACGAGGAGCCGGCAGATGAAGATCCGTGCCCGCATGAGCATGAGCGCCGACGGCTACGTGACCACGCCGGGCGGGTGGCCGGCGCTGACCGCCGACCCGGCCTTCGTCTCCGGCAAGAGCCACGGCATCCGGGAGTTCCTGGAGGGCTGCGAGGCGGCGCTGATGGGTCGCACGACGTTCGAGCCGGCCCTCACCAACAAGCGGTGGCCGTGGCCGAGCCTCAACGTGTTCGTGCTCGGCTCGCGGCGTCCGCCGGGCACCCCCGATCACGTGGTCAGCGACAGCGACCCGGCGCGGCTGCTGGACAAGCTGCGGGCGGCCAACCAGGGCGGTGACGTCCACCTCGTCGGCGGCCCTCGCACGATCGAGACCTTCCGTGCCCTCGGCGCACTCGACACGCTCGAGCTGGTCGTGCTGCCGTTGCTGCTCGGAGCCGGGATGCGGCTCACGCCGTCGCTCAGCCCCGACGCGGGGCCGACGTTCGAGCGCGAGCGCGCGCTCCCGGGCGGCTCCTTGGAGATCGTCTACGCCGTGAGCCGGCAGGCGGGCGACCTGCCGGCGCGCGGCGCGGGCTGGTCGCCGGCATCCCAGCGCCGCCCGCAGCCGCCGGCGGCTACTTGATCGCGTCGTAGACCTTGAACATCGGCATGTACATCGCGATCACGATGAAGCCGACGATCCCGCCCACGAGGATGATCATGACGGGCTCGAGGATCGAGGTGAGCGCCTTGACGGCGGCCGCGACCTCGTCCTCGTAGAAGTCCGCGACCTTCGAGAGCATGGAGTCGAGGTTGCCGGTCTCCTCGCCGACGGCGATCATCTGGGCCACCATCGCGGGGAAGATCGGGGTGTCCTTGAGCGGCTCGGCGATCGAGCCGCCGGACTTGACGGACTCGATGACGTCGTCCATCGCCTTCTCGAGGACCGCGTTGCCGGCGGTCTGGCCGGTCACCTCGATCGCCTGCATGATCGGGACCCCGGCGGAGTAGAGCGCGGCGAACGTGCGCGACCAGCGCGCGAGGGCGATCTTCTGGACGGTGTCGCCGATCTTGAACGGCACGCGCAGGCGCAGGCGGTCCCACTGCGGGCGGCCCCACGTCGACGTGCGCCACTTCTTGAAGCCGACGGTGCCGCCGATCGAGACCGCCAGCAGCAGGTACCACTGGTGGGTGACGACGTGCGACGCCTGGACGGTCACCTTCGTGATCAGCGGCAGGTCGCCGCCGAAGTCCTTGAAGATGCCGACGAACACCGGGACGATGAACGCGATCAGGCCGAGCAGGACGCAGATCGCGAACGACAGCACCACGATCGGGTACGCCATCGCGGACTTGACCTGACGGCGCAGGGCGTCGTCCTTCTCGAGCTGGTCGGCGACGCGGTCCAGGGCCTCCTCGAGCACGCCGCCCGTCTCGCCGGCGCGGACCATCGCGACGTAGAGCGGGTTGAAGATCTTCGGGTGCTTGACGAGCGCCTCGGAGAAGGCGAGGCCGCTCTCGATGTCCTCGCGGACGGCGCCGACGGTCTCCTTGAGCAGCTTGTTCTGGATCTGATCCTCGAGCACGTAGAACGCGCGCAGGAGCGTCATGCCCGACGAGATCATCGTCGCCAGCTGGCGCGTCATGACCGTCAGCTCGGTCGCCTTGACGCGCTTGACCAGCGTCAGCTCCATCTGCAGGCCGGACTTCTTCTCGGCCAGCTCCATCACCTTGAGGCCCTGCTCGCGCAGCTCCGCGCGGACGGCGTCCTGGGACGCGCCGGTGATCTGGCCCTTGGACGGGACGCCGGCCCCGTCGACGGCCTTGTATGTCCAGACCGCGGCGCCCATCAGGCGGCCATCGAGGTCGTGGTGGCGCCCTGCACCAGGCGGCGCAGCTCGACCGGCTGGGACGAGCGCGACTCGGCGGTCTTCATGGTGATCTGGCCGTCGCGGACGAGCCCGGCGAGCGAGCTGTCCATGGTCTGCATCCCGTGCTCGGCGCCGGTCTGGATCAGCGAGTAGATCTGGTGCGTCTTGCCCTCGCGGATGAGGTTGCGCACGCCCGGGGTCGGGATGAGCACCTCGGCCGCGACGCAGCGGCCCTGGCCGTCGGCGGTCGGCAGCAGCGTCTGGGTGACGACGCCCTGCAGGCCGATCGCCAGCTGCGCGCGGACCTGGCCCTGCTGGGTGGGCGGGAAGACGTCGATGATTCGGTCGATCGTCTGCGGCGCGTCCTGCGTGTGGAGCGTCGCGAACACGAGGTGGCCGGTCTCGGCGGCCGTCAGCGCGGTGCCGATCGTCTCCATGTCGCGCATCTCGCCGACGAGGATCACGTCGGGGTCCTGGCGCAGCGCGGCCTTCAGGCCCAGCCCGAAGGACGGCGCGTCCTGGCCCAGCTCGCGCTGGTTGACGATGCAGCGCTTGTGGCTGTGCAGGAACTCGATCGGGTCCTCGATCGTGAGGATGTGCTCGTCGCGGGTCTCGTTGATCTCGTTGATCAGCGACGCCAGCGTGGTCGACTTGCCGGAGCCGGTCGGGCCGGTCACGAGGACGATGCCGCGCGGCCTCTTGGCGAACTCCCGGATCACCGGCGGCAGGCCGAGCTGCTCGATCGGCACCGTCTCGGACGGGATCAGGCGGAAGGCGGCGCCGAGCGTGCCGCGCTGGAAGAACGTGTTGACGCGGAACCGGCCCACGCCCGGCACGGAGTACGCGAAGTCGAGCTGCCAGTGCGTCTCGAGCGCCTGGCGCTGCGAGGACGACAGGATCGCGTAGACGATCTCGCGGGTGTCCGTCGGGGTGAGGATCGGCATCCCGTCCAGCGGCACCAGCGCGCCGCGCACTCGGATCGTCGGGGGAGCGCCGGAGGTGATGTGGAGGTCGGAGGCCTTGTGCTCAACGACCTTGAGCAGGATGTCCGCGAAATCGAAGTTCATGCCAATCCTGCTATCGGCACGCGGGCCGCGAGGCTGTAGTAGGGGGAAGGCCCTATCGGGTGCCGGCGACGCGCGCGATCTCGGCGATCGAGGTCAGCCCGCGGCGGACCTTCTCCAGCCCGTCCTCGCGCAGGCGCATCATGCCCTCGTGGACGGCCGCGTGGGCGATCGTGTCGGCGGGCTCGCGGGCGACGGCCAGGGAGCGGATCGTGTCGCTCACCCACATCACCTCGTAGAGGCCGATGCGGCCCTTGTAGCCGGTCCCGCCGCAGCGGGCGCAGCCGACGGGCTCGTACGCCTCGAGGTCGAGGCCGACGTTGAAGCCGTTGGCGCGCATCACGTCGGCCGTGATCGTCGTGCGCCGCTTGCACTCCTCGCACAGGAGGCGCGCGAGCCGCTGGGCGACCACGCAGTCGACCGCCGAGCCGACCAGGAACGGCTCGATCCCCATCTCGATCAGGCGGGTGATGGCGCCCGGGGCGTCGTTGGTGTGCAGCGTGGAGAGCACGAGGTGGCCGGTGAGCGCCGCCTCGATCGCGATCTGCGCCGTCTCGCGGTCGCGGATCTCGCCGACCATGATGATGTCCGGGTCGGCGCGCATCATCGAGCGCAGGCCGCCGGCGAACGTCAGGCCCGCCTTGTTGTTGACCTGCACCTGGGTGATGCCGGGCAGCTGGTACTCGACCGGGTCCTCGATCGTGATGATGTTCTTCTCGATCGTGTTGAGCTGGTTGAGGGCGCCATAGAGCGAGGTCGACTTGCCGGAGCCGGTCGGGCCGGTGACCAGGACGGCGCCGTGGGCCTGCGAGAACGCCTTCGTGAAGCGCTCGAGCGCCTGCGGCAGCATGCCGAGCTGCTCGAGCTCGATCATGACCTTGCTCTGGTCGAGGATTCGCATGACCACGTTCTCGCCGTAGGCGGCGGGCAGCGTGGCGACGCGCAGGTCGATCGGCTTGTTGGAGACCTCCATCGAGATGCGGCCGTCCTGCGGGACGCGGCGCTCGGCGATGTCGAGGTCGGACAGGATCTTGATGCGCGAGACGACCGCCGGAACCGCGCTGCCGGGGACCGTGGCGGCCTCTTGGAGCACGCCGTCGATGCGATAGCGCACCCGCATCTCCTCCTCGCCGGGCTCGAAGTGGATGTCGGAGCTGCCGCGGTCGACCGCCTCCTGGATCACGCGGTGCACGAGCTGGATGACCGACGCGTCCTCGCCCGAGGCGCCGAAGTTGATCGGCGCCTGCTCGCGGATGTCGTACAGCGGGCCGGTGGGCTGCGGGGCGGCCGCGGGGGCCTGGTGGTCGACCTGCGGCTCCTCGTCGGGCGCCACTGCGCCGTGGCCGAAGTTCGGGTCCTCGAGGCGCTGGAGCAGCCGCTCCACGTCGCCGAGCGAGGCGACCGCGGGGCGCACCTCGTAGCCGGTCATGACCGCGATGTCGTCGATCGCGAGGACGTTGGCGGGGTCGACCATCGCGACCAGCAGCGTGCGGTCGTCGGTGAACGAGACCGGCAGCGCCTGGTAGCGGCGCACCGCGGCCGGCGTGACGAGCTTCGCGGCGTTCGGGTCGACGCGGTAGACCGCGAGGTCGACGTGATCGAGGCCGAAGCGCTCGGCCACGGCGCGCGCGAGCTGGTCGTCATTGAGCGTGCCGTCGTGCAGCAGGACGCGCTCGGGCGCCGAGCCGTTGTCGGTGCCGCGCTCGATCGCGAGGTCCATCGTGCCGCGGTCGACGAAGCCGAGGTCGACGATGACGTCGGTCAGGATGCGCCCGGAGCCGCCACGCCGCGAGGGCGTGGTTATGCCGTTGCCGCGCTTGGGCGGCCGGCTGAATGCGATATCCGTGGTCGAGGTCATGGGGCGATGTCGGCGACGGCCTCCCGCATCGCCTGATCGGGCGCCGTCCGGCCGGTCCAGCGCTCCAATGACGCTGCCCCTTGCGCGACCAGCACCTCCAGCCCGTCGACCACGTCCGCCCCGTTGGCCTTCGCGGCCTTCAGGAGGAGCGTGCCGCCGCGCCGGTAGACGAGATCGACCACCAGGGATCCGGCACCCATAGCATCGGCCGCGAGCGGCAGCGCCTTGAACGTCTCCGCGGGGTCGCGCAGGCCCACGGACGTGCAGTTGACGACGATCTCAGCGGGCTCGGCCGCAGTCACCGCGACGCCGCCCAGCTCGTCCGCGAGCGCCCGCGCGCGCTCGGGGGTTCGATTCCAGACGCGCACCTCGGCCGCCCCCGCCTGCCGCAACGCGTAGACGACGGCGCGCGCCGAGCCCCCGGCGCCGAGCACGAGCGCCGTGCGCCCGTGCGCCGAGCGCCCCATCGCGATCAGCAGCCCGCTCGCGTCCGTGTTGTCGGCGTGGATCGCGCCCGCCTCGAAGGTGAGGGTGTTGGCGGCGCCGATCGCCCGCGCGGTCTCGCTGGGCGCGTCGGCGAGCGCGAGAGCGGCCTCCTTGTGCGGGATCGTCACGTTGACGCCGCGGAACCCGGCGCCCGGCAGCGCGCGCACGGTCTCGGCGAACAGCTCGGGCGGCAGCGGCAGGTGCTGGTAGCGCCAGCCGGCCAGCCCGAGCGCCGCGAGCGCCGCGTTGTGCATGTGCGGCGAGCGGGAGTGGGCCACCGGCCAGCCGCATACCCCGAGGCGCGTCATCCGACCCCCCGGACGCGCGTCATCCGAACCCGCCGCAGGCGCATCATCGGCCCGCCCCACGGCGGCTCATTTCCCTTCGCGGGAGGCCTGGTAGCGGTCGCGGTCGCGCTCGAACTGCGCGTCGGTGCTCGAGAACGCGTGCTCGCCCGACTTGCCGGGCTTGCGCACGAAGTAGAGGTAGCGCTTGTTCGCGGGGTGGGCAGCGGCCTTCAGCGCGGCGAGCCCCGGGTTGCCGATCGGCGTCGGCGGCAGGCCGCGGTTGAGGCGCGTGTTGTACGGCTCGTCGGCGTCCAGCTCGGACTGTCGGATGGGACGCTTCCAATTGTTCGTGTAGTAGCGGATGGTTGCGTCGATCCCGAGCGGCATACCCCGCTTGAGCCGGTTGTAGATGACCGCCGCCACGAGCGGGCGCTCGCGCGGCAGCTGCGCCTCGCGCTCGACCATCGAGGCGATGATCACGACGTCGTAGCGCGTGAGGTTCTTGCGCTTCGCGTAGCGCATGTCGACCTTGCGGAAGCCCTCGGCGAACGCGTCGAGCTGCTGGTCGACGAGCTCGCCCGCCGTGGCGCCCTCGATCAGGTCGTAGGTGGCGGGGAACAGGAAGCCCTCGGCCGTCTTGGCGGAGCGCGGCGCGCCGAGCCGCCGGGCGCGGCGCAATGCGCTGTTGGAGCTCGAGGCCTTCAGGTAGTCGCCCTCCACGGCGCTGCGGTCGATCAGCGGCGCCATCTCGCGGCGCGACGGGCCCTCCGTGATCGTGACCTTGAACGACTTGACGACCTTGGCCTTGGGGCCCGTCATCAGCGCGGCGATCGCGTCGCCGTTCGTCATGCCGCGGCGCAGCGTGTAGCGGCCCGGGCGCAGCTTGCCGCGGCGGCCGGTGAGGGTGGCGTTGAGCTGGAAGAACGTGCCGCTGTCGACGACGCCGTGCGCCGCCAGCAGGTCGCCGATCTGGCCCGCGTCGGCGCCCGCGGGGATCGTCACCCGCACGGCGCCCTCGCCGTCGCCGTGGAACGGCTGGAACGTCGCATTGATGGCGTAGAGCACGGCCGCGATCAGGCCGATCGCGACCACGCCGGCGACGCGCCGGCCCCACCAGCCCGCGCGCGAGCCGCGCGGGCCCGGCGGCGCGGGCGCCCGGCGGCGCTTGGCCGGCGCCGGCGGCGCGGGGCGCCGGCGCGGGGCCGGCGGGCGGTCGCGCACGGCGGTCGGCGCCGGGCGGGGGTCCTCCCACTCGATCTCGGGCTCCTCGGCGGTGTCGAACGGCCGGTGCTCGGCGGTGTCGTGGGCCGCGAGCTCCTCGCGGGTCTGAGGCGCGGGCGGCGGGACCTCGGGCTCGGGCGGCGGGGCGGGCGGCTCCGGCTCGGCCTCGCGCTCGGGCACGCCGGGCGGGCGGACCATGTCGGCGAGCGCCTCGCGCTCGGGCACGTCGGGCGGGCGGACCATGTCCGCGAACGCCTCGGGCGGGAGCGGGCGGCCGGACCGGCGCGCAGCGCGATCGGCCGCGGCGCGAGCGCGGTCCTCCGGAGTGCGTTCCTGGTTCGAGCGCTTGCCGAACACGGCGTCGTTCGCGGACCCCGACGCGCCGGACCCTGATTGAGGGCGCCGGGGTGTGCGACCGGTGGCATCCTAGCGACCGGTCGCGACGCTCAGCCGGTGTGGCGGTCCTCGGCCTCGAGTAGGAGGTGGAGCGGGAGGCCATCCTCGCCGGGCGACACGGAGATCTGCCCGACCACCGGGACCATCAGGCCCTGGCCGTGCATGTAGGTGCTCTGCACGTCGACCTCGGTGAGCTCGCCGGCGCCGAGGCGGCGGAGCTGCTCGAGCTGGTCCTTGTAGTCGCGCCGGTCGTGCGGCGACGGCCACGCGGCCTTGGCGAACTCGTGCTCCTGGTAGCCCACGAGCCGCGCGAAGGCGGGGTTGAGCTCCTTGAACTTGCCGTCAAGGCCGAGCACCGCGAGCGGCTTGGCGACGTCGTCGAAGCCGTGGCGGGGCTCGCGCGCGGGCGGCTGCTCGCGCTTGGCGGGCGGGGCGGCGCGGCGCGAGCCGCCGTTGCCGCGGCTGCCGGCGAGCCCGAGGATCTGCTGGAAGACCTCCGTGACGCGCTCGTTGGAGCCGTCGCCGGCGCTCTGGGCGGCCTTGCGGGCCTGCTCGGCCTCGCGGCGGGCGATCACCGCCGCCTGCCCGGCGGAGCTGAGGCCCTGCTTGAGCTCCTCGAGGCTCGTCATCGCGAACGTGACCTCGGCGGCCATGGCCTCGACGCGCTCCTCGCTGCGCCTGGCCGCCTCGCGGGCGGACGCCGCGTCGGCGCGCACGGCGTCGGCGGACTCGCGGACGTGCGCGAGCTCGCTCCGCAGCGCCTCCACGCCGCGCGTGGCGGCGTCGGCCGCGTCGCGGACCCGGGCCACCTCGGTGCGCAGCGCCGCGGCGCGCTCCTCGGCCTCGGCGCGAGCCTCGGCGGCGGAGTCGGCGGAGGCGGCGACGTCGGCGCCGAGCCGGTCGATCCGCGTGGCGGCGGCGTCCAGGCGCTCGCGGCTCGTCCCGAGCTCGGTGCGCAGCGCGGCGGCGCGCTGGTCGACGGCGGTCAGGCGCTCGGCCAGCCCCTCGCCGGTGGCGCGCGCCTCGGCGGCCTCGGCGCGGGCGGTGGCGGCCGCCTCGGCGGCGGCGCCTGCGGTCTCGCGGACCTGGGCGGCGGAGTCGCCGGCGCGCTCGACGTCGCCGCCGAGCAGCGTGAGGCGCTCGTTGGCGGACTCGAGCTCGCGGCGGATCGCGGCGCCCTCCTCGCGGGCGCGGGCGGAGTCCTCGCGGGCGGCGGTGGCGGCCTCGCCGGCGGTGGCGGCGGCCTCGCGGGCGCCGAGCGCCTCGGTCTCCGCGCGGCCGACCTGCCCGCGGGCGACCTCCAGCTCGCCGTTCAGGCGGGCGACCAGCGCGCGCAGCTCGTCGGCGTCGGCCCGGCCGGTCTCCTGGGCGGTGCGGGCCAGCGCGGCGGCCTCGTCGACGCGGTCGCGCATGGCGCGCACGTCGGCGAGCACGGTGCCGGCGCCGCGGTCGACCTCCGTGATGCGCTCCTGCGCATCGCGGGCGAGCCGCAGCGCCTCGGCGGCGTCCTGGTCGCGGGCGCCGAGCTCGTCGATGCGGGCGCTGAGCTCGGTGAGGCCGGCGGCGTCGAGCCGCTCCCGCAGCGCGGTGAGGTCCTCGCGGGCGGCGAGCCCTTCGACGCGCTCGGTCAGGGCGGCGACGTCGGCCGCGGCCGCGAGCCCCTCGAGGCGGTCGGTCAGCGCGGCGAGGTCGCCGGCCGTGGCGAGATCGTCGCGCGCCGCGAGGCCGTTGACGCGGTCGGTCAGCGCGGCGAGATCGGCCGCGGCGGCGAGATCGTCGCGCGCCGCGAGGCCGTCGACGCGGTCGGTCAGCGCGGCGAGATCGTCGCGCGCGGCGAGATCGTCGCGCGCCGCGAGGCCGTCGACGCGGTCGGTCAGCGCGGCGAGATCGGCCGCGGCGGCGAGATCGTCGACGCGGTCGGTCAGCGCGGCGACGTCGGCCGCGGCGGCGAGGCCGTCGAGCCGCTCGCGCAGCGCGGTGAGGTCCTCGCGGGCGGCCAGCCCGCCGAGCCGCTCGCGCAGCGCGGTGAGGTCCTCGCGCGCGGCCAGCCCATCGAGCCGCTCGCGCACCGCGGTGAGGTCCTCGCGCGCGGCCAGCCCATCGAGCTCCTCGCGCAGCGACGCCACGTCCTCGCGCGCGGCCAGCCCGTCGAGCTCCTCGCGCAGGGCGAGGCCGTCGAGGCGGTCGCGCAGGACGGTGAGCTCGTCACGCCCGGCGACTCCGTGGAGCTGCTCGCGCAGCGCGGCGAGCTCGTCGCGGGCGTCGACCAGCTCGACCCGGGCGCGCAGCGCGGCGAGCTCCTCGCCGCTCGCGAGGCCCTCGAGCCGGTCGCGCACGGCGCCGAGCTCTCCGCGCAGGCCGTCGACCTGCTCGGAGGCGGCGGCGGCCGCCTCCAGGCGGTCGCGCAGCGCGTCGACCTCGCGGCCGGCGTTGGCCAGGACCTCGACGCGGGCGTGGAGCGCCGCGATCTGCACCTGGGTGTTGCCGACGATCGTCTGGACTTCCTCGTTGACCGGCGCGTAGCCGGCGGCGATCTCCTGCTCGGCGACCTGCGTGCGCAGCTCGGCCAGCTGGCCGGAGACGGCCTCCCTCTGCTCGGCGAGCGCGCGGCGCAGCTCGGCCAGCTCGCCGGCGGCGGTCTCCTGACGGCTCAGCGCCTCGCGCAGCGCGGCGACCTGGGCG
>JBIOTP010000083.1:0-22490 GCA_044865965.1 Solirubrobacteraceae bacterium
CCACTGCCCCCAGCTCGACATCCCGCTCGAGACCGCGCAGCTGATCCTCGGCTTCACCGCTTGACGCCGAGGTCGCGACAGGGCGTCCAGGCCTCGCCGCGCCGGAGGCGCTCGAGCCCGATCCAGAGCACGTTGACGGCGGTCGCGACGATCTGTCCGCGCGGGACCTCCGGGTGGTCGCTCCACCAGAGCGCGAGCCCGGCGAGCCCGGCCCGCATGACCTCGGCGGCCATCTGGTGGGCCACGGGATCGGCGGCCCAGGCCCCCGCCTCGCGGCCGACGATCGCGCCCAGCGCCACGTTCGCCTGGGCGCGGACCTCGCGGTGGATCGCCTCGGCCGCGGGATCGCCGGTGGTCTCGGCGAAGAACATCCGCGGGACGTAGGGGTGCGCCTGCACGTACGCCGCCCAGGCATCCAGCGCGCGCGGGATCCGCTGCTCCGCCGGCTCGTCGCCGGCGAGGCTCCCGCGCCACATCGCCAGCAGCTCGTCGCGCGTGCGCTCGAGCAGGCGCCGGTGCAGGTCGAGCTTGGACGCGAAGTGGTCGTAGAGGACGGGCGCCGTCACGCCCGACCGCCGGCAGATCGCGTCGATCGAGGCGCCGTGATACCCGCGCTCCGCGAAGACCTCGGCCGCGGCGCGCTCGATCACCTCGCGCCGCGCCTCGGCGGACATGCGCTTCCTCGTTGACAAACCTAACGATCCCTAGGTAATATTCTAACGATTGCTAGGTTACGTGGTGAAGGAGACGGCATGAACGAGCTCTTCGAGGTCCGCAGGCCGTTCACGCCCGTCCAGTGGGCGGCGGTCGCCGGCTCGCTGGTCGTCCTGGTCTGGAGCGTGCCGGGCCTGATCGTCAATCCGGACTTCGCGACCGGCGACGCCGCGACCGCCGTGCGCGTGCTCGGGGTCGACATGAACGGCTGGCACGCCGTGTCGGGCTTCCTCGTCGCGGTGCCCGCCCTGCTGATGGCCACGCGCCCCAATCTGGTGGCGCGCTTCCTGCCGCTGGTCGCCGCCAGCCTGCTGGCCACGGCCGGCTGGGCGCTGTTCAGCACGACGCTCGCCGGCGGGCTCTTCTACTTCCCGAACAACGAGACCGACGCGCTACTGCACGTCGCCACGTCGGCGATCTTCATCGCCGGCAGCCTCCACTACTTCTATTCCCAGCTGAAGCCGGCCGGCGCCGGGCGCGGCTCGAGCGGGCTCGTCGGCAGCCCGTCGGGGACGTCAGACTCGTTGTAGGCGCTGGGCGCGGTGTCGTTCGGCGTGTCCGGGTGAAACAGCGACGCCAGGTACTGGATCTGATCGCGGCCCACGCCCAGCTCCATCTGGCCGCCGCCGTAGGCCCCGATCCCCTCGCGCTCGCAGTGGTCGTAGGTGTCGAGCAACGCACGGACGGTGCCGAAGCGCGACGGCTTGACGTTGATCATGCGCGGCTTGTACGGCCGGTCCTCGACGTCGGCCACCGAGTGGATCGGCGCGTCCCAGGTCAGGCGCTCCTTGTGCGGCTCCAGCACCGGTACGGTCTCGTCGGTCAGGTCGGCGTCCTCCAGCCAGGCGTCCGGGAACGCCTCGGCGATCATGCGGTAGAGCTCGGGGTCGGTCCGCACGTCCACCGGCGTCCCGCGGTAGAAGCCCTTGAGGTCGAGCGTGTCGACCGCGCCGGTCGCCGCGAGCGTGTCGACGAGCTCCGGGGTCCATCCGTTGCCCGGATCGAGCTTGAAACGGGTGCCCGGATAGCGCTCGAGCAGGCCTAGGACGCGGTCGGGCGTGTCGGGCGGCATCAGCCGCGTGGAGACCACGAAGCGCACCGGCCGCGGCGCCCGCCCGAGCGCGGTGGCGAGCGAGCGGCCCGCCTGGCGCAGCGCGAGATCGAGCGCCGCCGACTCGAACGCCCAGCGGCGGAAGTTGCGCGACATGTCGCGCACGGGCGGACCGGGCCACAGGTCGACCTCTTCGAGCCGGCGCGAGAACGAGTCGAGCGTGTACTCGCCCGCGAGCGGCAGCGCGCGCGCGTCGCGCAGCGCGATGTGGTCGAGGCCGTCATAGGTCACGTCCTCGCCGCGGCCGTCGCAGCCTCCGCCCCGCAGCCGCACGACCGTCGTCATCCGCGTGAACTCGCTGCTGACCGTCAGCTCGAGCGGCTCCAGCTCGTAGGACTCGATCACGAGCGGCAGCGCGCCGACGGCGTCATAGGTGCCCATCGGCCGAGCGTAGCGGCGGTCCTCATCACGCGCGGGCTGGGCGGGCCCGGCGGACTTCGGACAAGTGAGGAGGGAGCCCGAACCGGCAGTGTGTCAATCGAGTTCGACCAGGTCGAACTGAATTGACACACACACCTCTCGCGGCGATGATCGATTCGCGCGAGCCCTCGCGACCGGAGCGGGCTCCCCTCACTTGCAAGCTGTTCGCCGAGCCCGCCGCGCGGTGGCCAGCCGGGCGCGGCGAGCGCTCCCAGGAGCGCCTGCCGCGAGTCGACGCCGTGCTTGGAGAAGACACGGCGAGGCCCGCACGAGAACATCCCGTACGAGATCGTCTGCCACGGATCGATGCGGGCTATCATTGGGCCATGAGCACGGCGACCGAGTCTCCCCCGGTTCTTGGAGCGAACCTGGGCTGGCTGCTGTCCACCGTCGCCTACGGCCTGACGACGCGGCTGACCGCGGCGCTGCGGGACCTCGAGGTGACGCCGCGCGCGTACTGCGTGCTCAGCGCGGCGATGACCGGCGAGCACACGCAGACCGAGCTCGCCCAGGCGGTCGGGCTGGACAAGACGACCATGGTCGTCACCGTCGACGCGCTGGAGAAGGCGGGGCTCGCGGAGCGCCGCCCGGCGGCCGCCGATCGCCGCGCCCGCGTCATCGCGGTCACCGAGGCCGGCGAGCGGATGGTGGCCGAGGCCGACGAGATCGTGCATCGCGTCCACCGCGAGGTGCTGGCCGAGCTCCCGGCGGACCAGCGGGAGCCGTTCGTCGGCGCCCTCACCCAACTGGCGTGCGGCGCGCTCTCCCCCGAGGGGGGCGGCTGCGCGCAGCCGATGCGCCGGCGCGCACCCAAGAACGCCCGCACGAGATAGTTCCGCACAAGACGATCTGATACGGTTCTATCATGACCGAGATCGGATTGGCCGGCAGAAACCGGCAGGCCGGCGGCGACCGGCGTTGGATCGCGCTCGTGGTGCTCTGCGCCGGAGTGCTCATGATCATTCTCGACTCGACCATCGTGAACGTGGCGCTGCCGTCGATCCAGCGCGACCTCGGCTTCTCGCAGTCGAGCCTCGCCTGGGTCGTGAACGCCTACCTGATCACGTTCGGCGGCCTGCTGCTGCTCGCCGGCCGCCTCGGCGACCTCGTCGGACGCCGGCGCGTCTTCCTCGCGGGCCTTGCCGTGTTCACCGCGGCGTCGCTGCTGTGCGGGCTGTCCCAGAGCCAGGGCGTGCTGATCGCCGCGCGCTTCGTCCAAGGCGTCGGCGGCGCCCTGACGTCGGCGGTGATCCTGGGCATGATCGTGACGATGTTCCCGCAGCCGCGGGAGCAGGCGAAGGCGATCGGCGTCTACAGCTTCGTCGCGTCGGCCGGCGCCTCGATCGGACTGCTCGCGGGCGGCGTCCTGACCCAGGCGCTCAACTGGCACTGGATCTTCTTCGTGAACCTGCCGATCGGCATCGCGACCGGGCTGCTCGCGGCCCGGCTCGTCGAGCCCGACGCGGGCATCGGCCTCCGGCGGGGCGCCGACGCGCTCGGCGCCGTGCTCGTCACCGCGTCCGTGATGCTCGGCGTCTACACGATCCTCGGGGTCGGCGACCACGGCTGGGGCTCGGCCCAGACGCTCGGCTTGGGCGCCGCCGCGCTCGCGCTGCTGGCCGCCTTCCTCCGGCGCGAGGCGACCACGCCGGCCCCGCTCATGCCGCTGCGGATCCTCCGCTCGCGCAACGTGGCCGGCGCCAACCTGGTCGGCGCGCTGATGGTCGCCGGCATGTTCGGGATGTTCTTCCTCGGCGTCCTGCACCTCCAGAAGGTGCTGGGCTACGACGCGATCGACACCGGCCTCGCGTTCCTGCCCGTGGCGTTCCTGATCGGCGTGCTGTCGCTCGGCGTCTCGGACCGGCTGAACCTGCGCTTCGGCGCGCGCGCGACGCTGATCCCGGGGCTCGCGCTCGTCGCGGTGGGGCTGATGCTGTTCACGCGCGCGGGCGCGGACGCCGCCTACCTCACGGAGCTGCTGCCGGTGATGATCCTGCTCGGCGTCGGCGCCGGCCTCACGTTCCCGTCGCTGATGACGCTCGCGATGTCGGGCGCCACGCCGAGCGACGCGGGCCTGGCGTCGGGCCTCGTCAACACGACGCTGCAGGTCGGCGGCGCGCTGGGCCTCGCCGTCCTCGCGACGCTGGCGGCGACGCGCAGCGAGGACCTGCGCGCGGGCGGTGACTCGGCCGCGGCCGCGCTGACCGGCGGCTTCCACGTCGGCTACGTCATCGCCGCGGCGCTCGTGCTCGCCGCGATCGCGATCGCCGTGACCGTCCTGCAGCGCGAGCCGGAGGCGAAGGCGGCGGTCGAGCCCGCGTACGCGGAGGCCTGACTCAGCGACACGGCACGGTGGCTCGCAGCGTCGTGCCGGCGCCCGGCGGGCTCTCCAGCTCGAGCCGCCCGCCGAGCGCCTCGACGCGGTCGCGCAGGCCGCGCAGGCCGGAGCCGCCGTGCTCGTCGGCGCCGCCCGCGCCGTCGTCGGCCACCTCGACCAGCACGTTGCCGTCCGCGCGGCCCAGGCGCACACGGACCCGCTCGGCGCAGGCGTGCCGGGAGGCGTTCGTGAGGGCCTCCGCGACGAGGTAGTAGGCGGCGGCCTCGACCGGGGCGGGCAGCCGCCCCTCGAGCGTCGTCGACAGATCGACGGGGATGCTCGCGCGCGCGGCGAGCATCTCGAGCGCGGGCCCGAGCCCGCGGTCGGTGAGGATCGCCGGGTGGATGCCGCGCGCGAGCTCGCGCAACTCCTCGAGCGCCTCCGCGAGCGCCGCGCCGGCCTGCTCGAGCAGCTCCGGCGCGTCCGGGTCGCCCGCGGCGAGCTTGCTCTCGCACGTCCGCAGCGTCAGCGCGAGCGCCACGAGCTGCTGCTGCGCGCCGTCGTGCAGATTGCGCTCGATCCGCCGCCGCTCGGCGTCGCCGGCCTCCACGATGCGGGCGCGAGACGCGGCGAGCTCCTCGCGGGCCTCGGCGTTGGAGAGCGCGAGCGCGACGAGCTCGGCGAAGTCGGCGATGCGCCGCTCGGAGCCGGAAGGGAACGGCGTCTCCTGCACGGTTGAGACCATGACCGCCCCCCACAGCCGCCCGGCGAGCGTGATCGGCGCGCCGACGGCCGCGCGGAACCCGAGCGAGCGGAGCATGTCGGCGGTCGAGCCGGACAGGCCCTCGTAGCTGTCGAGCCGCTCGGGCCGGCCGGTGCGCAGGATCCGCGCGGCGACCGTCTGGCCGTCGAGCGCCACGGCGGTGCCGAGCGGAACGGTCTGCACGTCGCCGGTGCTCCACGCCCCCACGACGATCCCCGTCCCGTCGGGCTCGTAGCGCACCATGTTCGCGGTCGCGGCGCCCAGCAGGTGCCCGACCTCCTCGGTGACCACGGCGAACACGCGCTCCTGGTCGGCCGCGCTGGCAACCGTGGTCGCGACCCGGCGGAGCGCGGCCTGCTCCTCGGCGAGCGAGCGCAGCGCCTGCTCGTCGCGCTTGCGCCGGGTGACGTCGCGCAGGTAGCCGGTGAACAGCGGCGGACCCGGCAGGCGGGGCCGCGTGATCGCGATCTCGACCGGAAACTCGCTGCCGTCGGCGCGCATCGCGGGCAGCTCCACCGGGTGCCCCACCATCGTCCCCTGCCCCGTCGCCACGTAGCGCTCGACGCCGCGCCGGTGGTCCTCGCGCAGCGCCGGGGGGATGATCAGCTCGGCGAGCTCGCGCCCGACCATCTCGCGCGCCGCGTAGCCGAACGTGCGCTCCGTGGCCTGGTTGACCTCCACGACGCGGCCGGCGGCGTCCATCGTGACGATGCAGTCGAAGGCGGCGTTGAGGATCGCGCTCTTGCGGGCGTCGCTCTCGCGCAGGCTCTGCTCGGTGCGCCAGCGCTCCACGCACTGGCCGATCCGGGTGCCGAGGCTCGTCATCGTCTCGAGCAGGTCCTCGTCGGGGGCGAGCCTCCGGCCGGCGAAGAGCTCGATCGCGCCGAGCACTCCGCGCTCGCCTCGGATCGGGAAGCAGAACGCCGAGCGCAGCCCCGCCCGGGCGGCGCTCGCCCCCCGCGGGAAGTTCGGATCGGCGGCGACGTCGACGATCCAGGCTGGCTCGCCGGTCCCCCACACCCGGCCGGGCAGGCCGTGCCCGGGCGCCAGCGCGAGGTCGCGTGTCGCCTGCTCGAACGGCTCGCGGCCCTGCCACGTCTCGACGCAGCGCAGCTCCCCGCCGTCCGGCTGCCAGAGCGCGCCCAGGTCCCACCCGAGCGACTCCCCGATGGCGGCGAGCAGCCGCGGGTACGCGGCGGTCTCGTCGCGCGCGTCGGCCAGCACGCGCGCGACCGCGTGCTCGGCCCGCAACAGGACCGCCGCGTCGTGATGCTGCGGCTCCGTGGCTGTGTATCGGGAAGAGGCGACGGACCAACCTTGCCACAGGTCACGCACGCGGACCATCACCTCGCCGCCATCGGTCACATCCGATCGTCGCGACGTGTCAATGGCACAGACCGATGACAGCGAGGTGACCATGCAGGCAGGACAGAGGATTGCGGTGGCGGGGGCGACAGGGAGGGTCGGCCGTCACATCGTCGACGGCTCGAGGCTCGGGGAGCCGATGTGGTCGCGATATCGCGGTCCGCCGGCGTGGATGTCATCACCGGAGACGGGCTGACGGACGCGGTGGCCGGCGTCGAATGCGTGATCGACGCGGCTACCGGGCCCTCGCCCGACCAGGAGGCGAGTGGGGCCGGCAGGGCGACGTGAGCTACGTGCCGAGGATGCGCACGCAGCCGGTCGCCGCCAGGGCCGTTGCCGAGGCGCTCGCCGACCTGGCCACCGATCCGGCGGCGCCGATCATGGAGATCGCGGGTCCGCGGGAGGAGAGCCTCGTCGAGTTGGCGAGGCTCCTCGTCGCCCGGCGCGGTGACCGCGTGCGGATCGAGGACGTGAGCGATCCGGCCGACCCGGACCGCGAGGTCTTCGAGGCGGGCGGCCTGCTGCCCGGCCCGGACGCCGCCCTCGCGGGCCCGACGTTCGAGGAGTGGCTCGATTCTGGCCCGCTACCGTAGGCGGCGTGCCCGCGCCGCGCGCCCGCTTCAGCGACCGCACGGCGTGGGCGCGCAATCTCACGGCGCCGCTGCGGGACTTCCTGAGCACGGAGACCAGCGGCGCGCTCGCGCTGCTCCTCGCCGCGGTCGCCGCGCTCCTGTGGGCCAACTCGCCGTGGCCGGACTCGTACGAGTCGGTGTGGACGACGACGCTCTCGATCCGGCTCGGGGACTCCGGCATCTCGCAGGACCTGCGCCACTGGGTCAACGAGGGCCTGATGACGTTCTTCTTCCTCGTGGTCGGGCTCGAGGCCAAGCGCGAGCTCGACCTCGGGCAGCTGCGCGACCGGCGGCGGATCGCGATCCCGCTCGTGGCCGCGCTCGGCGGCATGGCGCTCCCGGTGGCGATCTATCTCGCCTTCAACGCCGGCGGGCCGGAGGCCGACGGCTGGGGCGCCGCGATGTCCACCGACACCGCGTTCGCGCTGGGCGTGCTCGCCCTGGTGGCGCCGGGCGGCACCCGGCTGCGCGTGCGGCTGCTCACGCTGGCGGTGGTCGACGACCTCGTGGCGCTGGTGGTGATCGCCACGGCGTACACGAGCGAGCTGGAGGTCGTGCCGCTGGCGGTGGCGATCGGGCTCTTCGGCGCGCTCGTGGCGCTCCGCTACGCGCCGCACGAATGGCGGCTGCGCGCCGCCGCCGTGCTCGGCGTGGGCTTCTGGGCGGCGCTGTACAAGTCGGGGATCGATCCCGTCATCGCGGGCCTCGTGGTCGGTCTCGTGACGAGCGCCTATCCGCCGCCGCGGGCCGAGCTCGAGCGGGTGGTGGAGCTCACGCGCTCGTTCCGCGAGCAGCCCACGCCGGAGCTCGCGCGCACCGCCCAGCGGGGCGTGGCGTCCGCGATCTCCCCGAACGAGCGCCTCCAGTACCGGCTCCACCCCTGGACGAGCTTCGTGATCGTCCCGCTGTTCGCGCTCGCCAACGCGGGGATCCAGATCAACGGCGCGTTCCTCGCGGACGCGGTCGGCTCGCCGATCACGCTCGGCATCTTCCTCGGCTACCTCGTGGGCAAGCCGGTCGGGATCGTCGTCGCGTCGGCGTTCGCCCTCAGGCTGCGCCTCAGCCTCCGCCGGCAGCTGAGCTGGCCGGTGATCGCGGGCGGCGGCGTGGTGGCCGGCATCGGGTTCACCGTGTCGCTGCTGATCGCGAGCCTCGCGTTCGAGGGGCGCGAGCTCCAGGAGGCGAAGCTCGGCGTGCTCGCCACGGCGGTGGCAGGCTCCCTGGGCGGCTGGGCCGCGTTCCGGGCCATCGCCCGTCTGCCCAGCACCCTGCGCGCCCGCCAGATCGCGGGCACCGACGACGACATCGTGGACCTGGCCGACGACGTCGACCCCGAGCGCGACCACATCCGCGGCGCCGAGGACGCGCCCGTGACGCTCGTCGAGTACGGCGACTACGAGTGCCCCTACTGCGGCCAGGCCGAGGTCGTGCTGCGCGAGCTGCTGCTGTCCTTCGGCGACGACCTCCGCTACGTCTGGCGTCACCTCCCGCTGAACGACGTGCACCCGAACGCGCAGATGGCGGCCGAGGCCGCGGAGGCCGCGGCCGCCCAGGGCGCGTTCTGGGAGCTCCACGACAAGCTGCTCGACCACCAGGACGAGATCGCGCCGCGCGACCTCGCGCGCTATGCCGAGGAGCTCGGGCTCGACATGGACCGCTTCTGGCGGGAGCTCCGCCGCCACGAGCACGCCGAGCGCGTGGCCGACGACGTGGGCACCGCCGACGCGAGCGGCGTCGCGGGCATGCCCAGCTTCTTCATCAACGGCAGGCGCCACCACGGCGCCTACGACGCCCGCACGCTCTCCGCCGCCGTGCGCGCCGCGCGGGCGCGTGCCTCCGCGGTCAGAGCCCAGGCGCCCGAACGTGTAAGCTAGCGCTTACGTGTCAGACCCGATCGACTTGACGGCCGTGCTCGGCGCGCTCGCCGATCCGACGCGCCGGGCGGCCGTGCAGCGGCTGGCGCACGGGCCGGCCACGGCGAGCCAGCTCGCCGCGCTGGCGCCCATGAGCCGCCCCGCGGTCTCGCAGCACCTGCGCGTGCTCCGCGAGGCCGGGCTGGCGCGGAGCACGCAGTCGGGCCGTCACGTCTGGTACCAGCTCGGCGGCGCCGCGCTCGTGGAGGCGCAGCGGTGGCTCGGCGAGCTCGTCGACCAGTGGTCGCGCGCGTCCGTCGCCGCCGACCCCCCGCCCATCGCCTTTCGTGAACGGGTCGATCAGCGCACGAGCCCGCGCCGGTGAAGGGGGAGCCCGGAGTGGCCCGGCGGGGATCGATCGTCGCCCGGCGGCGGGTCCGGCGAACTGCCGGCAGGTGAAGGGGAGCCCGGAGTGGCCCGGCGGGGATCGATCGTCGCCGGGCGGCGGGTCCGGCGAACTGCGGGCAAGGTGAGCGGAAGCCTTGGATTGCCGCGACGGAAATCGATCATCGCCCCTGGGGGTGTACCGAGAAACCGTCGCACAGGAGGGTGAGTAAGTCGGTACGCCCCCGGACCGGGCGAGCGAGCGTGATCGATCGCGCGCGCACCAGGAGGGATTGCCGCGCTGACCGAACCCGCCCGATCACCGGGACTGGGCGCGGCGATTCGGGTTCCCTCCTCACTTGCAAGAAGTTCGCCAAGCCCGCCAGGCGGCTGAGCACAAGCGGACACGAGGAGGGCGGCCGCGGGCTACAGCCGGGCCGAGCGCATGAGGACCTTCAGGGGCCGGTTCCTCGGGATGTAGGAGACCACGACCTTCGTCCGCACGGTCGCGCGCCGCGCCAGGACGCGGGCGCCGGCGGGCGTCGGGCGCAGGCGCAGCCGGACCCGCCCGGCGTGCTTGGCGCGCGTCTCGCCCGTGAGGATCGTGACGAACGGGCCGGCACCCGTACGGCGGCTGGCCGGCAGCGTGACGGAGGCGCCCAGGCTCCCCGCCCGCGGGACCCTGATCAGCAGGGTCGCGCCGCCCGGCCGGCGCTCCGCGGCCAGCAGCCGGAGCCCCCGCCGCACGGTGCGGGCCGCAGGAGAGTCGGCGCCGGAGACGTCCGCGTCCAGCTCGTCGCCCTCGGCGAAGTCGTCGAACCAGTCGTTCTCCCAGTCCAGGCCGAGACCGCCGCCGTCCGGATCCTGCGACTCGTCGCCGAGCCCGTCCTGGTCGACGTCGGGCTCCACGAGGGCGTCGAAGAGGAGCTCCTCGCCGGTCCCGCCGTCCATTCCGCAGGGGTCGCACGGCGACGCGAAGGACTGGACCGCGCCGTCGGGTCGCGCGCGCGTCCGCACGCCCAGATCCACCTGCCCGGTCGGGAGGACGAAGGCGATCGAGTCGCCGCGCTGCACCGGGAGGTGCAGGCCCTCGACCTCGCTCAGCTCGCCGGTCGCCGAGGACACCGGCACGGGGGCCGAGTCCACGACCTCCACGCCCACACCGCCGTCCTCGGCCGGTCGCAGCACCGCGATCCTCGGCTGCTCGGCGCCGGCGATCCGCTTCGCTCGCGCGCCGGCCGCGACGAGCACGCCGTCCTCGGGCGCCTCCACCGTCGCCCCCCGCAGCGCGAACTGCGAGAAGCCCATGCTCGCCCCGGGCGGGCACGCCGCGCAGGCGAAGGCGTCCGGATCCGCCGAGGTATCGGGTGAGCCGAGGGTCGTCGACGCGTCCGCCCGCTGGGCGCCGACAGCGATGGCCGCCAGCAGCGCGGCGGTGAGTGGGAGGAGCCGGAGGGTCATGACGACCCATGCGCGCGAGCAGCGCGGTCGGGTCACTCAGTGGTCGTGGCCGCTCGGATCAGGCGAGGAACTCCCGCATCGCGTGAGCGAGCCTGCGGGCAAGCTCCATCGCCCCGTTCTCGTCCATCTCGCGGTCCCGGTCCTCGTAGACGCCCTTGCGCGGGCCGACGACGAGGATCGCCGCGCCGGTGTCGTGGTTGCGCACCTCGATCGCGAACGTCGCCTCGAGCACCCGCGCGGTAGCCGCGTCTTCACCGTAGTGATGCATGGTCGACCTCCAATCGGCACTACCAAAGGAACACGACAAAGAACGCGACAGCCAGGGCGATCTCCGCAAACAGGCACGCCAGGGCCGCGTGGAGCAGCCGCGCGGCCCACGCGTTCACCGCGTCCCACCGGCGCTGTTGCGTGGGCGTGAGGTCCTCCCACGTCTTGCGCTGATAGCGGTACTGCAGATGCAGCCTGAACGACCGGTGCTCGAAGCGCAGCACGAGCAGCGCCAGCCCTGACGTCGCCAGCCCGGCGAGCGCCGACCCGACCACGAGCGCGGACTCCGGGGTGACCTCCCCCACGCGGCCGCCCTTGCTGGCCCGCGTGACGAAGAAGTTGACCGTGAACGCGATCACCGCGACGCTCGCGGTGATCAGGAAGTAGGTGAGCTTCTGCTTGGTCTCGATGAACTTCTCGACCTGCGAGTCGACCGCGAGGTCGTAGTCGTCGGGCTTGCTCGTCGCGGGCGGCACTGAATCGGCGATCCCCGGTTTCGAGCGCGCAGGCTTCGGCGCTTCGGCCACGGCACGTTTCTACTCCGGTCGCTCAGCTCCGTCCAGGCGCGCGGAGGGCGGGCGGCGGCCGCAGATAGGGGGCGCGCGGCTCGGGGCGGAGATGAGCGAGGATGCGACCATGGCGGTCTCGCTCGCCGATCCCGGGGCCCGCGGCAGCACAAGAACCCGCTCAGCGCGATGCGCGTCCTGATCCTCTCGGCGGACATCGGGGCGGGGCATGACCTCCCCGCGTCGCTGCTGGCCGACGCGATCCGGCGCGAGCGCCCCGGCGCCGAGGTGATGATCGAGGACGGCCTCGCCGCGATGGGTCGTCCGATCCACACCCTCGTGCGCGGGGGCGCGGAACCGGTGCTGGAGCGCATGGCGGCCGTGTTCGAGGTGCAGTACTGGCTGGTGAGCCGGCTCGCGCCCACGCGTGCGCTGACCGGCGCGCTGGGCGTGCTGCTGGGCGGGCGGGGCCTGTTGCGGCTCGTCCGCCGCACGCGCCCGGACGTGATCGTCTCCACGTATCCGGGGACGACGGAGGTGCTCGGGCGCCTGCGCCGGCTCGGCCGCCTCCCGGTTCCGTGCGTCGCGGTCATAACAGACCTGGCGGCGCTGCGCTACTGGGCCCATTCCGGCATCGACCTGCACCTGATCTCGCACGCCGAGTCCCGCGCGGAGGTCGAGGCGATCGCCGGGCCGGGGGCCGACGTACGCCACGTGCGAGGCCTGACGCGACCGGAGTTCGAGGCGGCGCCCCCGCGCGCCGTCGCGCGGGCGCGCCTCGCCCTGCCGGCGGACGCGCCGGTGGTGGTCGTCTCCGGAGGCGGATGGGGCGTCGGGGACCTCGAGCGGGCGGCGCGGGTGGTGCTCGCGCGCCCCGGCGCGATCGTCGTCTGCCTGTGCGGAAGCAACGGCGCGCTGCGGGACCGGCTCGCACGCGCGTTCGCCGCCGAGCCCCGCGCGCGGGTCGAGGGATTCACGGACCGGATGTGCGAGTGGCTGTCGGCCGCCGACGCGCTCGTGCACTCGACGGCCGGCCTGACAGTGCTGGAGGCGCAGATGTGCGGTACCCGTGCGATCTCCTACGGCTGGGGCGTCGGGCACATCCGGTTGAACAATCGCGCCTACCGGCGATCCGGCCTCGCCGGCGTCGCGGCCACCCCGGCGGAGCTCTCCGCCGCCCTCGGGCGCGCGCTGGTGGCGCCGCGCGAGCCGGACGCATCGTTCGCGGCGCTGCCGGCCGCGGCCGAGGCCGTGCTCGAGCTCAGTCGAGGTGGGACCGCGCCACCAGCCCGCCGACTGCGGCAGCGGAGCCGAGCACGATCCCGCCCGCCACCACGAGCGCCACTCCGATCATGATGACGCCGCCGCCCGCCGGCGTGCGGCCCCAGTGCTCGCCGGTCAGCAGCGGTGCACAGACCACGGGCACGATCGTCTGCAGCGCGAACGCGCCCGTGGCCACGCGCGCGGCCGGGACGCGCTGGAGCGCGGCCATCTCGTCGGCGAGCGCGACGCCCGCGACCGCGGCGGTCAGCGCCGCCCAGGCCGTCGCGGCGGCCGGCGCGCCGCCGTCGAGTGCATCCGCAAGCAGCTTGGACGTGAGCCCCGACGCCGCGTACCCGCACCCGGCGGCGACCACGAGCGCGAGTCCGGGCGCCCGCCGGCCGGGGCCACTGAGCAGCCATGGCGCGCCGGCGAGCGCGGCCAGCGCCGCGAGTACGCCGCCGAGCGCGACGGCGCCGGCGTGTGTCCGCTCGGTCTCGGGCGCCGCCCACGCGAGCAGCGCGAGCCCACCCGCGATCGCCGCGGCAGCGGCCACGTCGCGCGCCCGCGCGGGCTCGTCGAGCAATCGCGTGCCGAGTGCGAGCAGCACCAGGAGGCCGACCGCGAGCGCCGGCTGCACGACCGTCAGCGGGGCGAGCGTCAGCGCGGCGATCTGCAGCGGCCAGCCGAGCACGGCGAGCGCCGTGGCGGCCAGCCAGCGAGGACGGCGGACGAGCGCGGCCAGGAGGCCGATCCCGACGCGCACGGTCGGCACGGCGCGGGTCTCGAGCGCCTGCAGCGCCACCGCGCCGTCGAAGCAGCTCGCGGCGAGCCCCGCGAGCACGATGCCGCCCACGAGCGCGCCGGCGCTCATCGTCACGCTCCGCGGCCCGGCACGATCCCGCCTACCGTCGCGCGGCCCGGCACGATCCCGCCTATCGTCACGCGACGCGGCATGATCCATGCCGTGCGGTTCGGGCCGGCCAGCGCGGGCCTTGCGGCGACCGCCGCCGCGATCTGGTCGCTGCCCGCGCTGGCGCCGGTCGCGCCGCCGGCGGCGGCCGCGCTGCGCATCCGCACCCGCTCAGCGCGCCCCGGCACGGTTGCGCTGACCTTCGATGACGGGCCGCATCCGGAGGGGACGCCTGCCGTTCTGGAGGCCCTCGCCCGGGCCGGCGTGCAGGCGACGTTCTTCCTGATCGGCGAGCAGGTCGCGCGGTGGCCGGCGCCCGCCGCGGAGACCGCCGCCGCCGGCCACTCGATCGCCGTGCACGGGTACCGCCACCGCAACCTCCTGCGCGTGCCCCCGCGCGCGCTCGCCCGGGACCTCGAGCGGGCCGCCGACGCCATCGGCGCCGCGACGGGCGTAGAACCCGCGCTGCACCGTCCCCCCTACGGCGTCTACTCCCCCGCCGCCCTGCGCGCGGTGCGGGCACGCGGCTGGACGCCGGTGCTGTGGTCGCGCTGGGGGCGCGACTGGCGCCGCGGAGCGACGCCGGCGGCGATCGCGACGACCGTCACCCGGCAGCTGCGCGGCGGCGACATCCTCCTGCTGCACGACGCGGACCACTACAGCGCGCGCGACTCGTGGCGGGCCACGGCGGCCGCGCTGCCGCTCGTGCTCGAGACGGTCGCGGCGCGCGGGCTGACGTTCGCGCCGATCGACCTCGGTCATCCCCGGTAGTAGAGCGGCGCGCACCAGTGATGCGCGGCGACCCAGTCGCTGTTCGGCAGGTGGTCGGGATGACCCATGATGCGGTGACAGGGCCTGTCGTAGACCTTGCCGGTGGACCGCTCGAGCGCATCGAAGACGATGTACTTGTACAGCCCGGAGACCATGCCCTCCGGCAGCCGCAGGCGCGCCGGATGCACCGGATCCAGCCACCGGCGGGCGGCGGCGTTCTTCCACGCGACGATCTCGTCCATGCGCTCCGTCTGCACGAGCCCGACGGCGGAGGTGAACTCGCTCGGCCGGAAGCTCAGGCCCGCGACCGCGTGCTCGGGCTTGCCGTAGTTCCGGAAGGCGCGGGCGAAGTCGAGCAGTGCGTCGTGGCGGGAGACCAGCATGCCGCCCTCGCCGGTGGAGATGGTCTTCGTCGCGTAGAACGACCACACGCCGGCGTCCCCCCACGAGCCCGGCCGGCGGCCGTGCCAGCCCGCGCCATGGGCGTGCGCGCAGTCCTCGATGAGGAAGATGCCCTCGGCCCGGCAGAGCGCGGCGATCCGGTCCACGTCGAAGGCGATGTGGCCCCCGATGTGCACGAGGAAGGCCGCGCGCGGGCGATGCCGGGCGACCTTGGCCTCGAAGTCGGCGAACGACATGCAGAGGTCCTCGCGGTTGCAGTCCACGAACGCCACGCTCCCGCCGGCGTGCAGCACCGACAGCGGCGTCGCCATGAACGTGTTGGACGGGCACAGCACGGTCTCGCCCGCGACGCCGGCGAAGTGCAGCGCCGCGAGCGCGGCCCCGGCCCAGCTCGAGAACGCCACCGAGCCCAGACCGTTCCACGCGCCCCAGGCCGCTTCGAACGCCCTCGTCACGGGGCCCTCCGACCACTGCTGGGAGTCGATCACCTCGTCCCAGAGCGCGTGCAGGCGCGCCCGGTCGCGCTGGTCGAAGCCGATCGCGAAGCGCCCGAGGTCCGCGGGCGGTCCGGCGCCGGTCACTCTCCCGCCGTCGCCGGCCACAGACGTAGGAGCGGGCTCGGCCCGGCGAGGCGGGCGGCGAGCGCGGCGGTGATCGCGAGGAGTCCGAGCAGCACGGTGTGCGCGTGCCCGACGCGGTCGACCATCGGCGGCCACGGTGAGACCACCGTCGCGGCGCACAAGGCGGAGATCGTCCACAGCGACGCGCGCAGCCGGCGGCCTCCGGCGGCATCCCACGCGAAGCCGGCCGTGAGTATCAGCGGGAGCAGGACGACGAGCGTGTCCGCGAACACCACGTCGCGGTCGAGGGCGCCGTCGACCGGAGACAGCGAGGCGAGCCCGATCAGGACCGCGGCCGCCGCCGCCGCCCACGCCAGCGCGACCGCGCCGCGGCGGACCAGGAGCCCCAGGGCGCGCGCGGCCGCGATCTCCCGCCGGTGCGCGACGCCCTCCGGCTCCGTCGTGGCGCGGTGCCAATCGACATAGCGGCGGAGGCCCTCGCGGAAGGGCGTCGTCGGCCGCCAGCCGAGCTCACGCGCTGCCCGCTCGCCGCTCACCGGCGCGCCCGCGAAGTCGCCGGTCCGGCCGGGCACGTGCTCGATCCGGACGTCGCCGACGACCTCCGCCACCGCCGCGGCGATCTCGGCCACCGTGATGTCCTCCTCGCCGACGAGGTTGTAGGTGCGGTTGGCGGCCGCGGGCGCCAGCGCGCGGACGACTCCATCCGCGAGGTCCTCGACGTACACGAAGCGGCGCGACTGCCGCCCGTCGCCGGCGATGACGAGCGGCTGGCCGGCGAGCGCCCGGGCCACGAACGCCGGCACGACCGCCGCGGGGCGGGCGCGCGGCCCGTAGGGGATCCCGAACCGCAGGACGGTGTGCTCGACCCCATACAGCTCGCCATACGAGTGGCAGTACAGCTCGCCGGTCAGCTTCGTCGCGGTGTAGAGGTGCGCCGGCGGGTGCAGCGGCATCTCCTCCACCGGGCGCTCGCCTGGGGTGTCCGAGTACACCCAGATCGTCGAGGCGTACAAGACCCGCCGGACACCGCAGCGGCGGGCCGCCTCGAGCACGTGCAGCGTGCCCCGCGCGTTGCGCGCCTCCGCCTCCACGGGCTCGGCCTGCGCCTCGTCGACGTCCGCGACGGCGGCCAGGTGGATCACCGCGTCGCAGCCGCGCATCGCCTCCGTCAGCCGAGGCAGATCCCGCAGGTCCCCCCGGACCGTCGCCGCGACCGACGGCGGATGGTGGGGCGACGATCGCAGGTCGAAGATGCGCACCCGGTGCCCGGCGGCCAGCAGCCGGTCGACCACATGGGACCCGATGAACCCGGCTCCGCCGGTGACGAGCACGGTCAGCCGGTCGGCTGCGGACGAGCCCGGAGACGGGGCGACGGGAAGCACGGACGGCGTGAGCTTACCCCCGCGAGATGAGCAGCCGGCAGGACCCGAGGCTCGCTCGGGGGCGGCTCGAAAAATTCGGGGTCGGCTCCCGATTGTCCGCCCGCACGGAGGCGCCGACAATCGCGTGCGTGGCAAGGAACATGGCGATCGTGGCTGTCGTCGGTGACGAACGGCCTCTATGACGGCACGGGCGCGACCTTCCGCTGCCTCCTGCTGGTCGACGGCAACGCTCCGGAGCCGGCGCAGGTGGTCGCGCTGGGAACCCAGACCGGCGCGGCCCGCGGCGCGGTGTTCGCCCCCGAGGCCGCCGTCGACCTGCCGGCGCCGGGCACCGTCGTGCTCCGGTGCAACCACGAGCAGGCCGCCCCCGCCTCGCAGTTCGGACCGGACTTCGGATCCTCGCGGATCGTCGCCACCCGCGCCGACAGCCTCGATGTCGCGGCCGGCTGACGGCCCGCCCCGCGACGTATAGGTTCGACGCGCCATGAAGCGCACGCGCGCGCACGGGCACGCCCCGGAGGAGACCGAGCGGGCCCGGCCGCAGCCGGCGCCGCGACGTCGAACGGCGAGGCGTTCGACACGTGGTCGCTGACGGCCGAGTCGGTCCAGTTCCTGGACAGCCGGTGATGTCGAGCCGGCTCGTGCTGCGCTAAGTCACCCGCGCCAGCCGCGGAACGCCTCCAGCAGGTCCTCGCGTGCGCTGGGGGACAGGCCGGCCTCGGGCAGCCGGCCCAGCGCCCACAGCGTGTGGCGCACCTGCTCGACGTACTCGCGGCAGTCCGGGCATGCGGCGAGGTGAGCCTCGAAGCGCTCGCGCTCGCGCGCGCTCAGACGGTCCTCGAGATAGTCGGTGACCAGCTCCACCAGCTCCCGGCAGGTCATGTCGCGACCGCCTCGCCAGCGAGATGGCGCTCGAGCGCCAGCCGCACCTTCGAACGGGCGCGATGCAACAGCACGCGATGGTTGCCGTCGCTCACGCCCATGACGCTACAGGCCTCCTCCGCGCCAAGCCCCAGCACGTCGCGGAGGACCAGCGCCTCCCGCTGGCGGGGCGGCAGCGTTCCGATCGCCGCCTGCAGCGCGGCATGCGCGGCCTTGGTCTCCAGCTGCTCGTGCGGGTCGGCCCAGCGCGCCGGCGGCGCCGCCCACCAGCCCGGCCGCTCCCCGCCGCGGCCCTGGAAGCGCTCCGGCGGGACCGCCGGGCCGCCGCGCTCCCAGCGCTCTCGCAGGGCGGCGAACGGCAGCACGCGCCGCTCGCGCTGCCCGCGCGTGCGGGCCAGGTTCAGCAGGATCGAGAACACCCACGTCCGCAGCGACGAGCGGCCCTCGAAGCCCGGCAGGCCGCGCAGGACGGCGAGCCACGTCTCCTGCACGACCTCCTCGGCGACCGCCTGGCTCGGCACGTGCAGCCGCGCGAGCCGCAGCAGCGCCGGGCCCCAGGCATCCAGCAGCTCGGCGAACGCCGCCTCCTCCCCGCGCCGCAGCGCCGCCACCAGCTCGGCATCCTCGCGCACGCGGCGATCCTCTCACGGCCGGCGGCGCTGTGCCGCCATCCACATTACGGGTTCGGCGATGCCGCTCGGGCGAGGAGCCCGACCGGCTGGTGGCTGCGCTCGAGGATCGGCCCGAGGTGGTGGCCGATGATGCGGGCGCGGCCGATCTCGAACCGCGTCCACGGGCGCTCGCGGCGCGAGTACGCCTCGAGCACGGCGATCGGCGCGCGGTCGCTCATGACCGTGAGCGCGAGGCGGGAGCCATACCCGCGCGCGCGCAGCGCGGCGACCTGCTCGGGAGCGGCGGTGGGGTCGCCGGCGAGCAGCTCGGTTGTGAACGGGCGGGTGTCGTCGGCGTCGGGTTCGACGATCCGCACCTCGTCGGCGTGCAGCTCGCCCGCGATCGCCGTCAGGCAGCCGGCGAGCTCGCCGGGGCTGGAGACCTCGGCGAGGCGCGCGGCGAGCAGCTCCAGGCCGCCGTCGTGGAGCGTCCCGCCGTCGAGCGTCGCACGCGACGCCGTGACGCACATCTCCGCCGCCTCGGCGTCCACGTCGGCCCACGGCGGGGCCGGGCGGGCCAGGCGGTAGCCCTGGCCGAAGGCGACGTCGAGGTCGGCCAGGCGGGTGAGCTCCTCGAGGGTCTCGATCCCCTCGGCGCAGATCACGGCCTGCATGTCGCGCGCGTAGCCGACGAAGGAGCCGATGAGGGCGGCCTTGACGGGGTCGCCGTCGACGCCGCTGGTGAGCGCCCGGTCGAGCTTGATGACGTCGGGGGTCAGGCGCATCACGTGCGTGAGGCCGGCGTAGCCGGCCCCGGTGTCGTCGACCGCGAGCCGCGCGCCGCGCTCGCACAGCGCCGCGATGGCGGCGGTGATGGCGGGATCGTCGGAGACGAGCTCGTGCTCGGTGATCTCGATGACGAGATCGTCGAGGCGCTCGGGCAGCACGCGCTGCACCTCCTCGGCCACGAGCGACGAGGGCGAGAGATTCAAGGTCAGGTAGGTCCCGGCGGGCCGCCCGGGAGCGGCCAGGGCGAGCTCGACGGCGCGCGCCTCGAGCGCGTAGCCGAGGCCGCAGCGGTGCGCCTGGGCGAACCAGACGTCGGGACCGCGCCGGGGGGCGCGGTGGAAGCGCGACAGCGACTCGTAGCCGGCGACGCGGCCGGTGCGCAAGTCGACGATCGGCTGGAAGACCATCTCCAGGGCGTCGGGGTCGCTGAGCACCGAGAGGATCTCCTCGCGCTGCTCGTCGCGGCCGGTGAACCAGGACCCGCGGCCGTCCCCGGCCAGGCCGGCGTTGACCTCCTCCAGCACGGACGCATAGACCTCGAGCCGGCGCTTGCCGTTGCGCTTGGCCGCGTACATGGCGAGGTCGCCCTTGCGCAGCAGCTCCTCGGCGCTGTGGTCGTCGGCGGCGCTGACCGCCACGCCGACGCTCGCCGACAGGGCGACCGGCTCGTCGCCGACCAGGAACGGCTGGCGAAGCGTCTCGACGAGCCGCTCGCCCGCGCCGACGGCCGTGGCCGGCCCGTGGCCGCCCTCGAGCAGGACGCCGAACTCGTCGCCCCCGAGCCGCGCGGCGGTGTCGGCGGCGCGAACGGAGGCGGTCATGCGGCGGGCGACCTCCTTGAGCAGCTCGTCGCCCGCGGCGTGGCCGAAGCGGTCGTTGACCGGCTTGAAGTCGTCGAGATCCACGAACAGCACCGCCACGGCGGAGTCGTCGCGCCCGGCGCGCTGGAGCGCGTGGTCGACGCGGTCGTAGAACAGCGCGCGGTTCGCCAGGCCCGTGAGCGGATCGTGGAACGCCCGGTGGCGCAGCTGCTCCTCGAAGGCCTTGCGGGCCTCGACGTCGCGGACGGTGATCACCATCGCCTCGACGCGCAGGTCGTCGAGCAGGTTCGTCGCGACGGCGGCGATGTGGCGGAAGGAGCCGTCGGCGTGACGCATCCGCCACTCGCCCTCCTGCGACTCGCCGGTCGCCTTCGCGGCCACCGCGGACAGGAACGCGGCGACGGTCGCCGCGTCGTCGGGGTGCACGCGCTCGATCATCGGCGTCCCCTGCGCGGCCTCCCACTCGGCGCCGAGGATCGGCTCCACCGAGCCCGTGAGGGTCCGCAGCGTGCCGTCGCGGTCCAGGATGACGATGAGGTCCGAGGAGTTGCCCAGGATCGTCTGGAGGCGCTCCCCGCTCTCCTCGGCGAGCCGCTGCAGCTCCATGGCGGCGGCGATGCGGCCCTTGCGCTCGCGGGCGAAGATGCTCAGCAGCGCGGCGAGCGGGAGCACCCCGGCGACCGCTACGGGATGCGCGCTGCCCGCGGCTGCGGCCAGCAGGCCGACCGGCGTCAGCAGCGAGTCGACGATGTAGAGCCAGCCGATCGCGCGCAGATGGATGCGCGGGTCGATGCCGAGGCCGATGCGCATGCGCAGCGAGGAGACCGCGAGGTCGCCCGCGAACTGGCTCGCGACGGCCGCCGCGACGAGCGCGGCCTGAGCCGGCAGGGCGGCCGGCCAGCCGGTCAGCGCGAGCAGGAGCGCGGGCGGCACGGCGAACCAGCAGTCGCCGATCCCGAACAGCACAGTGCGGCCGGGCAGGCGCCCTCGAAGCATCTCCGGCAGCTTCGCGACCAGCACCGCGCCGACCATGACGAGCGGCACCAGCTTGGGGTTCAGCAGCACCAGCATGGGCATCAGCGCGAGCTGCAGCGGCCGCGTGAGGCCGTCGCCGACCTCGAACTCGACGCGCGCCAACAGCGCGCAGATGAGGCCCAGCCACGCCGCGAGCGCGACGTCGGCCGGGCCGCCGAGCGCGATCGCCATCACCGTGGCGACGAGCAGGAACGCGCCGCTGGCCGTGGCCTCGACGACCACCTCCCGCCAGGCCGGCAGCCCCGCGGCCGGGCCGAGGCGCGCGCCATCCGCCGGGACGCGGTCCGGTTCCAGCGCAGGCATGGAGGTGCCCTCGGCAGTGGCCATGTGCAGTGGTTCGGCGCATCCGCGCGCGCCTTGAGCCCGCCGCCCCGGACGCGGTCTCGACCATGCGTCGATCCGGTGCTCCGATGCCCTCCAGGACGCGGGAGTCCGGCCGATCCCTGGAGCGGAAGCTGTCCATGGCAAACCCGTCGCGAGGCGGGGACGCAAAGCCAGGGGTCTCGCGCCGCGAGATGGCCCGGTTGCCGGATTCCGAGAGCTGAACTCGTGCCACGGGGGCACGGGGTTTCAAAGACACGGAGGTCCACCGCTAATGCCATTCCTTCTCACCGCCTGGCGGCGTGGCCGCGTGGCCGCGATCGCGGCCGGCGCCGCGCTCGCCTGCGCCGCGCCGGCGCAGGCCGCCACGGTCGGGAATCCGCTCGACTGCAATCCGTCGCCCACGCTCTCTCAGGCGTTCGCGCCGTTCGGCGACAACGCCCTCTACACCCCGCTGCCCGGTGGCAGCTTCGAGGCCGACCTGAGCGGCTGGACGCTCACCGGCGGCGCGACGGTCGTGCCCGGCAACGAGCCGTACAACGTCGGCGGAGCCGGCGAGCGCTCGCTCAGCCTCCCGGCCGGCAGCCGCGCCGTCAGCGCGCCGATCTGCATCGACGAGACGTACCCGTTCTACCGGCTGTTCGCCCGCAACTCCGGCAGCCGGTACTCGCTGCTCAAGATGGAGGTGCTGTTCCTCGACGAGAAGGGCGACGTGAAGAGCGTCAAGTCGCTCTACTACTACGCGGACGGCACGGCGTGGAAGCCCACCGGGTTCGCCCCGATCTCGCTGTTCACGCCCAAGACGACGGTGACCGCCGCGCCGATCCAGCTGCGCTTCACCCCGCTGGGCTGGCTTGGCCGCTGGCAGATCGACGACGTGTACGTCGATCCGTTCATGCGCCACTAGGCTCCGCCGCGGCGCCCGGACC
>JBIOTP010000084.1:0-2804 GCA_044865965.1 Solirubrobacteraceae bacterium
ACGAGCGCGACGCTCGCGGCCGCGTGCCCGGTTCGCCGGCGGGCGGCGCTGTCGGCGCGCGGCGGGATGCCGAGCACGATCCGCGCCGCCCGTCGTGCTCGCAGGCGACGGCGTGTCCGTCTGAACGCGACTGGACGTCGGTGGTGTCTTCGTTTCGGGTTCGGGAGCGTCGGCGAGCAGGGACGCGGCGAGCGCGCCGGCGAGGAGCAACGACGTCGCGGCCAGGACCGCGAGACCGCGTGCGCGCCTTCGTCCCGCGGCGCCGTGCCGCCGCCCGCGCCGCGGAGCGCTCCGCGGCGCAGGGGCGGCGGCGTGCCCGTGGGGTCCGCGTCCGCGGGCGCGGGCGCGCTGGGCGGTCCCGTCAGGTTCGTCTGCGCTCGGGTTCGCGTGCGGGTGCTCGCGCGCGAGAGCCTCGAAGATGTCCTCGGGAACGGACGCAGAACGGCTCACACCCTGTAAGCCCGCCGAGCCGCCGGAAAGGACAACCGAGTCTTCGCCCATGCTGTCGGGGGGTGCTCAGCGCCGCCGCTGACCCGCTCGATCGGGCGGCGTCAAGGGGACTCCCCGTCGCGCGTACCGGCACGACGCACCGCCCGACCGCACCAGAGAACAAACGGCGCGTCAAGGGCGACGCGAAGGCCGGTGGCCGACGGTTGAATTCGAGCGTCGTCGGCGGCGGTGCGCGGCCTGGCTTGGGGATCGAGAGGCCGCGGCAGGTGTCGCTACGTGCAGACGCCTCGCCGGGACGCCGCCGCCTGGGCGGCGGCGCCCGCGGGTGTCAGCAGGAGACGAGCAGGTGGAAGGGCGCCGGAGTCGGGGTCCCTGCGGCGTCGTAGGTCTTCACGAGCACGCTGGCGCCGCCGGCCGAGGCGACGGTGATCCGCCCCGCCCGGGGCTGCTCGAGCGTCGGACCGTTCTGCACGGCCGCCAGAGTCGCCGCGTAAACGCACGAGCTGACGTCATGTGTGAACTCGACGGTGTACTCGTTGGACCCGCCTGGGTGAATGACGTTATCGCGTGCCGTGCCGAGTACCTTGCCACCGCCGGAGTTGATTGCTGCGCGGTCTGCGGTTCCTGCGGGCCCGGCGGGTCCGGTGGCGCCGGTGGGTCCGGCGGGGCCTTGCGGACCGCGGAGAGCGTTGCGGGCGCGGGTGGAGATGTCGCCGAGGCGGACGCTGCGGTCGCGGATTTCGCTGCTGGCGACGGCGTTGCGGCGGATCTCGCTGCTGCCGACGGCGTTGCTGCGGATCTGGGTTGGGCCGACGCTGTTGCGGGCGAGGCTGGCGGCGGCGTAGCTGGTGCCGCCGAGGGCGGTGAAGAGCGCGAGCGTGGCGGTGATGTTGGCGTAGCTCAGGCGGGCCCTGAGGCGGGCGAGTGTGCGGGTCATGGGCGGCGTCTCCTGATCGGTTGGTGCACCCCTGCCCGCACGATAACCGTGCGGGCGGGGGAGTTGCGGACCTGGCGGGGCGGGTGCGGTCATAGGCCGCGGACGCGGACGCGTACCGCGCGCGAGGTGCCGGTCGTGAACGGAAGGCCGGGCTGTTTGCGCACTCTGGCGCGGAACTTGAAGCTGGCGCGGCCGCGGACGGTCTCGAAGCGGTAGCGGTAGGCGTAGCGGCCGGTCCGGGGGTTCGCGCGCGGTTGGGCGAAGGTGCGCCATTGCCCGCGGGTGCGGACTTGGAGCTCGACGAGCGCCCCGGCCGGTGGGATCCAGCCGCCGTTGAGGCGCCCGCGGAAGGTGACGTACTCGCCGTTGATCACCGTCCGCCGGTTCGGGCGCAGCGTCGCGCTGGCGCGCACGCGCAGGGCGACGTCGCCGTTGCGGCCGCGGATCTGTGGCGTGCCGGGATAGCGGAAGCGGATCGCGCGCGCCGGTCCGCGCCGCGCCCGGTACGTGAACCGGCCGGTGCGCGACGTGGTGAGCGTGGCGAGGCGGACCCAGGGGGCGCCGTCGAGCTCGATCCGCCGCCAGACCTCGACCGGCGCGCCGGGCATCGCCTGGCCCGCGACCGTGAGGCGGCCGTAGAGGCGGGTCGCGCGCCCGACCCGCACCCGCGGCTTGCGGGCCAGCCGGTATCGGCAGTGGCGGCGCTGGCCGTGGTCGCGGCAGCTGCGCTTGCCGCGGCGGCCGGCGGTGATGCGGCTGGCGAGCCTGACGGGCAGCTTGACGAGTGCAGGCTGGCCGTCGGCGGTGCGGTCGTTGGAGGCCTCCAGCCCGGCGTGATCGACGACGCGCGCGCGCAGGAAGTAGAGGCCCTTCGGCAGCGTCTCGTCGTCCATGAACGCGCTCAACCCGCCGGCGGTGACCTCGGTCGCCAAGGGTTGCCAGGCGTCCTGGCCGTCGCGGCGGACCTCGACCGTCCCGGACGCGATTCCGGAGACGTCGTCGGTGGCTTGGACGTGCACGCGCGCGGGGTCTTGGGGGTCGGGGCTGGTGAACGCGACGCCCGCGGGTGGGGTGTCGTCGTAGCCGAGCCCCTTGATCTCGACCGCGCTTGCGGGCTGCTGATTGCCCGCGGAGTCGATCAACCACATCCGCAGGTCCCACAGGCCCGGGCTGGGCAGCTTGAGATCCTTGATTCGGGTGAGGCTCGAGCCCATCCGCGTGCCGGTCTGACACTTCGCCTCGGCGCGCTCGCGCGTCTGGCGGTCCGCGTCCGCGGGCACGCTCGGGCAAACGCGGTAGCCGGCGCCGGCGATCGGCGCGAACCCCTGCGGCGGGTTGCGCCAGCTCAGCGCGAACGCGTTCTGCGCGCGCCACCCCGACCCGCCCTCGACCGCCACCTCCAGCGGCTGCGTCGGCG